>NZ_JAVIJB010000051.1:0-43264 GCF_033977165.1 Mesorhizobium captivum
TCGTGCCGCCGCCGTTTGCCGCCGATTCGATCATGGAGGCGGCGGATGCCGGGATAAAGCTTTGCGTGTGCATCACCGACGGCATCCCCTCGCAGGACATGATGCAGGTCAAGCGCTACATGCGCCGCTACCGCTTCGAGGACCGCATGCGCCTCGTCGGCCCGAACTGCGCCGGCGTCATCACCCCCGGGCAGGCGCTGATGGGCATTATGCCCGGCAACATCTATCTCCCCGGCCGCGTCGGCATCGTCGGCCGCTCCGGCACGCTGGGTTACGAGGCGGCCTCGCAGATGAAGGCGCTGGGCATCGGCGTCTCGACCAGCGTCGGCATCGGCGGCGATCCGATCAACGGCTCCTCCTTCAAGGACATTCTGCAGCTCTTCGAGCGCGACGAGGATACAGACGCCGTGGTGATGATCGGCGAGATCGGCGGCCCGCAGGAAGCCGAAGCCGCGATCTGGGCGCGCGACAATATGCGCAAGCCGCTGATCGCCTACATCGCCGGGCTCTCAGCACCGAAAGGCCGCCGCATGGGCCACGCCGGCGCCATCATCTCCGCCTTCGGCGAGTCGGCGCAGGAAAAGGTCGAAATCCTGAAGGAAGCCGGCGTCGTCATCGTCCCGACGCCCGCCTCCTTCGGCGAGGTCGTTGCCGACACGCTGGCGCGGACGAAGAAGGCGGCGTGAGCGTGGGCGGACGTCTGGTCGGGTATCCTGGCCCGTCGAAATCGCCGTCAACATCGCGGACCGCTGCTGCCAGCCTGGCGGTTTCGCATGGTCGCTTGGGCAAGGTTGGGGGATCCAAATGAAGCCGCGTATCATTGTAACCCGACGTTGGCCGGCCAAGGTGGAAAAGCTTCTGACGGAACGGTTCGATGCGGTACTGAATGCCGATGATGTGCCGTTGACGCCAGCAGATTTCGCGACGGCGTTCCAGGCCTATGACGCAATCCTTCCCACCGTGAGCGATCGACTGCCTGCCTCAGTATTTCCGCCCGAAGGCTGTCGCACCAGGTTGCTCGCCAACTTTGGTGTCGGTTTCAGCCACATAGACGTGGCGGCTGCTCGAGACCGCGGCATTGCCGTCACCAACACACCGGGAGTACTGACGGATTGCACGGCCGACATTGCGATGAGCTTGCTCCTGTTGGTGGCACGCCGTGCCGGCGAGGGTGAGCGACAACTGCGCGCCGGTGCCTGGAAGGGATGGTGTCCAACCCATCTCATCGGCACGAAGGTTTCAGGCAAAAAGCTCGGGATCATTGGCATGGGACGCATCGGCAAGGCCATGGCGAGCCGGGCGCATTTCGGCTTCGGCATGGACGTCGTCTTCTACAATCGTTCCAAGGTCGACGACGACGAGATCCGGTTGATCTCTGCCCGGCAACTTCCATCCATCGAAGCCGTGCTGGCGGAGTCCGACTTCGTCTCGCTTCATTGTCCAGGTGGAGCCGAAAACAAGCATCTGATTGGTGAAGCAAGGCTCTCAGTCATGAAGCCGACCGCTTTCCTCATCAATACGGCGCGCGGGGATGTGATCGACGAGACTGCCCTTATCCACGCGCTCGACAAGGGGGTGATCGCTGGAGCCGGGCTCGACGTCTACGCCGAAGAACCTGCAGTGCCCCGCGGCCTCCTTGCTCGGGAAAACGTGGTTCTGCTTCCCCATCTTGGCAGTGCGACTACCGAAACACGAGAGGCGATGGGCATGAAGGCCCTCGAGAATCTCACTGCCTTCTTCGAGGGCAAACCCGCTCCGGATCGGGTGGTGTGACTGTGGCGCCTGCGACGGCGCTGATGGATCTCCGTAAACAGGCGGTCGACCTGTTTCGGACGGGCGTCGCTGCGGCCGAGCCCGGCCCAGCGGTTGCCGCTGCGCTGGCACGACACTCTGACAGACTTGAAAAGGCCAGGCGCGTCACCGCTATCGCCTTTGGCAAGGCAGCTTGCGCAATGACTTGCGCGGCATTGCCTTTGATTGGTGGCAAGCTGCATAAGGCTGTGGCCGTCACCAATGCCGAAAATGCGGTGGCGATCGATGGCGCGGCGGTTATCACGGCCGGGCACCCCCTGCCAGATCAGGGCAGCCTCGACGCAGGCTGTGCCGTCGAGAGTCTTGCCCGATCGGTGGAGCCTGGCGACCTTATTCTCGTACTCGTCAGCGGTGGCGGCTCGGCGCTGTTGTGTGCTCCCTCCTCCGGGCTGTCACTGGCTGACAAGATCACGCTCAATGAAAACCTCATCCGTTCGGGCGCCGACATTCGGGAAATCAACACTGTCAGGCAGCATTTTTCGCGCCTGAAGGGTGGACGCTTGGCGCAATTGGCATCGAGGGCCGACGTATTGGCGCTCATTGTCTCGGATGTGCCCGGCGATGACGTTCGCCTAGTGGCTAGCGGCCCGACAGCCCCGCTCTACGCCTCCGTTTCCCACGCGCACAGTGTGCTTTCGAAGTATGGTGTCGACTTGGCGTTCAAGCAGGCTCTTCTTTCGCCGGATGAGCGCTTTTCAGAAGCGATATTCGACCGCATCGAGAATGTGGTCGTCGGCTCCAACCGCATCAGTGTTGAAAGCGTGACGGCAAAAGCCCGGCAACGCGGCAATCATGTCATAAAGGCCGCCGACTGGTTGTCGGGCAATGTCCGTGACGCCGCCCGCACGCTCCACGGTATCGCAATCGAACATGCCGGCCACGCAGGACCGGTGGCAGTGATCGCCGGCGGCGAGACAACGGTCGAGGTCTCAGGCACAGGCAAAGGAGGACGCAATCAGGAAATGGCGCTGCGGTTCGCGCTGGCCAATGAAGAGAAAGCGATCCGCCGCACTTGGGTGTTTCTGAGCGGCGGTACCGATGGCCGCGACGGCCCCACCGATGCGGCCGGGGGTATCGTCGACGCCGGGTCCACGTCCCGGATCCGCAATTTCGGTCCGGAGCCCGCCGTCTTGCTAGGCAACAATGATTCCTATGCAGCGTTGGCAATGTCTGGAGATTTGTTGATGACTGGCGCTACCGGCACCAATGTCGCGGACCTGCAGATATTGTTGATGCAGTAGCATTCCTCGCATCCACGCCGATGGAGCGATGGACAATCGAAATTGAGGGCATGCGGGTGCGGCGCCGCAGTCAGGCGGGGCCCTTCGTCGTTTTCGGCAATCGTTGAGTAATATCTCTTCCGAGGACAGCGCCTACGACCAAGCCAGCGCCAGCGTAGCGCGCTTGGCTCATGCCGCGAAAGGCCCAATCCAGCAGTGCGTCGATCTGGCTGATTGTACTAGAAGGAAAATTAAATTCATGCTAGGAATTTCATGACGGATTGCTGGCAGGGATCGGATGCCGAAACGTTGTTGAAGCAGCAAGTGGTCAGCCAACAGTAGAGGACTGCAAGTAAGAGGGCGCAAGAGCTACGGCCGGCAACGCGCACGAGTGCCGCCGCGTCGAAGGTCAGCGCCGAGGTGTCGGGACTTAGGTGGGTCAATGCCCGAAAAGAGCAGATTCAGGATCTTGATCGGCGAGCGCAATCCGCTCGTGGTCGCCGCCCTTGGGGATATGATCTCGCGAGACGGCCGCTTCGATCTCGTTGACAGCGTCCAGGCCGGCGAGGCTTTTCTCCGAGCGGCGGCAGCCACACCCCCTCAGTTCGACGTCGCCGTGCTCGGGTGGAAATTGTCGGACATGGATGCCGTCGGTGTTTTGACAGCGATGCAGCGGCGCAGCCTGCATGCGCGCCTCGTGATCTTTTCCAACGATCACGACATCGCTATCCTCAAGCAGTGCGTACGCCTGGGCGTCCAGGGGTTCTGCTATCAGTTCGACGACCCGGCGATCCTTTTCGACACTCTGGTCGCGGTCGCCAATGGACGAATCTGCGTCCCTTACCTGGACGTCTCCAAAATCAACGACACGCCGATGTCGCGGCTCACGACACGTGAACGCGAGCTGCTCTCAGTGCTGGCTGACGGCTGGACCAATCTGCAGATCGCGACCCGCACCGGGATTTCCGAGAATACAGTCAAGTATCACCTCAGGAACCTCTACGACAAACTGGACGTCCGCAACCGGGCGATGGCTGTTGCGCTCTACGCCGGCGAGAGAAACCGCGGGCGCGTTTGAACTCGCCGTTGAGGATTTTCCATGGCCCGCATCGGCCTTGCCCTCTCACTGGCCTTGGCAATCCTGAATTCGGGGCGGTAGGTCACTCGGTCGCCGATCGCGAAGCCTGTCGTCCTTGCGCTATTCACGGCTGCCGGGCGGCTTTGATGCAAATCGCGACCCCTGTGGCTTATCCAAGGAAAGACTGAGCGCTGCGCTCACCTTCGTCGGTTCGCGTCAGGGGTAAGCGGGAAGGGCGTCAGGGTCTGTCCGCGCAGCGCACAGGGGCATCGCAAGCCTCGCTGCGTCAGCATAAAGCATCCGTCCTGAGGCGCGAACTAGATCCCTGCCGATGATCGCCTCCAGCACACCTTGTGTTCTGAGCGGCATCAGATCGGTGCAGTCGCTCATCCTGACGAAAACGCTGCTGATTGGCATGGCGACGCCGTGGATCGGAATGAGTGGCTCTTCAGCTTTCTCGCTCCATTCCTCGAGCGCCTCGAGCGCTTCATGAAAAGCGTTCTGCAGGGTGATCGGCGCATGCCCTTCAAAGAGATCCGGAAATACCTTGTGCATATCCATGTCCAAGTCTCTTCCTGAGGTCCCCCATGAAACGCGCCGAGCTGGCGCGGTTATGGAATGTGAACCCCTCGGTCCAATTATCTCGCTTTATTTCCTATAAGGCAACATATTTGCATAAGAGTTAAGCAGTGTCTAGCTCCGAATCGCGCTGGACCAATGCTGGCAAGATCGTGATTTATGGTCCATTCGGTGGTCCCAGGTTCGGCCCTGCCGACCATCATTCGGTTGGTGCTCCAACCCACCCGAACGAATGGCAAATCTACCCGTCCGGGCGTTTTCAAGAAGGCGGAAAATCTATCTGCTTCCAGATGGAGAAGCCCGGGATGTCCGCCTCGTTCGGTTGGCTCGGGACAACGCTTGGAAGAATGGGTGCCGCTGTGGACGACAGCAGACCGCTTAGCTGTCACGAGGATGTCAGAAGTCTTCTGTTCAGGCTGCTGACCTCTGTAGTCAGCGAACGTGAGCCCGGCTTAGCCGGGGTTCTGACCGGGCGCGTTAGCCTTGACACTCTCGCCGATGATCAGCGCATCCCGGCGCTCCAGGCGACCGGTATATGGTTCCAACTCGTCGCTATCGCCAACGAATTGCTCGCGATGCGTTCACGCCGAGAACTCGAGCAGATGGGTGGCGCGGACGAGGTGGTTGGCTCCTTCGCCAATGTCGTCGGCGAGATAGCCGCCGCCGGCTACCCGGCCGAGGAATTGCAGACCACCCTCGACACGCTGAATGTCGGGCCAACCATGACCGCCCACCCGACCGAGGCCAAGCGTGTCACCGTTCTCGAAATTCACCGGCGCATCTATCGCAAGCTCACCGAGCTCGAGCAGCAGCGCTGGGCGCCGCGGGAGCGCGAGCAACTCATTGACGACCTCAGGAGCGAGATCGAGCTTTTGTGGATGTCGGGCGAGTTGCGGCTTGAGCGGCCATCGGTCGAGAGCGAGATCTCATGGGGCCTGCATTTCTTCCGGGAAGTGATCTTCGAGGCGACTCCGAAGATCTATGATGCCGTCGAGGAGGCGTTTGCCCGCCACTACCCGCAATACGACATCGAGGTGCCGTCCTTCATGCGCTACGCGTCGTGGATCGGCGGCGATCGCGACGGCAATCCGAATGTCACGGCAAAGACGACGGTCCGGGCGCTCACGGAGTGCCGTCATGCCGTCATTGGCTGGTACATCCAGCAGGTTCGACGGTTGGTCACCGTGCTCAGCGTCAGCGCCAATGTCGTCGAGATCCCGGAAGATTTCACCAAGGCGCTTGCCCAGGCGCTGCACCGGACCGGTACAGCTCGCGAGATTGTGGCGCGCAACCCGGGAGAACCGCTGAGGCAGTTCGCGGCCGCGATGCTGGATCGCTTGCGGGCGATGCTCGGTGAGACCGTGGCCAAGCCGTATGCCCGCTCAGAGTTGTTCAGGATCGACCTGAGACATGTCGAAACGGTCCTTGCCAAACTGGGCGGCAACCATGTTGCGCGGCGCTTCGTCCGCCCTTTGCGTCAGCAGGTCGAGACCTTTGGTTTTCGCACAGTTGCATTGGACATTCGCCAGAACTCGACGGTCGTCAATCGGGTGCTGGCCGAGCTCTTCAGGCATATGGACGGGGATCAGGCGCCGACGCCCGACACGCCGCAATGGACGAAGCGCATCCGAACAGCACTCTCCACTGGCGAACAGCTTATCGTCGAACCGCAGTTGCTTTCGGATGAGGCGCGTGAACTCCTCGACCTCTTCGATGTCATCCGCGAAGCCTCCTCCGGGCTGAACGGAGGTGCGATTGGCGCCTTCATCTTGAGCATGACGCGGTCTTCAGAAGACCTGCTGGCTGTTTACGTGCTTGCGCAATATTGCGGTATGGCCACCGCGCTCGACGGCAGCGGCGCGATTGCCCTGCGCGTCGTGCCGCTGTTCGAGACCATCGCCGATCTGCGCGCGGCCGCCGATGTTCTGGATCAGCTTCTTTCGGTCTCGATTGTGCGCCGCTCCGTGCGCGATTTCGGTAACCGGCAGGAAGTCATGCTGGGATACTCCGACTCCAACAAGGATGGCGGGTTCCTGGCTTCGAACTGGGAACTGAACAAGACGCAAAGGCGTATCCACGCCCTCAGTCAGAAGCGCAAGATCACGATCAGCTTCTTCCACGGCCGCGGCGGTTCCGTCAGTCGAGGCGGTGCGCCGACCGGTCGGGCGATCGCTGCCCAGCCTGCCGGCACTGTTGCCGGTGTCATGCGCGTGACAGAGCAAGGCGAGGTCGTGTCGTCGAAATTCGCAAATCGCGGCACAGGTCTCTACCAGCTCGAGATCCTGGCCGCGAGCGTCTTGGCCCACAGCGTCAAGTCACACAACGAGCCTGAGTTAAAGGAAATCCCTGAGTTCAGCGAGGCTCTGGAGGCTTTGACCGGCATGTCGCAGGCATCCTACTCGGGCCTGATCAATGAGCCGGGCTTCATCGATTATTTCAATCAAGCGAGCCCTGTCGAAGAGCTGTCGCTGCTTAAGATCGGCTCGCGCCCGGCCCGCCGCTTCGGTGCTCGGGACATCTCCGACCTGCGCGCCATCCCTTGGGTTTTCGCCTGGAGCCAGAACCGGCATCTGCTGACCAATTGGTACGGCATCGGCAGCGCGCTAAATTCCTTCCTCGCTGTTCGCGGTAGCGCAGGGCTGGAACTGCTCAAGCAGATGTTCGAGCGCTCGCGCTTTTTCCGCCTCATCGTCGACGAGGTCGACAAGGGACTTTACCAAACCGACATGGAGATCGGTCGGCTCTATGCTGGCTTGGTGCAGGATCCCGAATTGTCGGAACGGATCTACCGCAAGATTGCCGCCGAATATGCGCTCACGCGCAAGACCATTGCCGAGATCAACGGCGGCCTGAAGGTCTCAAAGCGCTTCCCCGCCTTCAAGCAGCACTTCGATCGCATCAGACCGCAGTTGGACGGCATTCATCGATTGCAGGTGCAGCTCTTGCGCGAGGTCCGTGCCCAGGACGGCTCGACCGCAAAGCCCAAGCGTGCGGTCAACGCGCTGCTGCTTTCGATCAATTGCATTTCGACCGGCCTGGGCTGGACCGGATGATCACAATATTGGCGCTGCGTCGCGCCGTATGGGAGGAGCTTCATGAATATTTCGACCAAGCCTGACACCGGCGCAGCAAGCCGGTTCTTCCGCGCAGGCGTAGCTGTCGCAGATCGTGCCGTCAGCGACGCCATGCAGCGGGAGCTCTCTCGTCAGCGCAACGAGATCGAACTGATAGCTTCCGAAAACATCGTCTCCAGGGCGGTGCTTGAGGCACAAGGTTCGGTGCTGACCAACAAATATGCCGAGGGCTATCCCGGCCGTCGTTACTATGGCGGCTGCCAGTTCGTCGACGAAGTCGAGGATCTGGCGCGCGACCGCGCCAGGACGCTGTTTGGGTGCTCGTTCGCCAACGTGCAGCCGAACTCCGGCAGTCAGGCCAACCAGTCGGTTTTCATGGCGCTGATGCAGCCTGGCGACACCTTCCTGGGGCTTAATCTGTCCGCCGGTGGGCATCTCACCCATGGCGCGCCGGTCAACCAGTCCGGCAAGTGGTTCAATGTCGTCTCCTACGGGGTTCGCCCCGACACTCATCGCATCGACCTCGATGAGGTGCGCGATCTGGCGCGCAAGCACCGGCCCAAGGTGATCCTTGCCGGCGGTTCCGCCTATCCGCGCACCATCGATTTCAAAGCCTTTCGCGAGATCGCCGACGAAGTCGGCGCCAAACTGTTCGTCGACATGGCGCATTTCGCCGGCCTCGTGGCGGGCGGCGTCCACCCCAATCCCCTCGACCATGCCCATGTGGTGGCGACGACCACACACAAGACCCTGCGCGGCCCGCGTGGCGGCACGGTGCTGTCCAATGACGAGGAGATCGGCAAGAAGATCAACTCGGCGGTGTTCCCCGGCCTCCAGGGCGGACCGCTGATGCACGTCATCGCCGCAAAGGCCGTCGCATTCGGTGAGGCGCTGGCGCCCGAATTCAAGCTCTATGCGGCAAATGTGGTGTCAAACGCCAAGGCATTGGCCGAGACGCTGTCCGAAGGCGGCGTCGATATTATCTCGGGCGGTACCGACACGCATCTAATGCTGGTCGACCTGCGTCGAAAGGGTCTGACCGGCAAGGCAGTCGAGGCAGCACTCGGTCGCGCCCATGTCACCTGCAACAAGAACGGCATCCCGTTCGACCCGCAGGGACCGATGGTGACGTCGGGCATCCGCCTAGGCACCCCGGCCTGCACCACACGTGGCTTCCTCGTAGAAGAATTCCGTCAGGTCGGACGCCTGACGATGAGCGTGATCGATGGGCTGGCTGCAAATGGCGAGGCCGGCAACGCAGCAATCGAGGCGGCTGTGCGCGAGGAAGTGCACGATTTGGTCAGCCGATTTCCGATCTACGAGTGACCCCTGCCGGAGCAGGAACTGCGTTCTTGCTGATTAGACCGGCATGACCCGGCCTCGCATTTAACCGGTTGATGGATCAGCGCCGGAAGCTCTGATCGCCGAGTGCAGTTCCGCCGGGAACCCGAGGCGGCTTTGCAGCTTTCGGCGGCCGCCCCGCGCATCCGAAAAGGCGTGGCCCCCAAACCCTGTCGGGACGACGGCGAACGCGTGGCGCGCGAAGGCAACCCATATCCAGGTTCAAATCTGTTCAGGAGCATCACTGCTTTGCTGACGCCATCCACTATCTGCATCGCGTCGCTTGACACGAAATTAACTTTGCCAGATATTCCTGTTGGGAAATTAATATTCCCATCCGCAAAAGCGCAACAAAGCCGAAAATGGCCGCCTGGAGGAGAACAGATGGAAGCAACAATCAGTAGTCGAGCTGGCGAGCTCAGCCTCAACCAGCGCATCGACAAAATGCACGCTCGCGATCGCGCAGGCCTGTTGGCCTTCGTCATCGTGCTATGGGGCACACTTCTTTTCGCGCTGTTCAGCGTCTGGCCGTACATCTCGATCCCCGCCATGCGCATCATCCTGTCGGTCGCATGCGGACTGGTGTTGGCGTTCAACACGGCGGCCATTGTCGCCATGCTGCGCCACTATGAGGAAGACAAGCATTTCATCTACGGCCTTGACATCAAGCATCTTGACGAGATGCGCAGGCGCCGGGGCTAAGGAGCTAGCAAATGGCCTATCAACCTCCCAAACAGGGCCTCGCCGGTCAGGTCTTCGACGTCTTTACCCTGCTCGTGCTGACGGTGGGCGCCCTCTATTTGCCCCTTTACCTGGGCTTTGCCGGCGCCGCCAAAACGCCTAACCCGATCGCCAATCCGACCTGGGAAGCTCTCGGTCAGAATGCGACTGAGGCCAAGCAATGGGCGGCGATCGGAATTGCCGACCCGGCTGCGGCGAACGATATCATCACCGCCCGCTTCGACTACAGTTTCAACTGGGCCCCGCTGATCGTCATGGCGGTGCTGGTGATTGGCTATTTTGTCTTGGTTGTGCGGCTTTCCGACAGGGAATACCGCGAAGTGATCGAAGAGCGCTTCGATCCAAAGCGGCGATAGGGGAGGCGGTCATGGATGTCTGGAACATTCTTGAATACCTGGCCTGGGCCTTGTCAGCCATGTTCGGTGCTCTGATGCTCATCAATCTCATTCGCATCGACACCACCTACGATGACGAGTTGCTGACCTCATCACGCGAAGGCGAGATCGAGGTCACGGCCGAGCGCCACCAGATCTGAGGGACGGAAATGGCAAACGCGACTATAACCGCACCCGCAACCGAGCGGCTTCAACTCCTGCGCGTTCTTGGCCCCGCCCATATCTGGGCGCTCGGCGTCGGCATCGTGCTCGTCGGCGAATATATGGGCTGGAACTTCTCTGTCGGCAAAGGCGGGATGATCGCCGGGCTCGCCGCCTGCTGGGTGGCTGGTCTGCTCTACACCTGCGTGGCGATGATCGACTCCGAAGTGACGTCGACCATTGCCGCCGCTGGCGGCCAATATGCTCAGGCCAAGCACATCGTCGGGCCGTTGATGGCCTTCAATGTCGGCCTGTTCCTTGTCATGGCCTACACCATGCTCGAGGCGGCCAACGCGATAACCGTGGGCTATCTGCTCGACACGGTCGCGGGGATGATGGGCCATACCGGCCTCAACCAGAAGCCGTTCATCATCCTTTCCATCATGTTCCTGGCATGGCTCAATTTTCGCGGTGTGCTGGCCACGTTGACCTTCAATCTGGTCATTACGGCCATTGCCTTCCTGGCAATCATTGCCCTGTTCGTCTCGGTGCAACTCGGTGCCTCCGCCGTGCCGATGGACTTTTCGGCGATCACGACATCTCCGCTTCCCTATGGCTGGATCGGCATCGTCGCGGCTCTGCACTTCGGCCTGTGGTATTATCTCGGCATCGAGGGAACCTGCCAGGCCGCCGAGGAAGTGCGATCGCCGGCGCGTTCGCTGCCCTACGGCACCATGGCCGGCATCATGACGCTGCTGATTGCCGCGACCATGACCTGGTATGTCTGCTCAGGCCTCCTGCCTTGGGAATATCTCGGTCAAGCCGGAACGCCGCTCTTCGACGCCGCGCGCGTCACGGGCAATGCCGGTTTGATGGTGCTCCTCTTCGTCGGCACAATGTTCTCGACGCTCGCCTCGGCGAACGGATGCATCAACGACGCCTCGCGCGCCTGGTTCTCGATGGGGCGTGACCGCTACCTGCCGAGCTGGTTCGGCGCGGTGCACCCGGTCTATCGTACGCCGTACCGGTCGATTGTATTCCTGGTTCCCATCGCGCTCATCTTCGCGCTTGGTGCGCCGCTCGACCAGGTCGTGACCTTCTCGATCCTGTCGGGCCTGCTCGGATACACCTTCATGACCTTCAATATGGTCATGTTCCGGCGCAAATGGCCGCTCGACACGATCAAGCGCGGCTATGTGCATCCGCTTCATCCGCTGCCGGTGATCGTCCTGCTGACGCTATGCGCCGCGGCCTATTTCGCGGTGTTCCTCGGCTACGGCACACAGCTCAGCGCGATGATGTGCTTCTACATCGTGGCATCGCTCTGGTTCCATTTCCGGCGCTACCAGTTCGTGCGCCGGGGTGACCAGTTCACCATGCCCTGGCCGAAGCCCGCCGGTTATTGAACCCGTTAGACGTGGCGGCATGCCTTCCGCGCCGCCACGTCCTCATCAAGGCGATCTCGAATGATCACCACAATCGCTCTTGCCGCATTTGTCGCCGCTACCTGCGCCTGGATGGGCAAGCGGGCGATCAGCGACCATCGTGCCATCCTCGCGCAGCGCAGGGGGCTTCTTGACGAGGCGGCGACGCTTTTTCTAGACGTTCGGATCACTTTCGCTCCCGACCAGTTTCCCATTCTCGTCAGCAACCTTGAGGACGGCAGGCAGGTCCGTGTCGAACTCCTTGCCGACACCATGGTGACGCGCCGACTGCCGCAGCTCTGGCTCAGGGTGACGCTAAGCGAACTTCGCGAGCGCAACCGGCCAGCGATTGGCGCGCTCGCCCGCCCGACCGGCGCTGAATATTATTCGCTCGTCCACGACTTGCCTGAGTGGATGGCGCCACCGGAGATGGACGCTTCGCTATTGATGCGGGGCGACGGTCGCGCCACTGCGTGGCAGGTCGAGCGTGCCGCAACGATGTTCCGCAGCCTCTTTTCCGATCCGGGCGTGAAGGAAGCCGTCATTTCACCGCGCGGCACCCGGGTGATCCGTCAGGCCGCCCAGGGAGAGCGCGCAGCACATCTATTCCTGCGGCAGATCCGCTTTGCCGTCGCAACGATTTCGACCGACCTCGTCAGCAAGGCGGTCACGGAGGCGAAGTCCTTGAGCGAGGCGATGGCTGCGAGCGAGGCCACCATTCCAGTCTACGAAGCCGCCTGAGGTCGTCGATGGCCAAGCCAATCAATCCTTACCTGGTCCTTGCTTTGGCGATACTCTTCCCCGGGGCGGGTCACTTCGCTGTACGCGACGCAAAGCGCGGGCGGGCGTTTGCTTTCTTCGTGCTTTTCTTTTCGGTGATCAGCTACATGACGACAACACCGGATCAGTCGTACATCGGTCGACATGCGTTCGGGTTGTTCGTATGGGCTTTGTCGATCCCGGACGCCTATCGTCGGGCTCGGATCCTGGCGACGGCAGCAGCAAGCGGGAGGCATCACAGCCGTCTCGCTTGAGCGAAGATATTGCGGAATTCGCTCCGGTTCATTGGCACCACTCAAGCGTGCTGGCTCGCCGCGAGGCCAACATCTAACGTTCTCCTGACAGTCGGCTGAGCGGTGGCACAGTCTTCGAAATGCTGAAGGCCAGAGGGAGCCACCTGATTGCTGCGCTTGTCTTGATCGCTTTCAAGTAAGCCCGAGCCGGACAAGGTGGCGAACCACCGGCGAGAACACCTCCTGGCCGATATAGGATCCAACATTCGTCCGCTCGAAGAGTGTTTTGGCGAGGGTAGGATCTTCGACAACGGGAATGCCGGCCTGGCGTGCCTGAGCGGCCATCTCGTTGGCGGCGTGGTCCCGGCCCTTGCCGACGATCGTCGGCACGGGCGTTTCGCCCTTGATGTAGCGAAGCGCCACAGCGCGGTCGCCGGACACAAAGACGATGACCGCGTTTACGACGCCGAGCCTCGCGGGCTGCATCACCGCCTCGCGCCGCTGCCGCTGCTGCTCATGCCGGATCAACGGATCTCCCTCGAGATCCTTGTGTTCGCGCTTGTACTCGGTGGTGGTCATGCGCATGTCGCGCAGGAACAGCCAGCGCTGAATGGGGACGTCGATCAGGCCTATGACGACAAAGGCGAGGGCGGCCGCCACTCCAAATGGCGTCAGCATCGCCTGGACAACCGGCTCGAGACATGAAGACCCGCAGCCTGGCGCATCGAAGAGCGGCTGAAGCCATGCGGTCAGGATGAGTACGAACAGGCTCGCCAGAAACACCACCTTGGCCAAGCCCTTGGTGAACTCGATGACGTTGCGGAGCGACAGGATCTTCTGCAGGCCCTTCGCCGGATTGATATGATCGAATTGCGGTTTGAGCGGCTCGAACGAGAAGACCGGCCCGAACGTTCCCAGCATGCCGAAGACAGCGGTGAGCGCCACGACGATCGCGACCATCGGCAGGGTTATGAGCATCAAGGTCCAGAGCCAATGGCGCATGGCTCGCATGCTGACCTCCGCGAATGTGCTGCCGGGTTCCGTCACGATCCGCACCAGCTCCGAAACGTGCTCGACGAGCATCGGCCAGGCAAAATAGAGGTAGGCAAGAGCTGCAAGGAGCGTGAAGCCCGAAACCAGGTCGCGGCTCTGCGGAACCTGACCTTTCCGCCGGGCGTCGCGAAGCTTCTTGTCGGATGCCGGTAGTTTCTTTTCCTCAGCTTCTTCGGCCATGTTGCAATCTTATCGCACTGGTGTGGTTCCAGCCGGCCGACGTCCTGTGTAAGGTTGCGGCGGGCTTGAATACGGAGAGGTGGATATGCGGCAGCATGTCGTATTCTTGCCAGTCGTCGTCATGCTGGCATTGACCGGTTGTCAGACGACCAAAACCGATACCGACAAGGCGAAAGCCCAGGCTCCGTCCTCGCAGTCGGAACGCTTGATCAAGCTTGCGGACGATATCGACGCGCGCGGAGACAGCGATACCGCAATCGCGCTCTATCAGCGCGCGGCGGCGATGCCGGACGCTATGCCGATCGCGCTGGTCAAGGCGGGCGAGGCTTACATGCGGGCTGGCTATCCTGACGAAGCCGCCAAGGCCTATCAGGCGGCGCTTGCCAAGGCTCCCAATGACGGGCAGGCCATGCTCGGACTTGGCTCGGCGATGATCGAGACGGGTGATGTCAATGCCGGCATGCGCGCCCTGGCGCAGGCGGCGCCGCTGGTCAATACCAGCAGCGCTTACAACCGGCTCGGCGTGGCGCAGACATTCGCGGGCCAGACCGCCGAGGCGCAAGCGACCTTCGCGCAGGCGTTGAAGCTGGCGCCAGGCGACCTCGATATCGAGACCAACATGGCGCTGGCGGCCGCGCTCGAGGGCAATTCCTCCGCCGCGCTTCCGCTGGTTCAGAAGGTCTCCGCCGCACCCAACGCGCAACTGCACCACAAGCGCAACATCGTGGTGGTGTACGGACTTCTTGGAGAAGAAGACCAGGTCAAGGCTTCGCCGCCGATCGGCCTGACGACCAAGGAGGTCAGCACCTTGCTGGCGCGTGCCAAGGCCATACGGACCAAGGGCAGCACGCAGGCCAGAGCCAAGGCGCTCGGATCTATCCTCGGCTAGAGCAATTCCAGAGAAAGTGCGTAACGGTTTTCCGTCCGGAATTGCGTAAAAACAGATACTTGGAGCGGCTCGGCTTTTTCGTGAAATGCTGAACCGCTTCGGCGGGCGGGACCGTGAGGCCCGAAGGCGGCTTCTATCGAGCCCGCTGCCAATATGGCTGGTGGGAGTAGGGCTGGGTGGGCAAAGCCGCATCTGCCGCTACTCGACAGGCAGTGTTGTCTGCGGCGCCGGCGGCGCGCTGTTGGCTCCGCCGGTGGGAGCTTCTTCACCGTCGAGGTAGCGCCGCGCCGCCCTCGCGCTCGGCGCGGCCGCCGCTTTCCCCATCTGCCGGCCTTCGACCAGGTCGCGCTGGCTTTCGGCCATGCGCTGGAGATTGTAGGCGTTGGCACAGCCAGGCGGCAGGTGGGAGCCGACGCCCGAGACGATCGTGAGCTTGGTCGCCGCCGGCGTGTTGTCGTCGTCGGCCGGCTCCGCCAGACAAGCGTTGGGAGCAAGGACGGAGCTTGTGACGCCCTTTTCGGAACCGCCGGTATCGGTCGAAACATAGCTGTAGCCCGGAGAATAATCCTGCGGTTCCCGCGGGCTGTTCATGCAGCCCGACAAAAGCAGCACCGGGAAAATGGCGTAGCGGGCAATGGGCGACGTCATGGCAGTTCCCCTTATTTGACGATCAGGCCCATCGCGGAGGCGTCATTGACACGCTTGCGGCTGTGCCGCTTGGGCGCCGCACGATCGAGCGGCGTGGCAAGACTGTCGCGCACGGGCGCGACCAGATAGGGCGTGATCAGGATGACCAGTTCCGTCTCTTCGCGCTGGAAACGCTGTGACTGGAAAAGCGGACCAAGCACCGGCACGTCGCCGAGAACCGGAAACTTCTCCAGGTTGCGCGAGGTCCGTTGCTGGAAGAGTCCCGCGATCGCGAAGGTCTGGCCGCTTGCCACCTCGACAGTCGTGTCCGCTCGTCGCACCACGAAACTCGGCATGGCAAAGCCGTTGGCGCTGACGGAGCCGGCATCCGACAGGGAGCTGACCTCCGGCTGGACATGGAGCGCGATGCGATTGCGCCCGATCAGCGTCGGGGTGAAGCCAAGCGACACACCGAAAGGTTTGTATTGAACGGTCGTGACGTCAGACCCTTGCGCGATCGGCACCGGAATCTCGCCGCCGGCAAGAAAGTTCGCGGTTTGACCGGTCACGGCAGTCAGGTTCGGTTCGGCCAGGATCTTGACGACGCCGTTGCGCTGCAGCGCTTCGATGAGGACATCGAAGTTGATGCCGTGCGACTGGTCCATGTGCAAACCGAAATTCCCGTCGCCGGAAGGCACGCCATTGTCCTGGAACATGTTGAATTCGAAGCCGCCGCTTTTGTATCCGACAGACCAGTCGACGCCGTAGGACTGCAGCTCGGTACGCGAGACTTCCGCGAAGCGAACCCGGATATTGACCTGTTGCGAACCCTGAACGGTCATGTTGTTCAAAGGCGGCTGCTCCGGCGGCGAGAAGGTGCGTGCGACATTGTCGAGGTCTCTTGCCTCATCGATGCCCCGTGCTTCGCCTGTGGTGACGATGCGGGTTCCGAAGATGTGGAGGTTCGTCGCCGAGTTCGGCTGCATTGCGTGCTTGGCCTCATTGGCCGGCGTGACATCGGGCGTGACGCGGAATTGAGCCGTTGCCTCGATCTGCTCGTCGGCTTTGACCGCAATGAGATTGGTCAGGCCGGGCTTGAGCCCGAAAACATAGACCAGGCTGGGTGAGACGATTTGCAGATCTGCGATCGTGGTGTCCGCAATCAGCACGGATTCGACCGGTTCATTGAATCGCAACAAACGTCCCTGACCGACAGGCAAGTCGAGTGTCGGCTTGCTCGGCAGAGGCGATGCGTTCTGCGCTGCGGCGTCGGCAATCAAAGACAAGAACGCCAGCAGAAAGCAGGCCGCCGCGACAGCGAGCCAGCGCACCTCGATCCGCCTGGCGATAGCGGCGGATCGGACGCCTGCGGCGGTATCGTGGATTGTCATGCCGTTCCTCTCCTGAGCATGTGGATTCCCCCGATGTCTCCCTGCACCCCGGCGGCATCATGAGGTCGCTTCTTGCCCGGCATTCGCCTGAGCCGCCGGAAGAGCATGGGAGACATTGCGCGCACGCTCTTTGCCGGAGCGGCCGGCGATCGTGGCCAGGGGCTGGACGTTGAAATCCTGCGCGAGTTCCTGGAACGACAGAACCGGAAGCTCGATGGCATTGTGCGCGAGCAGGCTTCGCATGTGACGGCGCACATCCATAGCGGCGAGCACCACCGGCGAGACGTCCTGGTCACTCTGCGACAAGGCTCGCTCGATTTCGGTGACCAAGGCCTGCGCGCCATCGTCGGAAAGGTTCAGGAACGTTCCGGTCGAGGTGTTTTGCACCGCGCTTCGGAGGGTGTCCTCGGCCGAACGCTGCAAAACGTACGCCGCTATGATGTTGTCGCGGCCAGCGGCGCGGAAGCTGATCTGGCGTTTCAAGGACGTACGGACATATTCCGTGAGCAGAACGACGTCCTGTTCGCGTTGACCCCATTCGATCAACGCTTCGAGGATCAGGCGCAAGTTGCGGATCGGCACGTTCTCATCGACGAGCCGCCGAAGCACCTCCGCGACCTTCTGCAGCGGAACGATCTCCTGTGCCTGTCTGACCAGGTCCGCGTAGTCCGGCTCCATCTCCGACAGGAGCTTGCGGGTTTCCTGGATTCCGACGAAATGACCGGCATAGAGGCGAAGTGCGTTCGCGGTCCATTTCGCCGCCGTTTGCACGGGCGTGGAGAAGCCGAGTCCGGCTTCGTTCAATGCCGACACCTGGTGGATGTCGACCCATGTGAACTTGCGCCGACCGGAAATCGAACGACCTTTTTCGTAAGTCACCTCGAGCAGATCGAGATGCATCGGATCCGCCTCGACAAGGACGCGGTCGGTCGGAATTTCCGCATCCAGGATGGGTGCTCTCTCCAGATCGATCCGGATGCCTCGCGGCGGAAGCGTCCCGTCGACCTGAAGGCCGATAGGTGGAACGTCGATGCCGAGATCGCCGTAGAGTTCCTGGCGAACGCCATCGGCAAGCGCTGTAAAATCCGGCTCGGTGACCTCGCGTCCGAGTTCGGCTCCGAGGCGCACGATAACGCGGTAGGAAGAAGGCAGGGCCGCGACGGGTGTCGCTGGAAGCGATGCCGGACTTCCCGGCCGTTCGGCCGCAGCAATCTGGCCGATGTCGCCGGGCTCCGGTTCCCGGACGGTGCGGCGGTTGATTGCATTGGCGCCGGCGCCAAACGTGGCGCCGAGGACGAGGAAGACGATGGAAGGGAAGCCCGGCACCATGGCAAGGCCGATCATGATCACTGCCGCGAGCGCGAGCGCGCGGGAGTCGCGCAGGAGCTGGCTGGTTATCTGCCGACCGAGATCGCCTGTGCCGTCGGCGCTGCCGACGCGCGTCACCATCGTGCCGGCTGCCACGGCGACGAGCAGCGCCGGTATCTGGGCGACCAGCCCGTCGCCCACCGTGAGCAACGAATAGGTTGCGGCAGCCTCTCCCAGCGACATATCGTGCTGCAGCGTTCCGACGGAGAAGCCGCCGATCAGATTGACCAGAATGATGACAATGCCGGCAATGACGTCGCCCTTGACGAATTTCATGGCGCCGTCCATCGCGCCGAACAACTGGCTCTCGCGCTCGAGCTGCCGACGCAGGTGACGTGCCTCCGCCTGGTCAATGTCGCCGTTGCGCAGCTCCGCGTCGATGCTCATCTGCTTGCCGGGCAGCGCGTCGAGCGTGAAGCGCGCGGCCACTTCGGCGACGCGTTCGGCGCCGCGCGCAACCACGATAAACTGCGCGACCGTGATGATCAGGAAGATGACGAGGCCGACCGCGATGCTGCCGCCGACGACGAAGGCGCCGAAGGCGGTGATGATCTCGCCTGCATCGGCCTGAAGCAGGATCAGTCGCGTGGTGGTGATCGTGATGGCCAGCCGGAACAGCGTGGCGACGAGGATGACCGACGGCAGCGAGGAGAACTGCAGCGGATGAGAGACGTAGAACGAAGCCAGCAGGATGAGCACGCTGATGGCGATATTGGCGGTGATGAGGATGTCGACGAGGAACGTCGGCAGCGGGATGAGCATCATCACCACCGCGACCAGCATCAAGAGCGCAATGACCAGATCGCTGCGGCGGGACAGCCTTGCCAGGAATTGCAGAAGGCGCTCCGAGATGGTCATTCGGCACCTCGTCGCGACAGAAAACTTCGCATGGCGTCGTGCGCCTCCGTCTTGCGGCCGGCGGCCAGCAAAGCGCGGCTCTTCAGCAATCCGAGTGTCGGATGGTCCATTCCCTCCAGGGTCTCCAGCCGAGCGATTGTTGCGAGCGCCTTGTCGGCCTCGCCGTCGAGGATGAGCAAATGCGCCAATGTCCGCAGCACGCCGGCATTTCCCGGCGAAAGCTGCGCGGCGATGAGCAGGTACGCCGCGCCTCGCTTTGCCTGCCCGTGACACCCGTAGAGATAGCCCAGGACGTGCAGCAGCTGCACCGTGTCACGCGGATCAGTCAGGTCTCGATTCCTTCCTGCATCCTGCCAAGCAGATCGCGATGACGCTGGATTTCATCCTCCATCAGCGTTCTGGCGAGGGCCTTGAGTTGTTCGCCGCCGTCGAGATCCGGAACCAGCTGCGTCACGAGATGCTGGAGAATGGATACGGACCGACGCAGGACGGCTGGCTCGGGAATGGCGGGCATCACGAACTGGACGAGCATCTCATCGAGTGATTCACCTGCCGAATCGCGCGCGGGCTGGAATTCTGCGGTGTCGGGCCTTTCCGTGCCCGCGACTGATTTCGCCCCCTGGGCGCGGCTCGTGGTCCTGCCGATGCCGTTCATCCGGCGCCGGTAGATTGCCTGGCCGTGCGCGCCTTCGGCCTGCCGCAATTCGCGGCCTGCGGCGGTGTCCTTCGCTGCCGTGTCGAATCGCGGCCCTTCAAGCCGGCGGTTCACGGATATTTCAGCGCGACCGTGGCGCCGCCCTTGGTCAGAACAAGTTCCGTCTCGCCGATGTGCTTGATGGTCCAGCCATCATTGGTGAACGCACCTTCATGATAGCGGGCGCCATCGGCGGCGATGACGTAAGGCCGCTCGCCATACCAGATCGCCTGCAGCGTCAGACGCGGGGCCTGTTCGGCATTGCCGGTCATGACGTTGGAGACCAGGGGGGTACGTGCGCCGAACGCCTGATCGAACCAGGATTGCGTTTCCGTCCAGGCGCCGCTCTTGTCATTCGGAACAAGACCGGTGACCACCAGGCGCCCGGGCGACCGCTGGACGGTCAACGTGCTTATGCCGGATTGCTCGAGACGCTGCTTGAGCTGGCTTTCCGCTTCGGCACCGCTTTGCATCTGTTCGGGCGACGAATCGTCCATCACGTTCCGACCTGTGTCGCCAGCAAAGGCCACTTTGGTCAATTCGCCGCCCGGGATGGAGGAGGTCTTCTCGCCAAGATCCGGCTTGGCGAAGGAAAAGCCATTCGCTGCGATGGAGATAACGAACACGGCAAAGAGAACCGCGCCCGCAACGAGGAAGGGACGATTGGAGAGCGACCAGCGATTCGGCGCCCGCTGCGGACCGGTGAGTTGAATACGGGCATCGCCGAGCGTTATAGCGACCGGCAGTCTGCAACGGCTGCCATGGCCCTCGCGGATGGTCTCGCCCGTGGCGAGCGTCACGTCGCCGCCGACTGCCTCGATCTCGATCTGGCCGCCCTTGCGCCGCAGTCTGGCGTGGGTTGGCGCTATGCCAGCATCCCTGAGGACAATATCGGACTCCGTGCTCGAGCCGATCGTATAGAGAGGATCGATCAGACTGAGTTCCGCGCCGGCGTGAAATCCATGAATGACGCTGAGCGAGATGGAAGATCCGGATCCAGGGACGGATACGATCATCGAGCGGACCCAGCGTGCCGGGTTCAAGTCCCCGGACCCACCGATGGAATTAGCGGTCATGCCACTTCATCTCCCGCCGATATGATTTGAGATCCAGTCTCGGTCCAAGTCGAAGGACTCGTACGCCGCCGGTTGCTTGCGGCGGCGCATGGGGCTCCAGAATCCCGCTTAGGCCTTTTCGGCCGACTCGCCGAGCGTCTTGGCGGTGCTCATCAGCATGTCGTGCTGGGATTTCGCGATCTCTTTCGTGATCTCCAGTCCAAACATGCGCTCCTGTTGCTTGATCATCTTGTCAAGGTTCTGTTCCGGCGTTCCGTTGGTGCCGGATGTAATGGGAGGGGTCGCAGCCATCATTGTCTCCTTGAGGGACTATTCAGGTCGCAGCCTGCGGAGCCGCATGCAGCGTCCCGGCAGGTTGCCAAGGCAACTTAGGGCAGCGCGATCCAAAATGAAAGTCCATTTGGAATGCATGAACCAATTCGGTTCCAACTGTTGCATTGCCGGACTCCGCGGAGTAACCTTCAAATCGGGTGAATGGGGTATATCAGGATGGAAAAAGGTCCTTTGGCCGAGCTGTTGGTCGAACGGTTCGAGAACATGCCGCCGCAATTGAGGGTCGCCGCGCGTTTTGTGCTGGATCATCCCAAGGATGTCGCGCTGATGTCCATGCGCGAGCAGGCGCATCAGGCCGGCGTTTCGCACAGCACCATGATGCGGCTGGCGCGGTGGCTTGGACTGGATGGCTACGAGGACATGCGCAGCCTCTACGCGCGGGCGTTGCGCGAAACGGCTGCCGGCGGGCCGGCGCGACAGGGCGTCGAGAAGGAAGGCGCTTCGGGATTTTCGACTGCCGGCGTCGTTGCCGACAGTATCGCGGCCCAGATTTCCAGCCTTGGCGAATATGGCAGCGCGATGCAATTCGTCGCCGCCGCCGATCTCGTCGCAAGGTCAAGCAACCTGTTCGGCCTAGGCCTGCGCTCCGCGTGCCCGGTGGCGAGCCATTTCGTTCAGGTCATGTCGTTCCTGGCCGGCAATGGCCGCAAGGTGACGCTTGTCGGGGATATGGCCGGACAGGGGCTGGATGCGCTCCGGCTTGCGGGAGACGGCGACGTGCTGCTCGCGGTCGGCATGGCCCCCTATGACCGTACGACGATCGAAGTGGCGCGCCAGGCGGCCCGTCAGCGCGTAGGCGTCGTGGCAATAACCGACAGCAGCGTGTCGCCGCTGACGCGTATCGCGCAGGAAACGATCATCGTCACGTCAAGTTCGCAGTCGTTCTTCCGAAGCATGGCGCCGGCATTCGCTGCCGTCGAGATCCTCGCGGCGCTGACGGCGACGCGGTCTGAAGCCAATGCTGCGGAACGGGTAAGACAGTCGGAAGAGCAGCTTGCCGCTTTCGGCATTTATTGGAAGCCTCCCCGGTAGCATCTGAAGGGTTGCGATCGGGCGGGACGTGACGGCAGCCGGGCTGCCGCCAACAGTGATTTCCGGAGGTCGTTCAGATGGTTCGCCCGATAGCGCCCACCAAGCCGTTGGTCCAGCCGCAAAAGGTCGATGCCAAGGCGAGCGCCGCGCAGATCGCGCGGCTGGAAGCGCAGGCCGCTCAATTGCGCGAGCAGATCCGGCTCGCCAACAGGATGGGCGAGCGTGATTGGGCGGCACAGGCTCGCCAACAGCTGTCGCAAGTGAACTCGGAACTGAATTCCCTTCAACCGCCGCCGGCCGTAGCTCCGACAGCGCCGAACCTCCAGGTCATGAATGCCGGCACCTCCGGCAACGGCACGACGGTGATGCCCGCCCTCTACCAACAGCCGGACCTTCTAGGGCCTGGCGTGACGCAAGTTAAGCTTGACGGTGGCACGCCCGAAGACAATGCCGAGGAAGCGGCGACGGCCCGCAACATCGTCAACGACGTCACGGGTGGCAAAAGCATCGACCAGATCGCATCCGCCCGCGGCATGACGCGCGACGAGGTCATCGCCGCGCTGAGGTCAGGCGGGATGACGGTGTCGACCACCGACCCGACAAGCGGCAATGGCGACGTGCTGACGACGAAGATCACGGATGCCGTTGGCCGCACGGTCACGCAGTACTACGACTACCAGCACGACAGCTACTATACGAGCGTCCAGCAGCAGCCCAAAGGCGCGGCAACCACCACACCGGTCCGGGACGGGCTCGGCCGCAAGGAGACCAGCAGCTACAATTCCGATACTGGCGCCATAACGACACGCTATGAGGACGATCTTGGGACAGGTACCGTCACCGAGCGGACGTCGCTGCCCAACGGTACGTCCGTGGAAACGGTGACGCCGGGCGCCGGTCCTTCCCTTCCCGTGACCACCGTGACCGGCCCGGACGGCAGCAAGACCATTCTGAAACCCTCCCAGGGTCCGGGTGGGACCAGTACACAGAACATCAAGAACGGTCTCGCTGACGGAAAAAGCATCGACCAGATCGCGAAGGAAAACGGCCTCACCAGCGAACAGGTGATCGCCGAACTGCAGGCCGCCGGCTATCAGGTCAAGACTACCAGCAGCAGCGACGCGCAGTCGGTCGAGATCGTCGATCCACGCTCCGGCGACGAGACCGTCTACTCTCACGACTATCAGCACGACGTACGCACAGTCACGACCACGGCGGATGGCAAGGAAACGTCGCTATCCATCGATGGCAACGGAACCGAGACCACGACCGTCACCGACAAGGACGGCCGGGTGACGAAGACCACGACGGAGAAGATCAATGGCGGCAAGCCCGTCGAGTATGAGGTCAAGCCGGACGACAATCTCACGCTCATTGCCAAGCAATATGGCGTGACGCTGGTCGATCTGAGGAGAACCAATCCGCAGCTCTTCGATTCGTCTCGCGATCCCAACATCATCCATGACGGCGAGAAGATCAGAATCGACAACGGCACCCGCACGACGGTCGAGGTCACCTTCAACGGCTATACGCTGACCACCAAGCCCGATGGCAGCATGACGCTGCACAACAACACCACCGGCACCGACCTGAAGATCGAGGCCGGAAGCACGCAGGAAGCCCTGGCCAGGACGCTGCTGGCGGTCAACCCCAACAGCAGCAATCCCAAGGAGGCAAAAGAGGGCGAGGTCGTGAAGACCTTCGTCGAAGGGCTTCTGGCGGGCGAGACCCTGCCCAGTCTCATCGACGCCGCCGAGAAGGCCGGACAAGACAAACAGGCGCTGATCGACAAATACCCCTTAGGCCCTGCCGCGAAGCCCAAGCTGGACGGACAGAACAGGGTTGTCGATCCGTTTGGCGATCCGCCGCAGGGCAACGCGCCCTCCGGCGGAAAATGGACGCCGATGAAGATCGACGGCGTCTGGACCTGGGTCGATCCGCAGGTCGCCCAGGCCATCATCACCCAGAATATCGCGCTGTCCCGCGTCACCGAGACACGGGCGCTGGCCGGCCAGCGGCAGGAGCAGCCCAACGTCGATATGCTCGATCCCGCCTACAAGGACGCGATGGATGGCGCGCAGACCATCATAAACAAGGCGTTGGCGCCTAACGGTCTACAATGGACGCCGCAGAAACCCAAGGGCACCCTTGCCGATGCGCAGGCGCGGCTGACCAAAGCCAACACCCTCCTGCAGAACGCGCAGGATGCCCGAGGCGAGTATGAGAATGCCGGGCGCGCCCTCAAGGATGCCATTGCCGGGCAAGGCAAGCTCACTCCTCTGGGCGATCCGAATGCGCCGTCGGTCAGCGCGCGGGGCACTCCCGACCTCCATCCGAAATACGACCAGGACGTCGCCGATCATAGCGCCGTCGACAAGCTGTTTTCCGAGGTCGGCCTGCATCTGAGCAAGGGCGACAAGCTGACCATCGACTACCTGGTCGGGCAGGCCGAACTCGCCGGCGTCCCCGTGGACTCCAAGGAATACAAGGACCTCAAAGCCCTGCAGACGACGGCAGGCAACCAGCTCGAACTGGCCCAGGCCTATCAGGACTATTTCGACGCCCATGCCAATGCCGCGCAGGTCAACGCGCGGCAGACGGACCTCGAGCAGAAGCTGGCTACCGAATATCTTGGTGAACAGAAATTTAACTTTGACGAGAAGTACAATCGCATCAATGGCGACTACCTCGGGCACTACAAGAACTCGACGCTCGAGATCCGTGACGGCCAGCTCTGGGTAGTCAACCATTTCGACGAGGGAACTACTGAACAGCGGCTGACCTACAGCCTGAACGACAAGAATGTCAGGGGCGAATATCGCGATCGCCAACTCAACAAGGACTGGCAGACGCTGCTGGCCGGCTACGATCCCAACGCGAAAGTCTGCACGGCAAACGGTCTGCAATCGGTGAGGTCCAGCGAGGAGCAGGCGGCAAAGAGCCTGAACGACGTCCTGGACCGGCAGCTCGGTGACAGCCTCGCCGATCTGAATGCCAAGCTGCCGACGCTGCAGACCAATTTCGACAATGCGCTGACGCATCACAAGCCGGGATCGGTCGATGCTCCCGAAGGCACGCTGCCCAACGGCGTGCAGCCGGTCGAGATCAATGTCGGCGGACAGACGATCAAGGTGGCGCCGGACGTTGCCCAGAACTATAAGCAGAATGGGATCGACGCGCTGACCCAGGGCGGGAAGGCGATCTGGATCGACCTTGATACCAAAGATGACGACGCCAGTGGCCGCTGGGTCGATCCCGAATTGGCGGTCGCCAAGCTCAGGCTGGACGCGACAAGGCTTCAGATAAGTCAGATCGAGGATCTGCGCAGACAATTGCAGGGCTTCAACGACTATCACGAGCTTCGGCTCAGCGAGCCGTCTCTGCTGGTCGATGACAACACCACTGTCGACAAAACCTATCTGGACGAGCACGAGCAGCAGACGCTCGACGCCATCTATCAGCCGAAGTTCCAGCAACTGCTCGACAAAGGCTACGACAAAGAGTTCCGCCAACAACGCGGCACGGATCTGGATACTACGGTGGCCAAAACGCTCGGCCTGGACAGTTCGACCGACGATGGCCGCGACGCGGTCGAGAACGTGGCCGACGAGATCCGCGATATCGGCGGCGACAATCCGTATGTGCGTCGCGTGCCGATCTTCTATGTCGACGACCAGGTTGGTGCGCAGCAGGTGACGCTTTTGGCGGTGCGCGACGGTGATGGCAACACGCGCTATGTCGACGCGACCGGCAAGAAGTTCGACGATCTCGGAGATTTCCAGGACAACAACAGCCAGTTTGGCGAGAACGGCAAGCTCGTCGTTCCCAAAGACCTGGAAATGAAAGCGGGAGCCGACGGCAAGATCGCGCTCGAGGTGGTGAAAGCACGCAACGTCTCGGTCTGGGACAAGGTCGTCGATCCGCTGGTTGGCATCGGCACCGGCGTTGCCACCATCTTGTCGTTCACGCCGGCCGCGCCGGTCGCCGCGCCCCTGGCCTATGCCGGCGCGGCCTATCTCGGGACCAGAGCGGTCATAAATGAGGTCAACCACCTGGATCATGGCGGCGAATGGTACGATAGCGAGTCACTAACGAACATTGCCAGCGCAGCGACCACGGCGCTGCCCATGGCTTCCAGCGGCCTGCGCACCATCGGCATGGCGGCGAAGAGCGAGACGTTCCTGGCAGGGCTTGCTGCCAGTCCCCGCGCCTTCGCCGGCAGCATCGGCGCAACGCGGTCGAACTGGGCGTTGGCATCCGAAACCCGTACATACATGCAATCGACCGCCAGACTGAACAAGGCGGCGTGGGGGCTGGATGTCGGCTCGGTGATTGTCGGCGCGCCTTTACTGGCGACATCGGCCTATGATCTCGCCGCCAACGGAGACCAGATGAACGGTCTCCAGCTTGCCAACGCGCTGACGGGCCTTGGCACCGGCATCGCCGGCACCGGGCTCGGCATCCACGGTCTGCGCACGCTGCGGCCGGGAACAGGCACGCAAGCGAACCCCAACGCTCCCAACGCCAACCCGCCGCCGGGCAACGGCGGCCAGCAGCCTCCCGGCGGAAAAGGACCGTGGCAGTCGCCACCGGCGCTTGAGCCCGGCTCCTCCGGACGTCCCATGGATGTCTACGAGGCCGGGGCCGACGGTGTTTACAGGCCAACGGGCGAACAGGTCTTCCACGATCCCAGCTATCCCGTGATACCCGGGGAAGTGATCAAGACGAGCGACGCCGGCGGCGATGACCCGACAACGCTTTCGGGCCGCGATCCGGATGGCTCGGCCGAGCAAAGCCGCCCCAATCCCGCTGATGGCGATCCCATCATCGTGTCGAACGAGCCGACTGTGGCAGACGGTCCGGTGCATCTTGTGTGGGACCCGCAGACGCGCAGCTTTACCGGCATGCCCGAACCCGACACGAGCGGATACGTGTACACCAGCGGCAAGGATCCAAGCACGCCATCGGCCTATCTTGATGGCTTGACCGCCGAACAGCTCGTGGCCCGCTACGAGCAGGAGAAAAGCTATTACTCCAGCCGCGAGCTGGCCGAACGCTATGGTCCGGACGGCGTCCAGATACCGCGCACGCCACTTCGCGATGTGCTGCCGGACTTTCGCGTGGGAGTCACCTTCCGGATGCGGTTGAACACCGGCCAGGCCTTCGGGATAGGGTCGCCGACGGTCGCGGCCGTTGGCTTCGGTGTCGGCACCAAGACTGATTTCGGCATGATCGGATGGTCGATCGTCGACAGCGTCAGCCAGCGCAGCCTGACACCGTTCAAGGACGCGCTCGGCACTCAGGCCGTCGTCTCCTACCGGGCCAGGGAATACAGGAACATCACGGGCCTTCAGGCCGGCGTCTGGCCGGTCTCCAATCAAACTGCTTTCCCGGTTCGCAGCAGCGATCTCTCGGCGGAGGCGAGCAAGGCCATATTCAGCGATGCGACCGGCTACGACGCCAAGCCGCTGGATGCTGCCATTGTCGGAGCAACGCCAGATGGCGAAGGCATCGTGATCGAGATGAGCTACACGCCTTCGCTCAAAGGCGAGGAGGTCATGCTCGCGCCAGGCCAGCATGATTTCTTCGGCGTGCCGGCCGAAAACAGCGCCGGCCACGTCACGCTGCAAGGGGCGCTTCCGTTCGACCGTGTCATGACGGAGACGAAAGTCGGCATACGCCTGCCGATCATGGCCAACCATGTCACGGCGGTTGACCAGATGCCGCGTATCGGCTTCGAGAAACGCCCGGAGCTACCTGTCAAGGACACGCTCCAGCCGGGCGACATCGTGTCGAAGCAGGCATACGACCAGATCCAGTCGGCCCTTGGATCGACAAGCCTGAAGGTCCAGTTCGCCGTCAAGGATCTGACGAAGGCCTCCGAACTCATCGCAGCCATCGAACACGGCGATGGCGTCCGCTCGATCCGTGACCTCGTGAAGTCTGGCCAGATCGATCCGTCGAACACGGTTTCTCTGGTCGATGAGCCGTCGCTGAGCGGATTGCGCCTCTCGGCCGTACCCGGCAAGGCACCCACGGCAGACATCGTTTTGCTGACCGGCGAGAGGGTTCGGGCCGTAAATCCCGAAGCGATGCTGGTCGATATCATTTTCAACGATCACAACAGTCTGCCCCGAGTGTTGGGCTTCAATCCCGACCGGATGGTGACATCCGCGGCCTACAAGGTGAAATCAAAGGTACAATCGTGGCTTCCGCCGCGTTTCAGCTCGGACGGCTCGCCGCAGTCGCGCTATATGCCGAGCGCCGGCAACGTCTATCGGAATCTCTACGGTTCCGACGGGACACCGGCGACGCGCTATACGCTTTCATGGTCTACGCCTCCCTTGCCGGCAGGAGCGGTGGCTTACAGCGCCGAGGTGAGGGTCCAGTACAAGTCGAAGGCGGCCAAGACCGCCCCTTCGATTGCCAAGAATGAAACCGCGACGCTCACCTTCGATGGCGCCGACGGACAATCCCAGCAGTTGACGGTTCCCGCCTGGCTTGCCCGTGCCGTGGAATCGTCACGCGACGGCGCCTCGATCGGTATTCCAAAGGGAGGCAAGGCCTCCCTGGACAAGTTGCTGAATGAGCTTCAGGAAACGGCGCGGCCGGATCAGCTTGACGAGATCGAGCAGTTTAGAACCAATTTGGGCGCCTCGATCGTCGATGGCGGTTTCATGCGCCAGAACGTTGCTGAGGGTATCCTGACGTTCCTCTCTTCGCAGGCGAAGCCGCTGGAAGGTGGCGCGGAAGGCACCCGCCCTGCGCCGAAGCCAGCGCCGAAGGGACAGGGTTCAGCAGCAGACGGGTCGTTGGGCCCGTCATCCGCCAAGCCGTTGACGCAGGCCGAAATCGCCGCCAACCGCCGGGAGGCGGCGAGCCTGCTCGACGACATGCTCCCCCAGAACCTCGGCATGCCGGAAGTCACCAAGGCCAATCTTGTCGATCAGCTCAGCCGATCGCCGACGCTTATGGAACTCCTGCGCGGGGCGCAGGCGGAAGGCGTGCGTATCGTCAACCCGGCGCGGCACGATCTGCGGATTTTCGACGCCAACTCCGGCGACGATCTGACGGCGACTGGATCGCAATATGTCAGTGACGTGGGAGTGGTCTTCGTCGATGCCGAGACATTCCGCTCGGCCGACGCGGACAGCGACACCGTCCTTACCGAATTCGTCGACATGCTCGGCCACGAGTTGTCCCACGTTGCAGATGCTCCGATCGAGCTTCATCCCGACGATTTTCCCGATCGGCAGGCCTATAAGGATGCAGTGGTCTCTGCCTATCTGAACGTCGAGGGCGAGGCGGGATTTGTTCAATATGCCGCCGCCGACGAGCTTGCGGTCAATGGCGGCAAGCCAGCGGAGATCCTCGGCGCCGAGTGGAATTCGGCGCAGGCCGACATCTTCGCTCGCTACAAGGCCGGCGAGATTGACCGATCGCAAGCCGTTGAGGAGATGGCGGCGCTGTTCGGGGACAAGGAGCCGAGCACTGCGGACGGGACGTATGAGGAGTTCTATGGACGGTACGCGGATGAGCTATACGACCACTACGCATCCACTGAGTCCGACCCCTCGGCTGAAACTGGCCGCCCCGCACCGGCAAATAAGGGCCAACCCGCTCCGAACAATGGACCGGTCACGAGAGATGGCGTCAGAGCGACCCCGCTCGACCAGGTGCCGGATCTGCCCGTGGGCGATTTCCTGCCGAACCAGATTCCCTGGCTCAAGCGCGAGCAAGTGGCAGAGCTGACGGAACAGCAGTTCCGCGACATGGATCAGGCCGGCTTGCTGCCCTATCTGACCAAGAGCCAACTGCGCGGCATTCCGAAAGCAAAGACAGGCTATGTCAACATAGCGGGCCTCGACGGGAAACAGATTCCCTGGCTCACCGAGGGCCAGATGCGGAATGTGACTGGCCAGCAGCTCCAGGATCTCGGCAATGCCGGTTTGATGCCTCACCTGACAAAACCGCAGTTGCAGGCGATTAAGGGAGACAAGGTCGAGTTCGTCGACATGTCGAAGTTGGATGCGCGCCAGGTTCCGTGGTTCAAGCCCAGCCAAGTCGCCAAGTTCACGTCACGGCAATTCGAGGATCTGGGCAAGGCTGGATTGCTGAAGCACCTTGCCGAGCATCAGGTTCCGGCGATCCCCGAGCCGATGGTCGGTTCCGTGGACGTGGCGAAGCTCGACCTAAAGCAGGTGCCGTGGCTGACCGGGAAGCAGATCCCGATGCTGACCCGCGATCGATGGGGCGCCTTCACGATCCATCACATCGAAGCCCTGACCCAGCCGCAGATCGAAGCGGTGACACCAAAACAGTTCGAGGAAATGAGCCCCGGCCAGTTCCGCAAATTCACGCCTGAACAGTTCGAATGGATGAACGGGGACCAGAAGAACGCCCTCTCCGTGCTGCAGTTGACGACCTTCCGGGCGACCCACAAAAAGGCGATGACGCCGGATCAGGCGACCAGCGTCGATCTGGCCCTCAGCCATGCCAGGATGCGCGAAAACGCCCAGGCACTCGCCACCTTCGGCGGCATGTCGACCACTTCCTATGTGTTGTGGAGTTCGCTGCCCCCAACCTGGACCGCGACGGCCGGAGCGGTGGCATTCGGCGTGCGGGGCTTCGTATTCGGCGCGCAGGCTGTCTTCCCCAACGCGACCGCAAACAACAAGCCGTTCGGGCGATTCCTCAACGCGCTCGGCGGAGCCACGTTCATCGCCGCGGCGCCAGGCGCCGCGACCGGGATGATCCAGGGCAAGGATATTGTCGTCAACAGCACGTTCTCGCTCGGCAACGTCGTCTATGGCACGAAGTCGATGCTGCAATCGTTCACCGGCAGGCCGGTGATCAGAAACCTGGCCGAATATCTGGCTGGACCCGGCTATGTGCTTGGCTGTGCGGTCTATACGCTGCATTCTTGGCCGGCGCCGATCGCCACGGTCGCGGGCACCATGTTCACGTTCGGCTGCGCGGAGTTCTGGGCGTCGGCCATAAGGACCGACCGGATGAATCGCCGTTCGGTGCCGCGGACCGATGCCGATATCGCGGCGGCGGCAAAATCGGACAAACGATGGGCCACAGCGGATCGATGGACGCTGGGCATCACCTTCGGCATTGGAATGCTTCTCTTCTCGCTGGACTCCCTGCTCGCCCAGCCCTGGGACCCGAAAACGACCGCTCCGTCCGATCCTAAAAAACCGGATGGCGATGCGTCGTCCCAGCAGCCCGACGATCACTCGGATGTTCCAGATGAGCCGAAGACCCCGCCCGAAGACCTTCCGCAACTCGTCGTGTCGGCGGATGACGGCCTGAATTTGCGGAGCCAGCCTGACGGCAACTCTGCCGTGGTGACGGTGCTGCAACCCGGCACGTTCATCGAACAGACCGCGAAGCCCTCGACCGATCCGTCGGGAGAGGCCTGGATACCTGTCGAAGGTTTCGGACCAGACGGCAAGATGCATAGCGGCTGGGTTTCCGGCGACTATGTCGAGGTTCATCCCGAAGGCAGCAATAATTCTGAGGGCCGCACGAATCCGACACTGGAGAAAGACGGCTATCAATGGGTCGAGGTCAAGGACGGCGACAGCATCCGCCTGATCGCCAAGGCCCATTCAGCGGATGTGGCCGCGACGGTGGTGCTCAACATGGATCATATCCTGACCCCGGACGTGATCTTCTCGGGCGATCGCATCTACCTGCCGGCCACTTCGATCGGCTGAGAACGCCCGGCCTCGACTCGACCGTCGGCTCACTGCGTCGTGGCGATTCTCGCTGCATATGTGCGCGCGACCGTGGCCGCCAGGCTGGCGGCCTGCTCGGCCAGCGGATTTGAGGGGTTGGAGGCATAGGAGGCGGTGAACTGCAAATCGGATGGATGCCATTCGCAGTCGACGATCCGCAGTTTGCCGCTAGCGGTGTAGTCGCGGATGACCTCCCTGGGGAGGGACGCAATGCCAATTCCATTGAGGGTCATCTTGATCGAGGCAGCCAGCGAACTGGCCGGGAATATGCGAGGCGCCTCCTCGAACTCGCTGTTCAGCTTGTGGTAAAGTTCGCTGTAGGGTCGCGTGGTTCGCGCGTAGCTTATAATTGGAAACTGCATCAGGTCGCCCAGCGTCAACCTGCTCCGATCGGGCAATTCCAGGCACGGGGAGCAGACCCAGACGAGCGGGAATGAAGGCATCTCGATGTTCTCGATGCTGTATTCGAGGACTGGGCCCATCAGCACGGCCAGATCGAGCCGGTGTGACATGAGTTCGCCGCGAAGGGTCGTCGTTGCATCGACGACAATATCGGCTTCGACAAGTGGATGGCTCGCTTGCAGTTCTTTCAGGAAATCCGGAAGCCAGGTGTGCACGATCGTTTCAGCCACCCCGAGCCTGAGTACCCGCGTCGTTTCTGAAGGTCCGGACAGGGAGTTGGCCATCATCTGCAACCGCTCCGCCACGTGCAGGACCCGCTGCGCCGAAGGCAGCAGCCTTTGCCCCTCGGCGGTCAGTTTGACCGTGCTGCTGTGGCGTTCGAACAGCTTGGCGCCCAGCGCTTTCTCCAGTCCGGCAATTCGGGTGGACACTGCCGGCTGCGTTGTGTTCAGGCGCTCCGCTGCTTTCCGAAAGCTTCCGAAGGCCACCACCAGGAGAAAGGTTTCGATCTGCTTGATGTTGAAAGGTATCACGGCGGTCGTTCACTCATCTCAGGCAGCGGGGTAGGCGTATCGAGCGGCTAGTGTCGGACAATGATCTGGGCGCCGATCTTTACCCGATCATATAGATCGATAACGTCCTCATTGGTCATGCGGATGCAACCAGAGGAGTTCGCCTGTCCAACAGTCCATGGCTGGTTGGTGCCGTGGACGCGATAAAGCGATCTGCCGATGTAGAGCGCCCGCGCCCCCAGCGGGTTGTTCGGCCCTCCCTCAACACGCGCGGGCAGGAAGCGGCCCTTCGACGCTTCCCTGAATCGCATTTCGGCAGGTGGCCGCCAATCGGGCCAGCTCTTCTTGCTCGAGATCGTGTCGCGGCCGGACCACTCCAGTCCCTCCTTGCCAACGCCCACCGCGTATCGCAGCGCTTTGCCACCCCCGAGGATGTAGTAGAGGCGCCGCTCCGCGGTGGTGATCACGATCGACCCCTTTGGCTCAGCTTCGCTGAAATGCACAATTTCTCTGGGAATTGGCGACCACTCGTGCCGGTTTTCTTCTTCCGAAGCCTGGCCGGGAGCATTGGGAGCGGAAGGGGAGACCAGCACATTTCTGGCCGGATCGTAAGTCCAGCTTCGGGGGTCGTATTCACTGTTCGATTGTGCCTGCGCCGGAACCATGGCGGCAATCAAACTGGCGGCAAGCACGATTGACGAACCCAACGCCAGCTTAGGGCGCAGGGCGACCAGACCTCCGCTTCCCGGAAAACTGGCGGGAGCATCCAAGTTCGCGAGCGACACCGAGGCCAATCCCTTCTTCGTCCAGGCATCGAACCGGCGATCACGAACCGGTGATTGATTTCCAGCGCGCACCATATCGCTTTCAGGATCGTTCGCAACGTTTGGCACCGAATTCATGTACGCGATCCAATTGGACTTCCAATTTTCCAAGGCGCGCTATAGAGTGAAATCGGCGGGTAAAACCATGAAGCGGGCGATGCGGGTCTTTTCGCATTCGCTTGCGATAGGGACCAATGTTGACGGGACGCGGTACCTGCCACGCGTATCTTCTATCGGGAGCCAAGGCTGCCATCGTCATCGGCAGCCTCGCGGCGGTCCTCGCCTTTGGCGATGCGCTACGGGCGAACGCCGCTGAACCGCGCTGGTCTGCCGGGCCGTACAAATACATCACGGTCGATCAATCGGTGACGGACGCGCTGGTCGAGCTTGGTCGCAACATGCGCACGCCCATGCGGGTCAGCAAGCTTGTGAAAGGGCGCCTGAGCGCCGGCATGCCGGTTGGGACGGCCCGCGAATTTCTGGACGAGATCTGCAATCGATACGGTTTGGTCTGGCATTTCGACGGCATCGTCATGAACGTCGCCACCGAAGCCGAAGTTCAGACGGAGATGATCCCGCTCGATGCCAATACGGCGGCGCATGCGGAGGAACGGCTTTCGCGGCTAGGCGTCGTCGATCCAAGGTTTCCGGTAAAGGTTTCCAGGGAAGACGACGTCGTCTCGGTGTCGGGACCGCCATCCTATGTCGAACTCGTCCGCAAGACGCTCGGAGTTGCCGCGGCGCCGAGCGCGAAGCCGGATTCCGGCAAGGTAACCTCGGTTCGCGTTTTCCGCGGAAAGCAGGCGGAGGCGCAGAATGTTCCCTCCGGCAAGACGAATTGAGGAAGCGGAGGAGCAGGTTCATGCAAATCGCACCGATTGGAGCCTTGGAAGCCACGCTTGCCAATTTGACCACCGGCGTGGCCGCGCAGCAGCAGATCACTGCCGGCGCGACGGCGCAGCCTGGCAACCGAATGATTGGCGCCGGTCAGGAAAAACAAGATACCGCCAAAGCCAGTGCGTCCGAGAGCGGCGACGTCACTATGCCGGCAGGCAAACAGGTGGCGCAGGCATCCTCTGGCGCCAATCCCGCAATGGCCGGGCAATCCACCAAATCGGACAAGACCGAGCCGATCGTCGAACGCAAGCTCTTCGACTATCTGGCCGAGGTGGAGAGGTCGGGAGGCGGAACGTTCAGGGATCCATCGGCGCTGTTCGGTTCTGCGGTCCAGTCGTTGGAAGGCACGATGCAACAGGTCCAGAAAGCCCTTGGCCAGGCGAACGCCCCGGGAAACGCCGAAAGAGCCGCGAGGCAGGATGCCGAGAGCAAGACGGCTTCTTCAGGCAAGGAAAGCGAGGACGCGCCGGCAAAGAATGCCGAGCAACTCCTGGAACGATCCATTTCGGTGATGTGGGCGGCCGCCAATCTCGAGGTCGTGACGAGCAGCGTGACCGCAGTGACATCATCCACCAGCACGCTGATCAAGCAGCAGTAGAACGCGACGGGGTGTTCGTGCACGCAATAGTCCGGCCGCGGCGGTCAACGCTCCTCGATCGATGCGGCGCCTGGTGCCGCGTGGCGGTCGTAATCATTGGCATGCTTGCGCTGCAGGCCTGCTCGGAGGAGCTGTATTCCAACCTCGACCAGCGGCAGGCCAATGAGGTCGTCGCCACGCTGGTGCGCCATGGGATACCGGCTCAGCGCGAAGCCGGCAAGGACGGCAAGATGACGGTTTTCGTCGAGAAGAACCGCTTCGCCGAAGCCATGGCGATTCTCGATGAGAGCGGTTTGCCCAAGCAGGAATTCCAGACGCTGGGCGAGGTCTTCAAGCGAGGCGGGCTTGTCTCCTCGCCGGTGGAAGAGCGGGCGACGATGATCTATGGCCTAAGCCAGGAACTGTCGCAGACGATCTCGGATATCGACGGCGTGCTGTCCGCGCGCGTTCACCTGGTCCTACCTGAAAATGATCCTCTGAGACAGCAGTTGGTGCCGTCGTCCGCCTCCGTCTTCATCCGGCATCGCGCATCGGCTTCGATGAATGAGCTGATCCCGCAGGTCAAGATGCTGGTCGCTAAAGGCGTCGCGGGACTGACCTATGACAATGTCTCCGTGACCCTCATTCCGGTTGCCGCGACCTCCACCGAGCAGGAAACGGGCCAAGCAGGCTTCACCACGTTCCTCGGCCTTTGGATGCATCCGGACAGCGTAGCAGCGGCGATGTGGCTGTTCTACAGCATGGCGGCGGCCATACTCGCGCTCGCTGCTCGGCTGGCCTACGTCCAGTGGTACCGGCGGTCTGGGGTCTATGCGCTCGACGCGGTCGCAACGCCGGCGAGGAAGACATGATCCAGACCGATCCAAAGCAAGCCGCCAGCGCTGAATGGCAAGCATTCCTATGCAATCCCGCGGGCTACACGGACGCCGCGCGACTTGCACCATGCTTTGGTGGCACGATCGGCGAGGCTGCCTGTGAGCGAATGCGCCAGTCACCGCGCCTGCAGGAGCGGTTGTCGAAGCTTCTGGTCGATCATTACGGGCTTTCTTGCGCAGCCGACGAGCCGGCCGACGAAGCGGATCGGGCGATCGCCCTGTTGCCGGGCGAAGAGTTGGAGGAGCTCGCGCTTCGCGCGGGCGCGATTTACCGGGCCGGCAGTATTGCCGCCGTCATCGATGGACGCGAAGCGGCTGCCCTGCAGGCAGCCCTCGGCGCGGATATCTGCTCCTTTGCGGTCGCCAACCGCGACTTGGCCGGGCCCGTCAAGTCTCTGGAGCCTCTGGAAGAGGTCTACGATAGCGTCCATGCCGACGGCCTGAGCTGCCTCGGCGCCTGGTGTCAGGCGATGCCCCGCGATACGAGCATGCGTGTTCGCCTCAAACTGATGCCGCACGGACGCGTCGACCAGACGGCGGCCGCACCATTTGCCGAGGTCGGTCCGGCAATCATTCGGCGAGCGATGCGATAGACAGATGGCCGGACCGGACAACGCGATCAATGATATATCCAGGCGCCCCCGCGCCCGCATTCTGCGCGCTGCCGAGGCACGCGCGTGGCTGGACGGATATGCCTTCCTCGACGAAGCCAGGCGTGATGCGCAGCAGATGCGCGAGGCGGCTCGGCGAGCCTATGCGGCTGAATATGCGCAGGGCTATGAGGACGGCAAGGCGCAAGGCGACGCGGATGCCGCGCGTTTGGTGAGCGAGACCGCGATCAAGGTGGATCGCTATCTTGCCGGACTGGACGCAGAGGTCATCGGCCTGGCCGTCGATGTCGTCAGGCGGATGCTGGGGGAATTTGACGTGAGCATGCTTGTCGCCAAGGCGGCCGGGCAAGCCACTGCTGAAATTCGCCGCGCCAAATATCTGAAGGTCCGCGTCCATCCCGCTTCCGTTGGCAGGGTTCGCGATGAGCTGCACACGGTCTTGCGCGAGAGCGATCCGGGCATGACGGTCGAGATCGACGGGGATGACACGCTTGTGGCAGACGCGTGCATTCTCTCGACCGATATTGCCGTCATCGATGCCAGCATCGGCGCGCAACTCGATGCCATCGCCGCTGCGCTCCTGTCAAAGGCCGGGGCGACGGCATGACGCGCCCTGCCGCCGACATAGAGAGCCGGCTTGCGTCCATCATTCCTGGGCTTCGCTCAGGCTTGCGCGACGATGCCAGCCGGCCCCGTAGGGGACGTGTGCGGCGGGTGACCGGTACCGTCATCCATGCGACGCTGGAGGAGGTTAGGATCGGCGAGATATGCGACCTCCTCGATCCCAGGACAGGCAAGGCTAGCAAGGCCGAAGTCGTCGGCCTCATGGACGAGATGGCGATCCTGGTTCCGCTAGGCGATCTGACGGGTCTTTCAAGCCTGACCGAAGTGATTGCGACCGGGAAGGACCAGTCGGTGCCGGTCGGGCCCGGGCTTCTCGGTCGCGTGATCAGCGCGCTCGGCGAGCCATTGGACGGCAGGCCGCTTTCTCCGGATGGCATTGCCGGCAGCTACCCGGTCAATGCCTACCCGCCGTCGCCGCTCGAACGCAGCTTGATTTCCGAGCCGATCCAACTCGGGATCCGCGCCCTCGATGGACTGCTCACCTGCGCGCGCGGGCAGCGCGTCGGTATCTTCGGCGAACCGGGCGTCGGCAAGTCGGTTCTCCTTTCCGACATTGTCACCGGCACCGACGCGGACGTCGCCGTGGTAGCTCTCGTCGGCGAACGCGGGCGCGAAGTGCGTGAGTTCATCCAGCATCAACTTGGGCCGGAAGGGCTGGCGCGCGCAGTCATCGTCGTCGCGACCTCCGACCGGCCCGCCATCGAGCGCGTCAAGGCGGCCTATGTGGCGACCAGCATTGCCGAATATTTTCGCGACCAGGGCAAGCATGTCCTGTTCGCAATGGACAACATAACGCGGTTCGCCCGTGCTCAGCGCGAGATCGGTCTCGCTTCAGGCGAGCCGCCGACGCGCCGCGGTTTTCCCTCTTCGCTGTTTGCGGTCCTGCCGCGCCTGCTCGAGCGCTCGGGGCCGGGTCGCATCGGTTCGATCACCAGCCTCTACAGCGTCCTTCTCGAAGGCGACGGCACGCTGGACCCGGTCGCCGAGGAAATCCAGGCGCTTCTCGACGGCCACGTCTTTCTGTCGAACGACCTTGCGCAGCGCAATCATTTCCCGGCCATAGACGTGCTGCGCAGCCGGAGTCGTCTGATGGACACGGTGGTGCCGCCCGGGCATCGATCCGACGCCGGCCGCATGCGCGAGCTGCTCGCCCGCTACGCCGACATCGAGTTGCTGTTGCGCGTCGGCGAATATGAAAAGGGCAGCGATGCGATTGCGGACGAGGCGGTTGCGAAGATCGACACCATCAATGCCTTCCTGCGTCAGGCATCCGCCACGCATGAGACCATCGAGAAAACACGCCAACGCATGCGGGAGATCGTCAATGAAAGACCGTGACGTGATCGCTCGATTGCGCGATCTCCGGCGCCACCGTGAAGAACGGGCACAGGAAGCGGTCATCAAAAGGCACGCCGCCGCGCAGCGGGCGGTCGGGGAGGCTCGGAAGGCGGCGGTCGCCGTCGCTCAGCATCTTCAAGCGACAGCCAACGCCGAGGACGCGGCATTCGGTTCGCTGGTCGGACAAACGGTGAATGCCGCCAGACTCTCCCTGCTCCAGGGGCGGTTCGAGGTCGCCGCAAGGGAAACCGAGCAATTGCGGGAGACAGAGAGGGGGACAGGCATAACCGAGCAGCGACGCAAAGCGGAGTTGGCAGCGGCCCGTCAGGATCATCGCAAGTCCATCAAAGCCGTGACGAAACTGGACCGGTTGTTGGAACAGCTGATCAAACGTGGCGCAGGCCATGGCCTGGCGCTGGCCGAGCTCTCAGAGGAAGAGGAGCGCACCGTAACGCGCACCTCGTCAGAACAATAGCGCAAACCGTGATCGTGAGTGTGGCGGCGTGATGCCTCAATCCTTGGCGCCCGCAAGGAAGAAAGCGCGGGGAAACCCGGTGAAGCGCACGGCCAACGAGTCGAGCCAAGGCAAGCGGTTGGCATTGGAAACCGTCGCCGCGGCGGAGTTTGGCGCCTTGAACGCTTTCTACCGCCGCCGTGTTCCCGCGCCGATCACGATCGCGGGCAAAACCATGGCGATCGCAGCGGTCTGGCCGGCGCCGAACCCTGTCGAACAGAGGCGGTGCACAATTGCGTTCACCGTTGGCGACGCGGCGGGCAAATTGCGTCTGCCGCTTTCCGTTGTCGAACGAGGTCTCGCCATGGCGGACGGACTGGTCGACATGGGCCAGTTGGCACCGGCTCACGCCGCGTTGCTGTTGGAGTCGGCTTTCGAAAAGGACCTCGAATGGATCGAGCGCCAGCTGGGCGATGCGATCGCGCTCACCTCGATCGAGCGCAGGGACGTCGGTTCGGACGAAACCCGATATGCGCTTGTCCTGACCGGCGAGGGCGACCCGATTGACTGCGTTCTGAACACGGACAGCACTGGCCTTGCGATGCGGATCGGCCGCATTCTCGACGAGATCGGGAAAGCGAAGGCGCCGCTTCCGGCCGCTTTCCCGCTCCCGGTCAGCCTCCGGCGCGGTGCGCTGATGATCGGCCTTGGCGAGCTTCAAAGCCTGCGGGTCGACGACGTGATTCTTTTCGATGGCGCCGAGGAAGAAGGCGTGGCGGCTTTCGTCATCGCCGAGCGCCTCTTTGCCCCGGTCAGCTTGACTGCCGATGGGCCACGGCTGCTGGCCGCGCCGGCCGCAATTGCAGGATCGAGATGGGAGTGGACCATGAACCAAGGCACGCCGCCGCCAGCCGGCCAGACGTTGGAGGAGTCAACGCTCGACGAGTTGCCGGTCGCGCTTGCCTTCGAGATCGGCCGCACGGCAATGCCCGTGGGGGAAGTAAGGCAGCTTGCGGCCGGCGCTATCGTTCCCCTCGCCGACGTCACGAAGCCGACGGTCGATATCCTCGCCAACGGCAAACGCGTCGGCCGGGGGGAAATCGTGCGCATTGGCGAAAGCCTCGGCGTCAGGATCGAGCGCATGTTCGACAATGCTTGACAATTCGCCCAATCTCCTCGGGATTCTGATTGCCGTCGGCTTCGTCGGGCTGCTGCCGCTGGCCGTGGTTACGATGACCGGCTTTCTGAAAATCTCGGTCGTGCTCTTCCTCGTCCGCAACGCGCTCGGCGTCCAGCAGATGCCGCCCAATCTGGTGCTCTACGGCATAGCGCTCGTGCTCACCGTCTACGTCACGACACCGTTGCTGAGCGAGATGTCGAGCCGACTTCAGGAGGGGCAGGTTCAGTTCCAGACGACGGACGACCTCGCCAGGGCGGCGCAACTGGTCAGGGAACCATTGCAGCAGCACCTGATCAAATTCACCCAGCCGGAAGAGCGACGGTTCTTTCTTGACGGGACCAACCGCTTGTGGCCGGAGCAGGCACGCCAGAATCTCAGAGACGACGATCTCTCGATCCTTGTTCCCGCTTTTGTCGCCTCGGAACTCAAGCGAGCCTTCGAGATCGGCTTTCTGCTCTACCTTCCTTTCCTCATCATCGACATCGTTGTTGCGAACGTCCTGATGACGCTCGGCATGATCATGGTCTCGCCTGTGCTCATCTCGATCCCGCTGAAACTGTTCCTTTTCGTCGCCATCGATGGCTGGTCGCGGCTGATGCACGGCCTGATCCTGAGTTACGGCTGACGCTGTCGAGGCCCTGAATGGACAACGACTTCATCGCGGCGAAAGTCCAAAGCGCGCTTCTGACGGTGCTGTTCGCGTCAAGCCCGGCAATCATCGCGGCTCTTGCCGTCGGCATTCTCGTCGGGCTTGCCCAGGCGCTTACGCAAATTCAGGACCAGTCCTTGCCGCAGACGATAAAGCTCGTGGTGATCCTCCTGGTCATCATCGTATTCGGCCCGCTGCTTGGCCAGCAGATCGCGCAGCAGGCCTCGACGGTGATGGACGAATTCCCCGTCGTTACGCGCTGAGGAACGCGGATGGCGGCCGAACCACTCTTCGCGTCGGTCAAGGAGCTTCAATTCTATCTGTTGGCGGGAGCTTTTGTGCTCGCACGCATGACCGGATTCATGCTGCTGATGCCGCTCTTTTCCCGTGTGCCGCTGCCTGGGCTGCTGCGCAACGGCGTTGCCCTGGCGCTGTCGGTTCCGGTCTTTCCGCTGATCGTGAGCAAGCTGACGAATGCTGACATCGCGACCACGATGATTGCGATCTATATCCTGAAGGAGGTAGTGGTCGGGGTAACACTCGGGCTGGCGATGGGCATACCCTTCTGGGCCGCCGAGGCTGCCGGCGATATCCTGGATCTTCAGCGGGGTTCCTCGATGGGGACGCTGATCGATCCAATGATGACCCACGAGACGAGTGCCACCGGCACCCTGCTCGCCGTCATCATGGTCACGATCTACCTTGCCGCCGGCGGCCTGCAGCTTTCCCTGACCAGCCTTTACGACAGCTATGGTCTCTGGCCGATCGATCAGCTTCTGCCAGTATTCAGCAAGGACGCTGCCGCGATATTCCTCGGCTTGCTGAACCGCATTCTGGTCATGGCGCTGACCATGGTCTTCCCGCTCATCATCAGCATGCTGCTGTCCGACATCGTGCTCGCCTTCCTGGCGCGGGCCTCGCCGCACCTCAATGTTTTTGCGCTGTCGCTGGTCGTCAAAACGGCTGTGTTCAGCCTCATATTCGTCCTCTATTCGAGCTTTTTGCTCTTCTATATGGACCGGGATCTCGGCTTCCTGCGAGAGGCGGCTCGACAAATAGAAGCGATCGGTTGCCGCACATGTCAATAAAATTGATAAGATTAGACTATTAGAATATAAGATAGCCTTGGTTGACTAATAAATAGATTTTATCACGCCAGAAAAATTATAATAATTTGACAAGCGGCCGAACTGCCAACGATCTTACGCCTCCCGACGTGCCTCTGAGATGTGCATATACATCGGACACCATGCCTCGCCAGACCATTTCACCAATCTACGAGGATTTGCGAAGAGTCGACGCGAACAAGCTGCGCAGACTTGTCAGAACGGGCGTCTATGAGGGTCATACGGGCGGGCTTGCGCGCGGCAAGCTCCAGGTCAACGTCGTGATACTGCCCCGCAGCTTTGCCAGTGATTTCCACCAGTTCTGTGTCCGCAACCCAAAACCCTGTCCAATGGTGGGCCTGAGCCGAGCCGGCAGTCCATTGATCCCGGCGCTAGGCGATATCGATATCCGCACCGATGCCCCGCAGTACAACATCTATCGCTTCGGCGAACTGACCGGCCGGAAGACGGACATCATCGACCTGTGGCAGGATGATTTCGCGGCTTTCGCGTTCGGCAGTTCGCTTACCGTCGAGGCTGCGTTGGCCGAAAAGGGCGTAAGACTTCGCCGCATCGGTTGCGGCAAGGCCTTGCCCAAGTTCCGAACCAGGATCGAGACTTGCCGCGCCGGCCCGTTTGGTGGCGAGATGGTGGTCTCGATGCGCGCCGTAAGGCGCTGCGATGTCGACAGGGCTCGTGCGCTCACGGCACGCTTCCCGCATGCCCATGGCTCTCCTATCCATGTGGGAGAGCCTTCGATCATCGGAATATACGACATGATGGCTCCAGACTGGGGCGATGCGGTGGATCTGATGGACGGGGAGGTTCCTCTGTTCTGGGCCAGCAGCATAACTGCCCAGGAGGCCCTTTCTCGCGCCGAGCTAGCGATTTCAATCACCGTATCGCCGGGGCATATGCTCATCACCGACCTGGACGCACGAGCTCTCCATGGGTGAAAACGCGCCCGACATGGTCTTAAGGTCGAACCCATCGCTGCATTAGGCAGATCGGCTAGTTACGATCGGCTTCTAGTCTATTGATCCCGAAAGCGGACTGTCCGCCTTCGTGAAGAGTTTCGGGCGCCGGCAGGCGTACGAAAGTCCCCGAGGAAGGAACCCGCGGGCCACAG
>NZ_JAVIJB010000052.1:0-41068 GCF_033977165.1 Mesorhizobium captivum
GCACGACATTGTGCTGCGGGATCGCCATGTACTCGCCGAAGGCGCCCGGACGGTTGACGCCGACGCCGAGCGTGTTGCGGCAGAGATGCCCTCGCCCGGCGCGGCAGTTGCGGCAGTGGCCGCAGACGATGTGGCCCTCGCCCGAGACGCGCTGGCCGACCTTGTATTCGGTGACCGCGGCGCCATAGTCGGCCACGGTGCCAACGAATTCATGCCCGGTCACCATCGGCACCGGCACGGTCTTCTGCGCCCACTGGTCCCAATTGTAGATGTGGACGTCGGTGCCGCAGATCGCGGTCTTCTTGATCTTGATCAACACGTCGTTGGGGCCGATCTCCGGCACCGGTACCTCTTCCATCCAGATGCCCGGCTCGGCCTTGGCCTTCACCAGCGCCTTCATCATGTTCGACATTCTTTTGTTCCTTGAATCCCTTGATCCGGAATCGCTTTTCGATGTCGGCCGTTCAGGAAATCACGCCCAGTTCCTTGCCGATCGCGCCGAATGCCTCGACCGCGCGATCGATATCGGCGCTGGAATGGGCCGCCGACATCTGCGTGCGGATGCGCGCCTGGCCTTTCGGCACCACCGGGAAGGAGAAGCCGATGACATAGATGCCGCGCTTCAGCATGCGTTGCGCCATCTCCTGCGCAAGAGCTGCGTCGCCCAACATCACCGGGATGATCGGATGATCCGCGCCGGCAAGCGTAAAGCCGAGCTTGCCCATCTCAGACCGGAAACGTTGCGCATTGGCATATAGGCGCTCGCGCAGCGCGCCGCCATTGCGGACCAGCTCGAACACTTTCAGCGAGGCGCCGGCGATCGCGGGCATCAGCGTGTTGGAGAAAAGATAGGGACGCGAGCGCTGACGCAGCCACTCGACCACCTGTTTCTTCCCCGACGTATAGCCGCCGGAAGCGCCGCCCAGCGCCTTGCCGAGCGTGCCTGTGATGATATCCACCCTGCCCTCGACGCCGCAATGCTCGGCCGAGCCGCGGCCGTTCTTGCCGACGAAGCCGACTGCGTGGCTGTCGTCGACCATGACCATGGCATCGTATTTTTCGGCGAGGTCGCACACGCCTCGCAGGTTGGCGATGATGCCATCCATCGAGAACACGCCATCGGTGGCGATCAGTCGGAACCGGCAGTCCTTCGCCTCCTCCAGCCGCGCTTCGAGGTCGGCCATATCGTTGTTGGCGTAGCGGAAGCGCTTTGCCTTGGAGAGCCGGACGCCATCGATAATGGAGGCGTGGTTCAACGCGTCCGAGATGACGGCGTCCTCCTCGCCGAGCAGCGTCTCGAACAGACCGCCATTGGCGTCGAAGCAGGAGCCGTAGAGGATGGTGTCCTCCATGCCGAGGAAGGACGAGATCGTTGCTTCGAGCTGCTTGTGCTCCTCCTGCGTGCCGCAGATGAAGCGCACCGAGGCCATGCCGTAGCCGTAGCGGTCGAGCGCCTGTTTCGCGGCCTCGCGCAATTCGGGGCTGTCGGCGAGGCCGAGATAATTGTTGGCGCAGAAATTCAGCACCTTCTGGCCGGCAACCTCGATCTCGGCCGACTGCATCGAGGAGATGACCCGCTCGGACTTGTAGAGTCCGGCCGATTTCAGCCCCTGAAGCTCGTTGTCGATGTGGGAGAGAAACGCTGCGCTCATGGTGTGGCCCTGTTCGTTTGACGCGGACTGTCGCGCCGCGGGCAAGAAAAATCCATCGCAAAAACGACCGCTTCGGTGGCGTCGCGAAAGCTTTGCGATCAGGGCGGGATGACGATGCACTCAAATGCCAACTACGCTCGAAAGGACGCGATAACCATCTTGTCAGCTTTGTCACGCCGTCGGGATGAGCGCCGCGCCTGCTTGCCGAGCTGTTAACCCTTTCACGTCAAGGGTCTTCTCGCCACGAATCCAGGGCAGGAATCCGTCGACCGGAGGGGTCACCAAGTTATGTCGCAGCAGCCAGTGCAGAGCGTTTCGCGCAAGCTGATTCTGCTCATCAAGACCGGCTACTGGCTGGCGCTCATGATCATCGCCGCCATGGTGATGGCGTCCTTCGTCCTTCTGCAGCAATTGATGGCGCAGCAGCAGCACAATGATGCGCTGCTCGATATCGTCTCGACGCAGAAGGCGCTGTCGCAGCGTGTCGTCTTTCTGGCCAGCGCCACCGGTGCCGCCTCGCGCGACAAGCAGCCGGCGCTTGTCACCGCGCTCAAGCAGGCGACGGCCGAGTTCGAGACCAACTACGAGCGGCTGCTCAAGCAGACCGGCGCCGATCCGCTGTCGCCCGCACGCAACGATCCGAAATCGATCGAGTATGTGCTGTTCAGCAAACCGTTCCACCTCGACTATTTCTCGGTCGGCCTGATTGCGAATGGTGATCGATTGGTATCGTCTTTCGAATCGCAGCTCGGCATGAAAAGCGACGGCTACAAAGGGGGCGGTGAACGCGTTGGCATCGACGCCTCCGTCGCCAACGCGACCCTGTCCGGCTATGCCGCGCTCGGCCAGCGCATCAGCGCCTTTGCCAACGAGCGGTCTGACGAGATGCTCGACCTGCACCGCACGCTGTTCTTCGCCACCATCGGCGTCATCGTGCTGGTGGCCCTGTTCATCTTCCGGCCGATGTCGAAGGCGATCCTGCGCAAGACGCATGAGCTGGTCGACGCGCGCAATTCGATGGCTTTCATCGCCGTGCATGACGGACTGACCGGCCTGCACAACCGCACCTTCCTCACCGATCATTTCGACACGCTGATCAAGGGCGCGCACCGCCGCCGCGAGCGGCTGGCGGTGATCCAGTTCGACCTCGATCGCTTCAAGCAGATCAACGACACTTTGGGGCACGCAGCGGGCGACTATGTGCTTGTCGTCACCGCGCAGCGCATGCGCGATTCCTGCCGTGCGTCGGATCTTTGCGCCCGGCTCGGCGGCGACGAATTCGTGATGATCCTCAACGGCGCCGGCTCCACCGAGGATATCCATGCCCTGGCCAAGCGCATCCTGGACGAGATCAACGAGCCGATCATCTTCCAGGGCACGACCATCATGCCCGGCGCCAGCGCCGGCATCGCCGTCTACCCGATCGATGCCGACAATGCGCAGGACCTGCTCGTCCATGCCGATCTCGCCCTCTACTCCGCCAAGAAACTCGGCGGCGGCAGCTTCTCCTTCTTCTCCGAAGAACTTCGGCGCGAGCTCGACTACCGCAAGCAGCTCGAACAGGACATCCGCACGGCGATCGCGGAAAAGACCTTCGAGGTCTATTTCCAGCCGCAGGTGTCGCTGACCAGCGGCAAGATCAGCGGCATCGAGGCGCTGGTGCGCTGGAAGCATGCCGCGCGCGGCATGATCTCGCCCGGCGAATTCATCCCTGTGGCGGAGAAATGCGGCTTCATGCCGGATATCGGCCGCATCGTCATCACCAAGGCGATCGACGAAGCCGCCGAGTGGGACCGCGCCGGCATCGACTTCGGACGCATCGCCGTCAATGTCTCGGGCACCGAGCTGCGCGAGCCGGACTTCGACCAGTTCCTGTTCGGAACGCTGGAGCGGGCCGGGCTCGCGCCGCAGAAATTGTCGCTGGAAATCGTCGAATCCGTCATCCTCGACGACGAGAAGACCGGCATCGCCGCCAAGCTCAGGCATATCCGCGCCGCCGGCGTGCATCTCGAGCTCGACGATTTCGGCACCGGCTATGCTTCGCTAAGCCACGTCAACCCGAACGAGATCGACCGGCTGAAGATCGATCGCCGCTTCGTCCAGAACATCAACGAGAACGGCGACAACACCAAGATCGTGCGCGCCATTACCGAGCTTGCCCGGGGTCTCGGCATCTCGATCGTCGCCGAAGGCGCCGAGACCGAGGCCGAGCTCGACTCCCTGATGGCGATCGGCTGCGACCAGGTGCAGGGCTATTCGATCGCCTTTCCGATGCCCCAGGACAAGGCGCGCGAATGGCTGCTGGCGCGCAGCCCGAAGAAGGCGAAGCTCAAGGTGCTGCAAGGCAGCCTGGCTTAGCGCGATCCGTCATGAGCTTGGCAGGCCATCGCGGACATGGCGGCTTGCCGTGATCGCAAACGGGTCTTGCCGATGCTGCTTCGTCTCGCCGCAACGCTCTGGCTACTTGTCGCATCTCCGGCGCTCGCAGCAGATCGCACCATCTATCTCACCTTCGATGACGGCCCGCTGAACGGCACCGCCAACATTCTCGACGTGCTGCAGGCAGAGCAGGTGCCGGCAACTTTGTTCATGGTCGGCATGCATGTCGGGGCCAACGCGACCAATCGGGTGCTGGTGCCGCGGGCGAAGTCGATGCCGCTGGTGACGATCGGCAATCATAGCTACAGCCACGCCTATAATCACTACCGGCATTTCTACGGCGACACCGAAGGCGTGGTCGCCGACATGCTGAGGGCGAATACCGTGCTTGGCCTAAAGCCCGCCGTACACGCGCGGCTGCCCGGGCGCGACGTGTTCCGGCTGCCGTCGATGTCGAAGGACGACAACTCGCTCGGGCTGGCGCAGGCCGGACGCGAGGATCCCGACTACGAGTTCGTCGCCGCGTCAGGCTTCTGGCTCTATGGCTGGGACCATGAGTGGGTGCATGAGGACAGCGGCAAGCCGGTGCAGAGCGTCGACCATCTGGTCAGCGAGATCGACCATCTGTTCGGCTACGGCCATTTCGTCAAGCCGGGCAAGCTGATCCTGTTGATGCATGACGAGATGTTCCAGGACGCCTTCGACGGCAAGGCGAAGCTGACGGCGCTGATTACGGCGCTCAAGCTGCGCCGCTACGCCTTCGGAGCCATCCCCACCTATGACTGAGGCGTCTTAACCCCCGGCATTCGCCCGAAGTGCTGCAAGCACCTCGGCGAATTCGGCCAGTCTCTCATCTGCAATTCCGGCTCGCAACCGCCTGTCGAAGTCAATCGCTGCGAGGCGCAACTTCTCGAACATGGCTTCGCCGGCCTCGGTCAACGCCACCTGATGGACCCTTCGATTCTCCGGATCGCGCCGGCGCGTCAGCAATCCTTGCGCCTCCATAGCGTTGAGATGATGCGTCAGCGTCGCGCCCTGGATGCCGATCATGCCGGCAAGCTCGCGCTGGTTAGCCAGTTCCTTCGACTTGACCGACAGCAAGGTTAGCCAGACCGGCAGCGTCCCGCCGGCCTCGACCATTGCAGCGTCGAAGGCCTGCGCCACGATCTTGGAGGTGCGAGCGAGATTCATGCCGACTGGCGGGCGGTCAAACGGAGTCATGGTTGAACACTAGGACAAGCAAGGGACATGCGAAACTCGGCATCATGCATTGACATCTAACAATTAGATATCTAACTTTGTCTTATTGATGACGTCGCCGGACTGAAGGCGATGCGGCGGCAGATCGTGGCGGCGGGCGGAAAGAGGAATGCGGTCATGCAATATGTCTACATTGTCGTCATCGGCCTGCATGTCATGGCCGGCGTGTTCTGGGCCGGCACGACCATCGCGGTCGCGCGCGATCCGGAGATCAAGGCGGAGCGCTTCATCCGGCCGCAGCTCGGCGCCTCCGGCGTGGTGTTCCTGACCGGTCTGCTGCTCTGGTATTTCTTCCATGAGGGTGCTTTCGGCTCGATGGAGATGGTGCTCGCGTTGGGCATTGCGACGGCGCTGATCGCCGCCGGCGTGCAGGGCGCCGTTGTGGCCTCTGCGAGCCGGCAGCTGGCCGGCACCGATGCGGCGACGCAAACCCAGCTGCGGGCGAAAATGACCAGGGGCGAACGCATCGCCGGCGGGCTGCTGGTCATCACCGTGTTCTGCATGGCCACCGCCCGGATGTTCTAGGAAAACCGATCGCGCGGTGCCGGCGCAGGTCGGCGACCGTGCGCGACGCACCGGACCAACGCGGCAGGTGGCTCTCCTTGTGAAGGTCCGGTGCGTTTCTTCAATCCCTCGGCCTTTGGCGCGTCAGAGCGGTTCAGCGTTTCACAGAATCGCTGAACCGCTCTGAGTATTTTTTTGCGCAATTCCGGGCGGAAAACCGTTTCGCACTTTTCCTGGAATTGCTCTAGATCACCTCGACCGAACCGCCACGTAGACTTTCCCGACGCAGCTTTATGTAGGTGCGCATGTTCGGCGCGATGCGAAAACCTTCCAGCTTAGGCTCGTGCAACGCGGCCGCCCGCGCCTGCGTCTCGTACAGACTGCCATAGGTTTCTATGGTCGCGGCCAAGCGCTCACGACCCAGCCGCCTGGCGAGGATAGCGCAAGCCGTAATCCGCGATTCTATCGACCGGCCATATTTGGGCGCGAATGCCAGCCCTCCGTCAGCCAAGTCATCGATCTCGTGGGCAAGCCGCAGGAACAGGACATCCTCGTCGCCTGCCGGCACACCTTTCTCTACAAGACGCTCGGGATCTCCAGTGTCGAACTTCATTGCATCGACCCGCGCGACGAGACCTTCCACCGTGGCTCCGATCTTTGGCTCCAGCCACCTGCGGTGCGCATCGCTGCGCCGGCTGGATTTGCCGTCCGGATACTGGCCACTGTCATAAGCGGCGTGAAACATCGCCGCGATGACAAGATCAAGATCCTTGTCGAAATGCGCGACCGATGACGCTGCCCCCACCGCATGGCAGATGAAAGGCCGTCCCGTCTTGCGGTAGCGGCCGTTGAACATTGCACACCCCACGCGGTAGGCCTTTTGGACGCGGACGATATCGTCCACCGCATGCCCGGCTTCGTAAAGCTGCATATAAAGCGCCGTGTTGGTCTGGCGCGGAACGAATAGTTCGGTCAAGCAAGCCCCCCGACTGTGCAGACCCCTCAGCACAGGTTGTGCCTCCCCTGGATCGGCGCCGGAAAATTGCAGATACAACCAACCGAGTCCAGTCTTGCTGAATGCCGTATGGCCAAGTCCAGTCTGACCCGTTTGGGCTACTGAGACTCAGATCCGGATTCCGAACCTGATGCCGTCATAGATGGCGGCGTGGATGTTGCGCGAGGCGACCGCGTCGCCGATGCGGAACAACACGAAGCCGCCTTCGGGATTGCGCTGCGGAAAAATATCGCCGCCGCTGACCAGCCGCTCGTAGTCGACCGCGCCGCCATTCTTCGACAGCGGCTTCAGCGACAGATAGAGATCGTCGAGCGGCGCCGTGCCGTGCTCGACCACCACCAGGTCGACGCGCCGCTCGCCACGCCAGCCATCGGCGAAGTCCGACGCCAGCTCGGCGACGAGCTGGTTGCCCTCGCGTCGCACCGAGCGCAGGCGGGTGTTGATGGTGACGGTGACGCCTTTCTCGTGGAAGGCGCGCATATAGGGCACGTGGTTCAGGCCGCCCATTTCCGGCGCGAAGAAGCGTTCGGGCGAAACCAGCTCCAGCTTCGCGCCGCTGTTGGCGATCAATTCCGCCGCGCCCATGCCTTGATGGCCGCCATTGTCGTCATAGAGCAGCACGTTCTCGGCCGGCTTGACGCTGCCCGCCATGATGTCCCAGCTCGAGGTGACGAGATTGTCGCCGGCGCTCAGCGGCGGGTTCTGCGGCAGGCCGCCGGTGGCCACAATCACCACGTCCGGCGACAGCGCCAGAACGTCGTCCTTCTCCGCCCAGGTGTCGTAGCGGATCTCAACGCCGAGCCGGTCGAGCTCGGCAAGCCGCCAGTCGATGATGCCGATGAGCTCCTTGCGGCGCGGGTTCTGAGTCGCGAGCCGCACCTGGCCGCCTGCCTGGCTGGACGCTTCGAGCACAGTCACCTGATGGCCGCGTTCGGCCGCGACACGCGCGGCTTCCAGGCCGCCGGCTCCGGCGCCCACGACCACGACCTTTTTCCTCAGTCCTTCGCTTTTCGCGATGATGTGCGGGATGGTCGCTTCGCGCCCGGTCGCCGCATTGTGGACACAGAGCGCCTCGCCGCCTTCATAGATGCGGTCGAGGCAATAAGTGGCGCCGACGCAAGGCCTGATCTCATGCTCCCGGCCTTCCATTACTTTCCGCACGATATGCGGGTCGGCGATGTGGGCGCGCGTCATGCCGACCATGTCGAGCTTGCCGGTGGCGATCGCATGGCGCGCGGTAGCGACATCGGAGATGCGCGCCGCATGGAAGGTCGGGAACTTGGTCGCCGCCCTCACCTCGCCGGCGAAGTCGAGATGCGGCGAGGAACGCATGCCGGTGACCGGGATGACCTTGGTCAATGCCGCATCGGTCTCGATCGAGCCGCGGATGATGTTGAGGAAATCGACCTTGCCTGACTTGGCCAGCCGCCTGGCGATCTCGATGCCTTCCTCCTTCGACAGGCCCTTTTCGAAATCCTCATCCGCAACCATGCGGATGCCGACGATGAATTTCTCACCGACCGCCGCGCGCACGGCGTCGAGCACCATGTTGGTGAAGCGGAGCCGGTTGTCCAGCGAGCCGCCGAAATCGTCGTCGCGCTGGTTGGTGGCCGGCGACCAGAAGCCGTCCATCAGATGGCCGTAGGATTCGAATTCGATACCGTCGAGGCCGGCCGCCTGGCAGCGCTGAGCGGCCGCCGCATAGTCGGCGACGATGCGCTCGATGTCCCAATCCTCGATGGTTTTCGGAAAGGCGCGATGCGCCGGCTCGCGCACCGGCGAGGCCGAAAGCACCGGCAGCCAGTCGGCCTTGTTCCAGCCGGTGCGGCGGCCGAGATGGGTGATCTGGATCATCACCTTGCAGTCATGCTCGTGGCAGGCCTCCGTGAGCTCTGCCAGCCACGGCACGATGCGGTCGTCATAGACGTGCAGATTGCCGAAGGCGGCCGGGCTGTCGCGCGAGACGATCGCGGAGCCCGCCGTCATGGTCAGCGCCATGCCGCCCTTGGCCTTCTCGGCATGGTAGAGCCGGTAGCGCTCCTTTGGCATGCCGTCCTCGGAATAGGCCGGCTCATGGCTGGTCGACATCACCCGGTTCTTCATCGTCAGGTGCTTGAGCTGGTACGGTTGGAGAAGCGGGTCGTTGCTGGTCATCGTGTTCCTGCCGTTTTCAAATTGTGCGGGAGCAACGTGCGGCTCCTGTTTCCGTTTCACGCATCGGACCACCCGAAAAAGCGCCGCGCATTTTTCGGTTCGATGCTTCCATTTCACGCATCGGATTGGACCGAAAACCGCCGCGCATTTTTCGCTCCGATGCTTCTATTTCACGCACCGGATTCGTCCGAAAACCGCTGCGCACTTTTCGGTCCGATGCTAAAGGAGCGACAAAAACCAAGAAGGCTCCGCCCATGACTGATGCAAAGAACCTCACCCAACTCGGCAAGCACGTCGAGACGCCACAGAGCCCGGAACAGGCGGTCCTGGAGACCGTGCCGTTCCAGCGCGGCGACGGACCGCCGGCGATCGTGCGCTTCACCTGCCCGGAGTTCACCTCGCTCTGCCCGGTCACCGGCCAGCCGGATTTCGCCCACATCGTCATCGACTACGCGCCCGACAAGACGCTGGTGGAATCGAAGTCGCTGAAGCTGTTCATGACCTCGTTCCGCAACCACGGCGCCTTCCACGAGGAATGCACGGTGATGATCGGCCGCCGCATCGTGGAGGCGACCAAGCCGCTCTGGCTGCGCGTCGGCGGCTACTGGTTCCCGCGCGGCGGCATCCCGATCGACGTCTTCTGGCAGACGGGCGCACCACCCAAGGACGCCTGGCTGCCCGACACCGGCGTTGCGCCCTATCGCGGAAGGGGTTGAGGCAACCACCATCATTCGCACTGGTATTGACTGAGAGCCCATTCGCCGGTCACCGACAGAAGGTCGGAGATCTTCCAATTGCCGTCGACCTTCCTCAGCTTCCATTCGAGGCGATGCTGGTGGCCTTCGACGACAAAGGCAACGACCACCTTGGCTTCGTCGCCATTGATGGCTTCGATGGTGCGCAGGCTCTTGTCGATGGCGAGCTTGTCGTAGTCGGCATTGTCGAGCGCCATGTTGGGGTCTAGGCATTCGCCCTGCCCCGAGGCTCTGAGTGCATCGCTCTTGTCCAGCACGCTCTTGGCCGGATCGATGAAGTTGTTGCGCTGGGCTGGGTCCAGTTCCAGCCCGAGATGCTCGTAGAAGGGCTTCACCACCGCCGTTGGCGATCCAGGCAGGACGGGCGCGGCAGGCGCCGGGTCGGCCGGTGCCGGCGTTGTGGCCGGTGGCGACTTGTCGTCCGCCGGCGCGTTGTCGCCGGATGAGGCGTTCGGCGGCGGCGAGCCGAACAGCCCCTGCGCCGAGGCGCTGCCGCTCAGCCCCGCGGCCAGCATCGAGGCACTTGCCAGCGCGAGAGCGAGGCGGCGAAGCATGGGATCACTCCGCCGATGAGCCACATCCCAGCGCGCTCAGCGTCCAGTCGCTGGTCTTGGAGATGATGTCGGCGATCTTCCACTTGCCGTCCATTTTCTTCAGCGACCACACCATTTCGCGTTTGGAGTCATCGCCTTCCGGGAAAAGATTGAAGCTTGCCGTCACCTCGGCGGTGTCGCCATGGACGGTCTCGGCCAGTTTCAGGGTCTTCGACAGGGTCTTCTGGTCGAAATCCTGCGCGTCGAGGCCGGGGTCGAAATCGATGCAGGATACCTCGTCCGGTTTCTCCTTCTGCGCCTTGTCGTTGAGCTCGAAGAGCTTGGTGACCGGCTCGGTGAAGCGGTCGCGGTATTTCGCATCCGCCTCGAACTTCACTGACGGTACATAGAAGAACTTCACGGCGTTGGAAGCCTGCCCTGCCAGCGCCGCGGCGGGCAAGGCGATCGACATGGCAGCGGCCAGCACTATCGGTCTCATGCAGGATCTCCGGATGTTCGGCGGCGTGGCGGCAAGATCACCACCACGCATCCTGCATATCGGCTTTTTCGCGGCGCATGAAGTCCTTGCGCTGCCCGTCTCAGGCCTCCAGCCAGACGTTGTAGAGGTCCATCTCGAAGGTCTGGTGGACGCCGTAATTCTTCACCTTCTTGTTGGTGTGGCTGTAGAGCTTCTGCCAGAACGGCTGGATTATGACGCCGGAGTCCTGCAGGATCTGCTCGACGTCCTTCATCACCTCCTTGCGCTTGTCGACGTCGATGAGCGACAGCGCCTGCTTGAGCTTGGCATCGAAGTCCGGGTTCGAATAGGCCGTCTCATTCCAGGCCTCGCCGGTGCGGTAGCCCAGCGCCAGCACCTGCACGCCGAGGGGGCGCATGTACCAGATGGTCATGGAATAAGGATACTTCGTCCAGTCGTTCCAGAAGGTCGAGCCCGGCAGCACCGTGCGCTTCACCTTGATGCCCGCATCGCGCAGCTGGCCGGCGATCGCATCGCCGGTGTTCTTCTGCCACTCGTCCTCGACGGTGATCAGCTCGTGCTCGAAGTCGGCCTGTCCGGCATCGGCCATCAGCTTCTTGGCGCCGGCCGCATCGCGGCTCTTCTTGGGCAGCGGATAATATTCCGGGTGGATCGGGCTGACATGGTGGTTCTCCCCGACCGTGCCGCGGCCGTTATAGCCAAGCTGCAGCACCTGGTTGTTGTCGACCGCCATCTGCAGCGCGTTGCGCACCTTTTGGTCGTCATAAGGCTTGTGCGTGATGTTGGTGCGGGCAACCAGCGTGGTCGCGGTCGCGACCTCCGATTTCACCAGATCCATCTTGTCGAGGATGTCGATGAAGTCTGCGGGTGTCTCGAAATTGATGTCGATCTCGCCGGAATCGAAGGCATTCACCGTGGCGTTGAAGTCGGTGCCGTAGTCTATGAACTCGACGCCGTCGAGCGGCGCCTCGCCGCCCCACCACTTGCCGTTCTCTCGACGCTTGACCACCGCCTTCTGGCCGACCGCGTAGGACACCAGCTCGAAAGGTCCGGTGCCGATCGGCTTCTTGATCGGATCCGCGCCATCGGCATCGAAGTTGCGGTGGACCACCAGCGCCGGATAGTCGGTGAAATTCGGAATGATAGAGATGTCGGGTTCGTTGAGTTTCAGCTTGACCGTGTTGTCGTCGACCTTAGTGATGGCACCGTCCCTGGCCTTGCCGGTCTTGGCGTCGATCAGCGCGCCGACGCGCGCAGCCATGGAATTGCCCGAGGCGCCCTTGTCGCACCAGCGCGTCAGATTGAAGGCCACGTCATCGGCGTTGAAGGCGTCGCCATTGTTCCAGGTCACGCCCTTGCGCAGATGCAGCGTGTATTCGGTGGCGTCGTCGTTGACGTCCCAGCTTTCGAGCAGCACCGGTTCGAAGGTGAACTGCTTGGTGTAGCGCACAAGCGGCTCCAGCCAGGTGCGGGTGACGTTTGCCATCTCCACCCAGTCATAGGTGCGCGGATCCTTCTGCGCCTTCACCGACATCGAGACATGCAGCGTGCCGCCCTTCTTCGGCTCGTCGGCCAGGGCTTTTGTCGGCGCGGCAAGACCGATCATACCATAGGCGAAAGCCGTCGATGCGCCGAAGGCGCTTGCCAGCGCCAGGAATTCGCGCCGGTCCATGCGGCCCGCCCGCGCTTCTTCCGCCATCGCCTCGATCGCGGCGGGGACACGGTCACCATTGCTTTTGAAGATTGTCATTTTCTTTCTCCCATTGGTTTCGGCGGGTCTTCGCCCGTTCTCTGTCAACTAACGCTATCAGGCAGCTTTTCCTCGCGCCGCGCGATCAAATCCTTGAGACCTTCGGCGACGCCCTCGTCGAGTTTCGGTTCCTGATAATCGGCGAGCATATTGCGCGCCTTTTCCAAGCCGCGCGTATCATGATCCTTCGCGCCTTCCGCTGTCCATTGTTCGAAGGAGTTAAAGTCCATGATGCTCGGCATGAAGAAGGCGCGCTCGAAATGTTCGAGCGTGTGCTGCGTGCCGAGGAAATGCCCCTGCGGACCGACCTCGCGGATCGCGGCAAGAGCGTCCTTGAAATCATCGAAGGGAAGGCCGCCGGCATATTTGTACCAGCCGACCAGTTGCTCGCAGTCGGTGGCGAATTTCGAGTAGCCGCAGGTGAGGCCGGCTTCCAGCCAACCGGCCGAGTGCCAGATGTAGTTGGCGCCGGCGAGGATCGCGGCATGCATCAGCATGTTCGCCTCGTAGCCCGCCTGGGCGTCGTTGAGCTTGGAGCCGACATGGAAGCCGGACGTGCGCCACGGCAGCTTGTATTTTCGCGCCAGCGCGCCCATCAGATACATCATCTGCGCCGCCTCGGGCGTACCGCCCATCGGGGCGCCGGTCTTCATGTCGACGGTGACCATGAACTGGCCGTAGATCTGCGGCGAGCCAGGGCGGATGAGCTGGGTGAAGGCCACGCCCGCAAGCGCCTCGGCATTGACCTGCGCGACCGCGCCGACCGCGGAGGCGGAAGTCGAGGCGCCGCAGAGCGCGAAGGGCGCCAGGATCAGCGGCTGGTTGTGGCGCGCATAGACCCGCATGGCGTCGAGCATGGTGGCGTCCCATACCAGCGGCGAATTGCAGTTGGTGATCGCCACCAGCACCGGGTTGTCGCGGACGAAATCCTCGCCGAACACGATGCCAGCCATCGCCATCGTGTCCTCGGCGCGCTCCTTCGACGTCACGATCCCCATAAACGGCTTGTCGGAATGTTTCAGCGCAGAATGGATGATGTGGAGGTGTCGCTTCGGCACCGGGATCTCCATCGGCTCGCAGATGATCGAGCTCGAGGAATGTAATGCCGGCGCCATGTAGGCGAGCTTGTGGAAATTGTTGAGGTCGGCGAGCGTGCCGTAGCGCCGTTTGTTGTCGAGGTCACGCACATAGGGCGCGCCATACATCGGCACGAAGATCGAGTTCTTGCCGCCGACGCGGACGGTGCGCTCGGGATTGCGCGCGTGAAGCGTGAATTCCGGCGGAACCTTCGAGACGAGCTCCATCAGGAGCGCGCGGTCGATGCGAACACGCGTTTCCCTGACGTCGGCGCCCGCGGCCTTCCAAAGCGCGATCGCCTCGTCATCGCGGAATTCGCAGCCCACCTCCTCGAGGATTTTGAGCGACTCCTCGTGGATCAGCTCCACCGCCTCGTCGGGAACGATCTCGTAGACGGGAATCTGCCGGACAAGCGTCGGAAACGACGCAACCGGCGCGCTTCTCAGCGCCTTGCGCCCAAGACGGCCGCCGCCGCGGCGGTGGGTCGGTTCGATCGTTTCAGCGGCCGGTGCGTTCATGGGGTCTCCTTCTTCCCGCCCCGCCAAGTTAGCGAGACGAAATATGGCTGTGACGCTGGAAAATCCTGATCTCTTGTATAAGCTGCACTTATGCGAAGCCTACGACACCTCCTGCCCTCGGCCGGCAGCCTTATCGTCTTCGAAGCGGCGGGCCGGCTGTCCAGCTTCACCGCCGCCGGGCGCGAGCTCGGCATGACGCAGGCGGCCGTTTCCTATGCGGTGCGCGGGCTGGAGGAACAGCTCGGCGCCAAACTCTTTCAGCGCCGCCACCGGCAGGTGCTCCTGACGGAAGCGGGTGAGCGCTTCCATGCCGACGTTTCGCTGGGCTTGTCGCATATACGCAAGTCGGCCGAGGACCTTCGCCTGCAGGTGAGCGGCGGTCATGTGACGCTTGCCGCCTCGACCGCATTCGGTTCCTTCTGGATGATGCCGCGCCTGCAGCGGTTCCGCGACGCACTGCCCGGCATTGATCTCCGCATCCAGACGGCCGACCGCGACCTCGACATCATCGCCGAAGGCATCCCGCTCGGCGTGCGCGGCGGCGTGCCGGGACACTGGCCGGATTATCATTCGCTGCCGCTCTCCGACGAGGAGATCTTTCCGGTCGCGGGCCCCAGCTATCTCGCCAAGTTTGGCCGGCCGGAGACCGTCGCGGAACTCGCCACGCACCGGCTCATCCATCTCGAGGAGCCCTATCGCGAGGCCCCGAACTGGGACGAATGGTTCGCATCCGCCGGAACCAGTCTGCGCAATGCCGAGCGCGGCCTGCGCATCAACGACTACGCCCTGGTGATCCAAGCGGTTATGGAAGGACAAGGCATCGCGCTCGGCTGGCGCCATCTCGTCGAGCGGCTGGTGGCATCCGGCCTGCTGGTGCCGGTGACCGACCATGTGATGAAAACCGGCATAGCGTTCTACGTGATCTGGCCGAAGAACCGCGAGCTCAGCGACAACGCGCGCAAGGTCAGGGACTGGCTGGTGGCGCAGGCGTGACGTAGCCCCTCCCCCTCGCCATTCGAATCCGCCTATAATCCACAGATGCCCATTCGCCAGCTTTCCGAAACGATGATCAACCAGATCGCCGCCGGCGAGGTGATCGAGCGTCCGGCGAGCGTGGTGAAGGAGCTGGTCGAGAACGCGCTCGATGCCGGCGCATCCCGTGTCGAGATCGTCACCGCCGGTGGCGGGCTCTCCCTCATCCGCGTCACCGACGACGGCTCGGGCATTGCCGAACCGGAATTGTCGCTAGCGGTTGCCCGCCACTGCACCTCGAAGCTTTCCGACGACATCCACGACATCCGCTCGCTGGGGTTCCGCGGCGAGGCGCTGCCCTCGATCGGCTCGGTGGCGCGGCTCTCGATCCGCTCACGCACAGCTACGGGCGACAGCGCGGCCGAGATCGGCATCGAGGGCGGCCGCGTCTCGGCGGTGAAGCCGGCGGCCGCCAATCGCGGCACAACCGTGGAAGTGCGCGACCTGTTCTTCGCGACGCCCGCACGGCTCAAATTCATGAAGGGCGAGCGCGCCGAAAGCTCGGCCACCAGCGACGTGGTGAAGCGCATCGCCATCGCCTTCCCTTCGGTGCGTTTCACGCTCGCCGGCTCCGACCGTTCGACGCTGGAACTGCCGGCGACCGGCGACACGCCGGACGGCCGGCTCGCCCGCGTCGCGCAAGTGATGGGCAAGGATTTCCCCGACAATGCCATTGCCATCGATGCCATGCGCGACGGCGTGCATCTTGCCGGCCACGTCTCGATCCCGTCCTACACGCGCGCCAATGCGCTGCAGCAATATGCCTATGTCAACGGCCGGCCGGTGCGCGACAAGCTGATTGCCGGCGCGATCCGCGGCGCTTTCGCCGACGTGCTGCCGCGCGACCGTCACGCAGTGACTGTGCTGTTCCTGACGATCGATCCGGCGACGGTCGACGTCAACGTGCACCCGGCCAAAGCGGATGTGCGCTTCCGCGATCCGGGCCTGGTGCGCGGGTTGATCGTCGGCGCCATCCGCGAGGCGCTGGCCGGCGCCGGCATCCGCGCCGCGACCACCGGCGCGACCGGCATGATGGCGGCGTTCCGGCCGGGCGCGGCGCCGTACGCGCATCCGGGGCCGGCCAACGGACACCGCAGCTACGAAGCGGCCTACCACGCCTCCGGCTTCGGCGGATTCGAGCCGGCTCGCTCGCCGCAGCGGCCGCTGGATATGGGTGAAGCGCGGCCAGCGCGAAACGGCTTCGCCGAGAACGACCAGGCGGCCTTCGACACCGGACCGCTTGCCAGCGGCGACGCGCGGGCCGGCACAGCCGAGCCGGCCGAAGCGCTGCTCGGCATGGCGCTGGGCGCAGCGCGCGCGCAGGTGCACGAGAACTACATCGTCGCCCAGACCAGGGATTCGCTCATCATCGTCGACCAGCACGCAGCGCATGAGCGTCTGGTTTACGAGGCGCTGAAGAACGCGCTGCATTCCCGCGCCGTGCCTTCGCAGATGCTGCTTTTGCCTGAGATCGTCGACCTGCCGGAAGAGGACGCCGAGCGGCTGGCAATGCATTCGCAGACGCTCGCCAAATTCGGACTTGGCCTGGAACGCTTCGGCCCTGGGGCGGTCGCGGTGCGCGAGACGCCCTCGATGCTCGGCGAGACCAATGTGCAGCAACTGGTGCGCGACCTCGCCGACGAGATCGCCGACAACGACACGGTCGAGACGCTGAAGGAAAGGCTGGACAGAATAGCAGCCACCATGGCCTGCCACGGCTCGGTGCGCTCAGGCCGGCTGCTCAAGGCCGAGGAGATGAACGCGCTGCTGCGCCAGATGGAGGCAACGCCCGGATCCGGCACCTGCAACCATGGCCGCCCGACCTATATCGAGCTCAAGCTTGCGGATATCGAACGGCTGTTCGGCCGGCGGTGAGCGTCCCCTGGCTCGTTTCGCAACAGCAGGATTGGCGGCATACACCTTTATATCATTTCTTTAGATGGTATTTTCTTGTCTTCGGGTTGAGGACATAGTCGTCCGGGTTTGCGAATTTGCCACCTCCAAAATCTACTGAAATGATGTCCTTGCCTCCCTCCACCCATTTTTCCACGTTCATATAAATGGGCGTCGTCGACATACCGGCGTTGCAGTCCTCATCGTCGAACCCGATCTCCTGAACGACCTTCTTTTTCTTCTTGTTGATCACCTGCATTTTCGTCATGCAGATGCCGGCGTTGGTTTTCGTGTAGACGCCGGCAAACCGGTCGGCAGCGGTCTCGGCCCAAAAGGGAATCTCGACGTTTCCCACGATCTTCCCCTCGCCGGTGTCGTCTAGGGTCGCCACCTTTTTCAGCGCGACCGGAAATTTGTCCGTGCCCTTGCTCCAGGTCCCGGTCGCGCCGCTCTCGCTGAGATCGAGAGACAACGGACATCCGGTGGTGTCGACAGGCGTCTTCGACCCCATCACGATGATGCGTTGAAATTCCTTGTCGTCCGAAATCGCACACAGCGAAACCTTGGTGCCCCTGACCGTGCCGTAGAGCACGATCGGCCTTTGCTTGGCGTCGTAGAAGTAGCTTCCCTTCACGGTAATGCCGCTGCCGAAGCTACCATAGGTCTGCAGAGAGAGATGGACAGGATCAGGCCCGATGGTGCCCTCGTAATTCTCCACCTGATACCAACCGGCAGCGGCTTTGCCGCACAGCATCAGCAAGCAAGAAACTGCTATAATGAACCCTCTTCCCATCCCGATCCCCTCCATCAAGGCGGATCAAGATAACTTGCCTCGTGTCGAGATCACAGGGCTGTTGATTGAACAGGCCGCAACTTATCAGTTCGAGTCGAGAACGGTCGCAACCTTTTGATTTATCGCTTCAAATTCACCACGATCACGCCACCTAGCGCCAGCGCGCCGCCGAGGATGCCGAGCAGCGACGGCACTTCGCCGAGCCAGAAGAAGCCGATCAGGGCGGAGGTCGGCGAGACCAGGTAGAGGAAGTTCGAGGCGCGCGCGGCCGGCAGGCGGGAGAGCGCCGTCGCCCAGGCGGCGTAGGCGATCAGGCTCGGCACGACGCCGAGATAGATGACGGCGCCGAGGCCGGCGCTGTCGGCGACGGCGGCCTGATGGAAGGCCTCCGGCAGGAAAGGCGACAGGCAGAGCGCGCCGAGCACCATGTTCGAAGCAGCGATCGTCAGCGGATGATGGCGGGCAAAGAGCGGCTTCTGGACGATGGTGTTGACGGCCGAGCAAAGCGCCGAGCCCAGCACCAGCAGCGCGCCGGCGTTGAAATGCAGGCCGTGCCCGTCGGCGACCGCGATGATGCCGATGCCGGTGAAGGAGATCACCGTGCCGAGCCAGGCCAGACGCGAGAAGCGCTCGCCAAGCAGCGCCATGGCCATGATTGCGGTGAAGATCGGGCTGACATTGATGATGAATCCGGCGGCCCCCGCCGAGACGGTCAGTTCGCCGAAATTGAGCATGGCGGTGTAGAGCGCGACGAAGATCGCCCCACCGAAGCCGAAGCGCCACAACTCGTCGATCCTGGGCAGCGCCGGGCGCTTGACCGCGAGGAAGATCGCTGCCGGCACGGCGGCAATAGCAAAGCGCAATGCTCCGAGTTCCAGCGGCTGGAAGGCGGCAAGGCCGGCGCGGATCGCCGGGAAGGCCGAGGCCCAGCCGATCACCGTCAGCGCCACCGCGACTGCAGCGGCGGTATCCATGCGCTGTGTCTCATTCAACGTGCCGGTGTAAGCGCTCATTGTCGAATCCTCGTCTTTCAGTGCCATGAAACCAGAAAACGCCATTGCCGGCCGATTGACAAACGAGCAATTCGAGGGTCAGCTGTGAGCATGGATCACAGCTCGAACCAGATGCTGCCGCTGGAGACCTTGCGCGCCTTCGATGCGGCTGCACGCACCGGGAGCTTTTCCGCGGCGGCGGAAAAGCTCAACCTCACCCATGGCGCGGTGAGCCGCCAGATCGCCAAGCTGGAGGACTGGCTGGGACTGAAAGTGTTCGAGCGCAACGCGCGCGGCGTGACGCTGACCAATGAGGGCAACCGGCTGCATCTGAGGACTGCAGAGGCCTTCGCGCTGATCTCGGTCAACTCCGACCGGTGGGTCGAGCCGCGCGGCACCGCCGTGGTGCGGCTGGCCTCGATTCCCTCGGTCAGCGGCCTCTGGCTGATGCCGCGCATGGCGGCGCTGGAGAACAACCCCACCCGGCTGCGCATCGTACTCGACGTCGACAACCGCCAGGCCGATCTCGCCGACGAAGGCATCGACCTTTCGGTGCGCTGCGGGCGCGGCCGCATTCCCGGCCGCGTCTCGGTGCAGCTTTTCGAGGAGCATATTTTCCCGATCGCGTCGCCGGAGCTGGCGAAGGAGATCGGCAAGGGCGACCCGGCGCGGTTGCTCAAATTCCCGCTGATCAACGATTCCGACGCCTCCGGCTGGCGCGCCTGGTTCGCGGCGCAGGACGTCGACTACCGCCCGCGCCCGCAGGACCGGCGCTTCGAGGACTATAATCTGGTGCTCGACGCGGCGGCGCACGGCTTGGGCGTCGCGCTGGCGCGGCCGCCGCTGACGCAAGACCAGCTGAGCTCGGGCCGCATCGTCCCCGTCGACGAGCGCCTCGCGCTCAACCCGGTGTCCTACTGGCTCGACCGCCCGGTCGGGCGGCCGCGCACGGCTGCCGCGGACCTGGCCAAGCGCATCGCCGAACAAGCCGGGCTAGCGCCGGAGAAGCTCGAAGCCTTCCTGCAGGACGACGACTAAAGCGCGTCGCGATCTTTCAGATTCGCTCCATGCGCTTTAGGTTTTGTCCCGAAACCGGTTCCCAGTTTCGGGAGACATGTTTTAGATATCAGCGAAGCAGTATGAGCACGATCGTGGTGGTCGCGGCTGAGACGATGGCCGTCACGATCGATATCATCCACAGCGGCGTCTGGCCGGGTTCGGATCGCGGAGCATGGCCCGCCGGCCGGGCCGCCGCACCCCGCAGTTGCGGCGCGTTGGTGTTGGCCGCAAGCAGCACCCCGGAAGCAGTGGACGGCGAGAACGAAGGCGGCGGCGGGGCCGCCGCGGCCCTGGCAGTGTCGGCGGCGACCGCCGGTTGCGCCTCAGTCACCGCTCGCGAAGGCTGATCGGCATCGGCCGCCGGCCTACGTGCCAGGGTCCTCGGCGCAGCAGACTCCGTGCCGGCATCCGGTTCCATAACGGCCCTGTAGGCATTCTCGATCTCGGCGGAGGACAGGCGCTGGGACGATTGAGTGGGCGGCCTGGCCAGGGAGCCGTTCAGCGCCTGCGCGGCGAACTGCGCCGATTGCACCGTTTCGGGCGCCGGCGGCTGGACGAGCGCCTTGACCAGCGCGGCGGTCACCGGGTCGGGCCTGGCCGACGGCACCGGCTGCGGGGTGAGCGCCTCTTTCAGCAGAGACGTCATGCTGGCATTGGCGATGTCCATGGCGCTTCCTGACAAGCATTGTGCCGTTCGGCAGTATTACATGAGCATTGCGCCAAGCTTGACCTTGCCCGCGATTTATGGCGATTGAACCTCGATGAACCCAAGCGTCATTTCATGATGAACCGTTTTGAAGGCCCTGGCGGCAAGGAAGCGCGCATCCGCTATCTTGACGGCGACTTCCAGGTGACGAGCCCCGGCGCGTTCGTGCGCTGCGCGGTGACCGGCGAGAGCATTCCGCTGGACGAGCTCAAATATTGGAGCGTCGTCAGGCAGGAGCCTTATGTGAACGCGACCGCGTCGCTGCGCCGCGAGATCGAGATGCATCCGGAGATGTGCAAGCGCGGGTAGGACGCGGAGCAACAGGGAGGCGTGGCGTTCCGTCCCACCCCCCTCTGTCCTGCCAGGGGGTGCTGTCCCGCCGACGTCGCGGTTTCTGCATCGCCGCAATCGTGACTCACCCCCGCATCTTCCGCAGCCGCCATGCATCCAGCGTCTCGCCGATGATGCGTTCCGGCACATGGTCGAGCTCGAACACAGCGTCGATCTCTAGCACGTCGAGCTGATCGAGGAAGCCGGCTGGCGCCGTGCCGTGGCGGAGCCGCGCGGCGTCCTTGGCGGTGGTTGCAAGACGCAGCCCCTCGCGCCGCGCAAGCGCCGCAAGATCGGCGAGCTCGTCCGCGGCGTAGAAATGATGGTCAGAGAAGGCGCGCGACAGCGCGACCTCGCCGCCGGCGCTGCGCACCGTGTCGAAGAATTTTTCCGGATGGCCGATGCCGGCGAAGGCGAGGAATCTGCCGCCGGCGAAGCGCGCCGGGTTCGCCGGTTCGACATGCGCCAGAAAGATTGGCCGGCCGGCGCGCGCCGCCTGGCGCACCACCGTATCGGCGGCGCTCCCCTCGCCCATCTTCAGCAATGCGCTGGTGAAGACCATCTGGTCGACGACCTTGGCCCGGAGCGGCCCACCCGGAATGACGCGGCCGTTGCCGACGCCGAAGCGCGCATCGACCACGACCAGCGCGTAGTCGATGTGGATACGCGCCGACTGGAAGCCGTCATCCATGATCAGGAAATCGCAGCCATGCTCTTCCATCAGCAATTTCGCGCCGGCGGCGCGGTTGGCCGTCACCGCCACCGGCGCGTGTTCGGCCAAAAGCAGCGGCTCGTCGCCGACATGCTTGGCGGCATCATGATGGGCGTCGACGACATGCGGCTTGGCGAAGGAGCCGCCATGGCCGCGCGACAGGAAGCCGGGCGTGAGCTGCATGCGCTTTGCCTGTTTCGCCAGCGCGATGGCCACCGGCGTCTTGCCGCTGCCGCCGACGGTGAGATTGCCGACGCAGAGCACAGGTGCTGCAACCTTCTCGCGCGGCGCGTGCCGCATGCGGCGGCCCGCCACCATCCCGTAGACCGCCGATACCGGCGATAGCGCCAGCACACGCCAGTCCGGCTTTTCCCACCAGAAGGGCGGCGCTTCGCTGGTCATGGCGCGGGCTCCGCGCAGTTTGACTTTGCGCATGATCCTTTCCAAAAATCGGGTCCGATTTTTGGGGCCATGCGCTAACGCCCGTTGGCGCCTTTCAGGCGCGCCTTGACGACCAGCGGCTGGATGTATGGCTCAAGCGACTTCAGCGTACGGGCGAGCGCGCCGCGCATCTCGTCGACGGTCGCGGCACCCGCCGCCATCATCTCGTGGCGCGCCGCCTCGTTACTCAAAAGGAAATTGACGGCGCCGGCCAGCATGTCGCGGTCGCGCACCAGCTTGGCGCCGCCGCGGTCGAGCAGGCGCTGATAGGCTTCGCGGAAATTCTGCACGTTGCGGCCGGCAAGCACGGCCGTATCGAGCATCGCCGGCTCCAGCGGGTTCTGGCCGCCTTGCGAGGTCAGCGAGCGGCCGACGAAGGCGATCTCCGTCAGCCTGAGATAGAGCCCCATCTCGCCGATCGTATCGCCGAGCAGGATATCGGTGTCGGGAGAAATGCGGTCGCCCTTGCTGCGGCGCGCGACCGTCAGCCCCATGCCGGAGATCTGCGCGGCAAGCGCGTCGGCACGGTCGGGATGGCGCGGCACGACGATGGTCAACAGGCCGGGGTGGCGCCTGTGCAAGGTGGCATGGACTTCCGCGGCGACCACCTCCTCGCCATCATGGGTCGAGGTCGCCGCCCAAGTCGGGCGGTTGCCGATCTGGCGCTGGAGCGTCGCCAGCGCCCGCTCGTCGACCGGCGGCGGATTGGTGTCCACCTTGAGATTGCCGGAGATGGTGACCGGCCGGGCGCCGAGGGCGCGGAAGCGCTCGCCGTCGACATCCGACTGGGCAACGACATGGGCAAGGTTCTCGAACAGCGCCTCGGCAACGCTGGCGCGCTTCTTCCACGAGCGGAAGGAGCGGTCCGACAACCGCCCGTTGACGAGGACCTGCGGCACGTTGCGCGCGCCGAGCTCCAGGATGGTCATCGGCCAGATCTCCGATTCGGCGATGATGGCCAATTCCGGCCGCCAGTGATCGAGGAAGCGGCTGACCGCCGGCTTGAGGTCGAGTGGCACATATTGGTGGATGACGCGGCTCCCCAGCCGCTCGTCGGCAACCTTCGCCGAGGTCACGGTGCCGGTCGTCAGCACGACGTTGACGCCGTAGTCGAGGATGCATTCGACCAGCGGCACGACGGCGATCGTCTCGCCGACGCTCGCGGCGTGGATCCAGATCACCGGGCCTTCCGGACGCGGCCGGCCGGCGACGCCGTAGCGCTCGCGGCGGCGAACGCGGTCTTCCTTGCCGCGTGAGGCGCGCCAGGCGACATAGGGTCCGATCAGCGGATAGGCGGCGGCCCCCGCATAGCGGTAGGCCCTCAGGGCCGCGCGCGCCCAGCGCTCGCTCATTTGTCGCCGTCCACGAGGCGATAGGCCTCGGCCGTCGCGGCGTTGAGGGAAGCGGTAACTTCTTGACGCTTGCGCTCCATCTCGGCGTCGTCGGCATCGGCCGGCACGAAGACGGGTGTTCCGACGATGACCGCGGAGCGGCCGAACGGCAGGTTGATGGTCGTCTTGTCCCAGCTCTTTTCCAACACCTTGCGGCGGCTGGTAGCGATCGCGGAGGGGAGGATCGGCCGGCCGGACAGCCTGGCCAAAAGCACGATGCCCAGCCCCGCGTCGCGCGGCGTGCCGTGCGGAATGTCGGCGATCATGGCGACATTCTTGCCGGCGACCAGCGCTTTCTTGAGCGCGATCAAGGCTTTGGCGCCGCCTTTGTCGAGATGCCTCGAACTGTCGCGGCCGCCCGAGCCGCGCACCGCCTCGATGCCGAATTTCTCGATCATCAGCGCGTTGAGCTCGGCATCGGCGCTGCGCGAGACCATAGCGACCAGCGGCCGGCCCTTCGGGTAATAGGCTGGAGTGAGAAGATGCTGGCCGTGCCAGAGCGCGATGATGCCGGGCTCGAGATACGCGTAGGCGCCGCCCGCAACCTGCGTTGATCCCTTGACCAGCGGGCTGGTAATGCGAATCAGGCGCACGAACCAGGCGAACAGGCTGGCGATGAAATTCTTGACGAATCGCGACTGGGCGAGCGGCTCGCGGATGCGGCGCCACAGCGTGCGCGTCCCGCCCCGCCCGGCGGCGCGCCCCGTTGCCCCTTTCACCGCTTCATGCTCCATCGATGTCAACCGGCTGCCTTTGTTTCCGGGTCGAGCAATCGGTGCAGGTGAACGACGAAATAACGCATATGGGCATTATCGACGCTGGCCTGCGCCTTTGCCTTCCAGGCGGCGTGCGCTGATTGATAGTCGGGGTAGATACCGACGATGTCGAGCGCGTCCAGGTCGCGGAACTCGGTTCCACCCAGCTTTTTCAGCTCACCGCCGAACACCAGGTGCAAAAGCTGTTTCTTTCCGTCTTCCACGGTCATGCCGATCCTTCGCAGATTCATGAATTTTGTGAAACGTTTAGACCAAAGCAGCCGGTTTTGGAACTGTGGGCCGGCTCACCCTTCGTCAGCTCCGGCGATGACACCGGCCAGGACGTCGAGCAACTCGCCGCTGCCGGCGGCGAGCGCGCCGTGGTTGATCACCTCGCCGGCATAGCGCGGCCGCTCGCCGCGGCGGTCGAACAAGGCGCCGCCCGCTTCTTTCAAGATGAGGTCGGCGGCAGCGATGTCCCAATCATGCGCATTGGGCTTGACGAAGGTCGCGTCGATCTTGCCGTTGGCGATCATCGCCAGTCGGTAGGCAAGCGAGGGAATATAAGCGATGCGGCGCAGCCTCCCCTGCCAGGCTTCCGGTATGAGGTCGACCAGCGGCTTTGGTCCACCGATCTCGACAGTGTCGCCGAGCGGTCGCACATGGATGCGCTTGCCGTTGAGAAAGGCGCCCTCGCCCGGCAGCGCCCAATAGGTCTCATGCTTTGCCGGACATTCGAGCACGGCGGCCAGCGAGCGGCCGTCCTCGACCACGGCGACGCTGACGCACCAGGAATGCAGGCCGTCGAGAAAGCCTCGCGTGCCGTCGATGGGATCGACGACGAAGGTGCGGCGGGCCGAAAGCCTGGCATGATCGTCGGCGGTCTCCTCCGACAGCCAGCCGTAATCCGGCCGCGCCTTGAGCAAGGTCTCGCGCAGATAGGCGTCGGCGGCATGGTCGGCCTCGCTGACCGGCGAGGTGCCGCCTTTCATCCACACCTGCGGATTGTTGCCGAAATAGCGCATGGCGATCGCGCCGGCCTCGCGGGCCGCGTCGCGCAGCAAAGCGAGGTCCTCGCGTGCCCCGGCTGAGATGACCGCGTCATGCACCGGCAAGGGTCATCCCCTCGATCAGGAGCGTGGGAGCGGCGGTGCCGAAATTGCGGTCGAGGTCGCTTGCCGGCACCATATTGAGGAACATGGTCTTCAGGTTCGAGGCGATCGTCACCTCGGCCACCGGATAGGCGAGCGCGCCGTTCTCGATCCAGAAGCCGGAGGCGCCGCGGCTGTACTCGCCGGTCACCATGTCGACGCCCTGGCCGAACACCTCGGTGACGTAGAAGCCGCGCTTCAGCGAGGCGATCAGTTCCTCCGGCGCGCGCTCGCCGGGTTCGATGGCGAGATTGGTCGAGGACGGCGAAACCGAAGAGCCGCTGCGCGAGCCGCGGCCGTTGGTGGTAAGGCCTAGCTCGCGCGCGGCCGAGGTCGACAGGAACCAGTGGTTGAGCTCGCCCTTGTCGACCATCAAAAGCTTCTCACCCTCGATGCCTTCGCCGTCGAAAGGCCGCGAGGCCTGGCCGCGGCGGCGGAGCGGCTCGTCGGTGACGGTGATCGCAGTGGAAGCCACCTGCTTACCCATCATGTCGCGCAGGAAGCTCGTCTTGCGCGCCACGGCAGCGCCGTTGATGGCGCCGGCGAGATGACCGGCAATGCCGCGCGCCACGCGCGGGTCGAACACCACGTCGACCGGGCCGGTCGCCGCCTTGCGGGCACCGAGCCTGCGCACCGCGCGCTCGCCGGCCTTGCGGCCGATCTCCTCGGGCGCGTCGAGGTCGGCGAAATGCTGGCGCGAGGAAAATTCATAGTCGCGCTCCATCGCCGTGCCCTCGCCGGCGATGACGCTGGTCGAGCGCGAGAAACGCGAGGCGACGTACTGGCCGAGGAAGCCATGCGAGGTGGCGAGCACCAGCCCGCCCAATCCGGCGCTGGCGCCGCTGCCGGAGGAATTGGTGACGCCTTTCACGGCAAGGGCGGCCGCCTCCGCGGCAAGCGCCGCTTCCTTCAACTGATCGGCCGAAACCTCGGTCGGATCGAAGAGGTCGAGATCGCGCAGATTGCGGGCGAGCAGCGCCGGGTCGGCGAGACCCTGGAACGGGTCCTCGGGTGAGACTTTCGCCATGGCGACGGCGCGCTCGGCGAGCGCCTTCGGATCGGAAGCGGCGGTTGCCGAAACGCTCGCCACGCGCTGACCGACGAAGACGCGCAGCGAGACATCCTCGCTCTCGGACGATTCGGTGCCCTCGACCTTGCCCAGCCGCACCGACACGCCGGCCGAACGGCCACGCACCGCGACCGCGTCGGCGGCGTCGGCACCTGCACGCTTCGCCGCCTCGACAAGCGCCGCGACACGGTCGGTCAGTTTCGCTGCGTCGAGCGTATCGGTCATGCATTTAGTCCTGTTTGTTCAAGCGGTCCGGGAGGGCAGACGCTGCCGCACCATCTATGGATGCTGCCGCACCATCTATTGTTCCATCCTCGCTTGTGCAATGGGCGAAGGCCAATCAGGTTGCCGCGACCGATTCGCTCGAAGCGGCTGGAATGGCCAGCCGCTGCATTATTGCCTATCCGGAGTTCCAGCATGACGCCCTTCCACCTCGCCTTCCCGGTCCGTGATCTCGACGAGACCCGCGCTTTCTATGGCGAGGTGCTGGGCTGCGCGATCGGCCGCGCGTCCGCCACCTGGGTCGATTTCAACCTCTTTGGCCACCAGATGTCGGCGCATTTGCGGCCGCAGGCGACCGAAGCGGCTCGCGACGGCAAGGTCGACGGCCTGGCGGTGCCGATCCCGCATTTCGGTGCGGTGCTTCCGATGGACGAATGGGAGAGGCTTGCCGCGCGGCTGGAGGCGCGCTCGGACATAGATTGGCTGGAACGGCCGATGGTGCGCTTCAAGGGCGAGCCCGGCGAGCAGGCGACGCTGTTCATCCGCGACCCGTCGGGCAATGCGCTCGAATTCAAGGGTTTTCGTTCGCTGGAGCAGGTCTTCGCGCACTAAAGCAATTCCAGGAAAAGTGCGTAGCGGTTTTCCGTCCGGAATTGCGTCAAAACAAATAGTTAGAGCGGTTCGGCGATTCTATCAAACGCTGAACCGCACTAAGCGCACAGGTCACGGGTCAGCCGGCAATCAAGGCATTGCCACCGGCGCCCAGATCACATCCTCGATCTTCTGCGCTCCCGTTGCCAGCATCACCAGCCGGTCGAAGCCGAGGGCCGAGCCGCTGGCCTGCGGCATGATTGCAAGGGCTGCGAGAAAATCCTCGTCCAGCGGATAGCGCTCGCCATAGATGCGCTCCTTCTCGTCCATCTCGGCGACGAAGCGGCGGCGCTGCTCGGCCGGATCGGTGAGCTCGCCAAAGGCGTTGGCGAGCTCGACGCCGCAGCAATAGAGCTCGAAGCGCTCGGCAACGCGTGGGTCCGCAGCACTCGGACGGGCAAGCGCTGCCTCCGACACAGGATACCCGTAGAGGATGGTGGCGCGCCCCTGCCCCAGAGCCGGCTCGACCTTTTCCACCATAACCCGGCTGAACAGGTCGGCCCAACTGTCATCGGGCGCGGTGCGCAGTCCGGCGCGGACCAGCGCCTCATGAAGCGCGTCGCGGTCGGTGCCGCCGTCGGCGGCGACGGTCGCCAGCAGGTCGATGCCGGCATACGCAAAAAAAGCTTCGGCCACGCTCAACCGCTCCGGCTCGGCGAACGGGTCGGCCTCGCGGCCGCGAAAGCGGAAGCGCTTTGTGCCGGCCTTTTCCGCCGCGAGCGCCAGGAACTCGGCGCAGTCGGCCATCAGACTCCGGTAGGTCTCGCCGACGCGGTACCATTCGAGCATGGTGAATTCGGGATGGTGCAGCGGCCCGCGCTCGCGGTTGCGGTAAACCGCACCAAGACTGAAGATGCGCCTCTCGCCGGCGGCAAGCAGCTTCTTGCAGGCGAATTCCGGCGATGTGTGGAGATAGAGCGGCCGGCGCGATGCGTCCGGCCCGATCGCCTCGGTGGCGAAGGCGGCCAGATGCGCCTCATTGCCGGGCGAGACCTGCAGCGCCGACGTCGCCACCTCGACGAAATCGCGCGTCGCGAACCAGCTACGCAGGGCATTCGCAATGGCGTTGCGCGCCATCAGCCTTGGCCGGCGGTCGGCATGAATATGCGGCGTCCACCAGGGCGAAGCGCCGGTCATGAGCGGGAAAATCGCCGAGAAGACTGGCGGTTCGACGCAAGATGCGCTAGGGCGCACGCGAAGGCCGCCGTCGCCGCTTCATGGGCATAGACGCTTGCAGGCCGAAAAACTCGATTGGGATTGAATATCGTGGTCAAGGTCATCGCCAGTTCCTTACGCAAAGGCAACGTCGTCGATAAGGACGGCAAGCTCTATGTCATCCTCTTTGCCGAAAACATCCACCCTGGCAAGGGCACGCCGGTGACGCAGCTCGACATGCGCCGCATCGGCGACGGCGTGAAGGTTTCGGAGCGCTACCGCACCACCGAGATGGTCGAGCGCGCCTATGTCGAGGAGCGCGAGCACACCTTCCTCTATTCCGACGGCGAAGGCTTCCATTTCATGAACCCGGAAAGCTACGACCAGGTCGTGGCTACGGAAAGCGTGGTCGGCGACATGGCTCCCTACCTGCAGGAAGGCATGGCCGTGCAGCTTGCGCAGTTCAACGACGTGCCGATCTCGCTGGTGCTACCACAACGCGCCACTTTCGAGGTCGTGGAGACAGAGCCGGTCACCAAGGGCCAGACGGCGTCCTCGTCCTACAAGCCAGCCGTGCTCTCCAACGGCGTGCGCACGGCCGTGCCGCCGCATATCAGCGCCGGCACGCGCGTGGTGGTGATGACCGCCGACGGCTCCTACGTCGAGCGCGCCAAGGACTGAGGGGCCTGGAGCAGCGCAATTACGCAGCTCGCCTGCAACCAGGCGAGCCGATTGCTGCTGGCGGTCGTGCTGTGTTCCGGGCGTGAATCCGGCGGGTTTGGCGGGCTACGTCGCGAACGCGCCCGTCGACTTCCGCACGGATGAAGGTCCCTTGTGGGCACTCTCAGCGGCAAGTTCAGCTGACCTACTGCCCCGAAGGCGACGATATCAGCACGTATCCGCGGGTTCTGTTCTCGTTGTCGCTGTCGACCGTGTTCATCGCCCCGAACAAGTCGACCGTTTTCACCCACACCGGCGGATATTTGTAGCGAGCGACATCGAGGATCAGGAACCTGTCCGCTTTCTCGTCGTAAGCGGCCAGCGGGGATATATGCCCGCCCTTCTCCTGGCCCATTGCCTTGCGCAGATAGTTGACGATGACGAAGTGTCCGGGTTTGGAGAGGAATGAACTGGCCTGGGTTCGGAACTGCTCGGGGTTGGCGTCCGAAGCATGGAAGACCTCGGCCTTGATCGGCTGCGTGGAAAGAATGGCCCCGATCTGGTCGAGCGTCATTCCCTGCTTGGCCAGGACCTCGCGGGGAAGAACGGCCTCTGTGCGCTCATTGAGGACATTGTCCTGCGTGAACGTCCTGTAGGGTTCGTATTCCGGCACCGAAGGCGCAGGAACGTTGAGCGCATTCAGCACCATGACGATGCTCGCCACACCGCAATAGGACTGCGTCTTTTGCGTGAGAAAGTTGCTCGCGAGAGGGAAATAGGCCTCCTTCGCCGTGCTCTCGATAAGAAAATTCTCTCCGGATGGGGAACCGAACCCGGTCAGGTTGTCGGGAAGCTTCAGCGTCTCGGAGAAGGCGCTGGGTGCAATCAAGAGAAGCGTTAGCAGGAGCGAATACAGACGCGCAGACATTGTGATCCTCCGCCCGGTTGAAGAAAGCGTCGAGGAATGTACCAGCTTGTCGATGCTGTGGCACGTTCGATCTCGATGCTGCCGGCACGCCGCCTCAAGCCTCGCAACCCAATCCCGACGCCGATGCCGGCGTCGGGACGCTGCGCTGCGCAAGCGCTTATCCGGATCCGCCTCATCTCATTGACATCAGGTCCGTCATCAGGCCGACGCCGACGCTAACGAGGACCTTTGGTGCCGGGGGCCGCGAAAGGCCGATATCCCTCAACTGATCGGGCGTCAGGTCTGCTAACGCCCTGCGCCCTGCAATGGTGCGCCGCCAGGCTGTGAAGGCAGCGAGTGCTGTCGCCATGCCTTTCGACGCTGCCCCAAGCAGCCGGTGTTTCGATGCGTGGGTCTCCGCGTGAGCTTCCGTGTGAGCCATCTTGCTCTCCCGTTCCAGATTATGGCCGAAGCTTGTCACACACGCGATTTACGGCTGTTCAGCCCGGCGTGAACCGTCGAGGAAAGGCCGGCGGGCCGCCGTTAAATCCGCGTTAAATCTTGCGGCGAAGATGCTATTGTGCCGGCGCATTCGAAATTCGGAGGGGCGTAGTGCGCATCCGGTTGCTTGGCGGTCTCGAAGTAACTTCCGCAGACGGCCAGCCCGTCCGCTTCGCGACGCGCAAGTCCGCGCTTCTTTTTGCCGCCCTGGCCTTGGCCGGTCGCCGCGGCCACCATCGCGAACGGCTTTCCGAGGGGTTTTGGCCGCGGCGCGGCGATGCGCAGTCGCGAAACAGCCTGCGCCAGGCCCTTGCCGACATCAGGCGATGGTTTCCCACCGACGGCAATGCAGCCATTTCCATCGAGGGCGATCAGGAAACGGTCGCGCTGACGGCCGGCGCGGACGAAGCGGATATCTGGATCCTTGAGCGCAAGCTCGCCGAAAGCGGGACGGCGGACCTCGCCTTCGCGGCCGAGCTCTACCGTGGGGACGTGCTTGCGGGCGAAGTCATTCCCGACGGCTTGGATGAATGGTTCAGCCCGCATCAGATCAGGTACCGGCAGAAAGCGCTGCAACTGGTGGAACGCCTGAGCCTCGTGCAGCCCGAAGCCGGAACCGCGGACGAAGCGGCCTGCGAACGGCTCGCGGAAAGGCTGCTCGCCTCGGATCCGACCGCGGAGGCGGCCCATCGGGCATTGATGCGGATCCACTCCGCCAGGGGCCACGAGAATGCGGCCCTGCGCCAGTTCGAGTCCTGCCGAGCGCTGCTGAGGAAGCATCTGGACGTGGAGCCGGAGGCGCAGACGAACGCACTGGCGGCGTCGCTGCAAACGCGTGGCGGAAATCGCCTGACCGCGACGATGCACGACACCGCCCAGCCGCCTCAGCCTGTCTCCGCCCAGGCGAGACCGCATGACCAGCCCTCGGTGGCGGTGATGGCCTTCGACAATCTTGGCGGGGCGGACGACGAGTATTTTGCCGATGGCGTCGTCGAGGAGATAACCGCCGCGCTTTCGCGCATCCGGGACTTCTTCGTCATCGCCCGCCAGTCCGCCTTCACCTACAAGGGACGCTTCGTCGACGTGCGCGATGTCGGCAGGGAACTCGGCGTCAATTACGTGGTGGAAGGCACCGTTCGGCGGGGCGGCGACCGGCTGCGCATTTCCGTGCAGCTGGTCGATGCCGAGACACGGACACAGCTCTGGTCCGAGCGCTACGAGGGCGCGACCGAGGACGTTTTCGAGTTCCAGGACAGGATCGCGGCGCAGGTGGCGGGCGCCATCCATCCGGCCATCCGCGGCGCCGAGATCGAGCTGGCCAAGCGCAAGCCGCCGATCAGCCTGCGGGCCTATGATCTCGTCATGCGCGCCTATCCGAACATCTGGGGCCGCCGCAAGGACACCAACAGCCAGGCGATAGAGCTGCTCAAGAAAGCGATCGCAATCGATCCGACCTATAGCCGCGCCCATGCGCTCTTGGCATGGTGCCACGCTTCGAACGCCGCTTATCTGTGGGCCGAGCACCCTGAAAGCGAGCTGGAAAAGGCGCGCGCGGCGGTCGAGGCCGCGGGCTCGATCGGCGATGATCCAACCGCTTTGGCCGCTGCCGGCTCGGCGTTGAGCATGTGCGGCGACCAGGAGCGCGCCGCCACCTTCATCGAAAAGGCGCTCACGCTTGATCCGAACAATGCGTGGGCATGGGCACGACATGGCTGGATCGCGATCTACATGGACGAAGCCGCCCGCGCGGCGGAACGGTTCCAGCGGGCGATGACGCTGAGCCCGATGGATCCCTTCGCATTCAACATGAGGCTGGGAATGGCCACCGCCATGGCAAAGACAGGTTTGCTTTCCCAGGCCGTCGCGATCGCCCGCGAGGTGATCGCCGCCCATCCCGACATCATCATGTCCTATCGATACCTCGCCGCCTGGTCGGCCATGAGCGGCGACCTGGAGACCGCCCGCTGGGCCGCGCAAAAGCTGCTCACCGCCCAACCGGACTTCACGATCGAGCGATACCGGTCGCTGCCTATCTTTCGAAACACAGCGAAATGGGCGGACCAGGTCGTCGAAGCCTTGAAGCAGGTGGGATTGCCCGAGCGCTGACTATCCGTTTAACCACACCATCAGGCGGCCATTTCCACCGGCAGGCCGGCGGCCTTCCACTCCGGCATGCCGTCCTCGAGGCGGCGCGCGGAATGGCCAAGCGAGCGCAGCGCGGCCACGGCCTCGAAGGACATCACGCACCAGGGGCCGCGGCAGTAGGCGACGATTTCCCGGCTCGTATCGGCATTGCGGGCCCAGGCCGTGACTTGGCCGAGCGGGACATTGATCGCGCCTGGCACATGGCCAAGCGCGAACTCGTCCGGCGGGCGGACGTCGATCAGCGTCACCAGCCCGTCGCGCATCAGCGCTTGAAGTTCGTCCCGGTTGACGGCCCGCATTTGGTCTCGCGCCTCGAAATAGCCGCGCACGATGCGGTCGACTTCGGCGAGATGCCGCTCGGCAACGGCGCGCACCGAGGCGAAGGCGGAAAGCACGCTGTCGTCCGCAAGCGTATAGTGGACGAACTTGCCGTCGCGCTCTGCCGAGACGATGCCGGCGCGGCGCAGTGCCTGCAGGTGCTGGGAGATGTTGGCGACAGGCTGGCCGAGCTTGACCGCCAGCGCTTCGACGCTGCGCGCGCCTTGCGCGAGATGCTCGATCATTTCCAGGCGCAGCGGATGGCCGAGCGCCTTGGCGACGATCGCGAACTGTTCGTAAAGCGCCTGTTTCGGATTGCGGATTGACATAGGCCTTTCAGCGACGCATCGTTATTCAATAGAATAATTGAATGACGATTCCGACCTGCTGTCAAGCCGTGCGTTCGCCCGGCGCGGTCGCCCGTTCGGAGGAAAAGCGATGATTCTCAGGCAGTTCCTGCACACCAACCCCGTCGCCGCCTCCTATCTGTTCGGCTGCGGCGGCAAGGCTTCCGCGGCGGTCGTCGATCCGGTTGGCGACATCGCGCCCTATGTCGAAGCTGCGCGCGCGACAGGCATGCGCATCCTCTACGTCGTCGACACGCATATCCACGCTGACCATATCTCGGCCGGGCGCGCGCTCGCCGAGGCGACCGGCGCCGAATATGTTCTGTTCGAGGGCGCCGAGGCAGGCTTCCCGTTTCGGCGCGTGAAGGACGGCGAGGTGCTGGAACTCGGCAATGTGACGGCGACCGTCATGCACACGCCCGGCCACACGCCGGAGCATTTGAGCCTTTTAGTCACCGACTGGACGCGGTCGACCGAACCCTGGTTCGTACTCACGGGGCATACGCTGATGGTCGGCGATCTCGGCCGCACCGAGCTCGCTTCAAACGCCGAGGATGGCGCCCGAGCGCTCTACGCCAGCGTGCGTCGCTTGAAGGAATTGCCCGACCACATCGAGGTGTTGCCGGGCGCCTATTCCGGCTCTGTCTGCGGCCGCTCGCTTAGTGGCAAGCCGACGTCGACGATCGGCTTCGAGCGGCGCTTCAACAAGGCCTTCCGCATCGAGGACGAGGATCAGTTCGTCGCCACAATGACCGCCGACATCCCTGCCCCGCCACCGGACGCCGCCCGCACCCGGGCCGCGAATGCCGGGGCTCGGTCTTGAGCGCAACTGCGCCCACCGTTGTGCTCGGCCTGAAGGCCAACTGGAAGCAGTTTTCGCTTTTGGTGCTGATCAACGCCTTTGTCGGCGGCATGGTCGGCATCGAGAGGACCGTCGTGCCGCTGATCGGCGCGGAGGAATTCGGCGTCGCTTCCACCACGCTCGTCGTCTCCTTCATCGTCAGCTTCGGCGTGGTCAAGGCCTGCGCCAACCTCGTCTCCGGCCAGCTTGCCGACAAATGGGGCCGCAAGCGCGTGCTGATCCTGGGCTGGCTGTTCGGCCTGCCGGTGCCCTTCATCATCATCTGGGCACCGAGCTGGGGCTGGATCGTTGCCGCCAATGCGCTGCTCGGCATCAACCAAGGGCTTGCCTGGTCGATGACCGTGATCATGAAGGTCGATCTCGTCGGGCCGAAATCGCGTGGGCTCGCCGTCGGGCTCAACGAGTTCGCTGGCTACCTCGCTGTCGGCGTCACCGCGTTCCTTACCGGTTACCTGGCGAGCCGCTACGGACTGCGTCCGGTGCCGATCTATCTCGGCGTCGGCTATGCGATCCTCGGCGCCGCGCTGTCGATCCTGTTGGTGCGCGACACACGCGAGCATGTGCGGCTGGAACTGGCCAACCATCAGAAAGCAGCTTCGCCGCTCAGCTTCCGCGAGATCTTCATGCTGACCTCGCTCAGTGACCGCAACCTGTTCGCGGCCTCGCAGGCGGGCCTTGTGAACAATCTCAACGACGGCATGAGCTGGGGTCTGTTTCCGCTCTTCTTCGTCGCCAACGGCCTCGGCGTCGAGCGGATCGGCATCCTCAAGGCGGTCTACCCCGCGGTCTGGGGCATCTTGCAGGTTGCGACCGGGCCATTGAGCGACCGGTGGGGCCGCAAGGGCCTGATCGTCGCCGGCATGTGGGTGCAGGCGGCGGGGCTTCTCACCACCGCCATGACGCGCGATTTCGGCTGGTGGCTGCTGGCGAGCCTGCTGCTCGGCCTCGGCACGGCGATGGTCTATCCAAGCCTGATCGCGGCGGTATCGGACGCCTCGCATCCTTCCTGGCGGGCGCGCTCGCTCAGCGTTTACCGTTTTTGGCGCGATCTCGGCTATGCGGTGGGCGCGCTGTCGGCAGGGCTGATCGCCGACTTCTTCGGTTTCGTCGCGGCAATCGCAGCAATCGCGGCGCTGACCTTCCTGTCGGGCTCGATCGTGGCGGTGGCGATGCGGGAGACAACAGCGTCAACGCCGGCACGAAGCGACGGCTAGTGGCGAAAGCCTTACGCTTGGTACCCGCGTAGAAGGGCTGGAGACGACCCTTTCAGCCGTCCACCTTTGCACGCGCTACGGCACGAGTTGATCCGCATGGGACCTCACAGCCCGCTGACTGACGGCCAGAAAAGGCCGTGGCCAGTCTTCGTGAAAACTCTCGTTCTCACGGGGCATTTGAGATATGCTTATTTGCTAAAAAGCATGCTGCGTCCTCCGGTTTACCTTGGAGAGGTGCCAAATGCGCAGGCTCCTGCTTTTCATCGCGCTACTGCTTGTACATTTCCCGATTGAATCGCGCGCTGCCGCCATTCACGACGCCGCGAAGAACGGCGAAGTCGCGGCGATCACGGCAGCGCTCGACGCAGGCGCCGGCGTCGATGAGAGCGATGGAGACGCAACGCCGCTCTATTTTGCGGTCATGATGGGCCACATCGAAGCGGCAAAACTGCTCATAGAACGCGGTGCGGACGTCAACGCCCAGACGACTTGGGGTCGCCCGCTGATGGCGGCTATGGGGAAAGGCAAGATCGATCTGTTAAAACTGTTGCTGGAGCGGGGCGCAGATCCAAATTCGGACCGTGACGGCGAATCCGCCCTTCATGTCGCCGTCATTCTCGGTTGTCTCGACTGCGTGAAGGCACTGGTCGAGGCCGGCGCGGACGTGAATGCGAAGACAAATGGCGGCAAGACACCGCTCCATCTGGCAAAACGCCGGGGGCAACGCGAAGTTGCCGACTATCTGATGTCGCACGGCGTCGTCTTGCCAACACCAGCCCCGATCTCGATGAAGTTGGCTTCTGCCGATGTCGAGAAAGGCCGAACCTACTTCACCCGTGTGTGTCACGGTTGCCACAATGCCGAGCCACAGGGAGGGACCAAAACGGGACCGAACTTGTGGGGCGTCGTCGGCCGCGACAAGGGATCTATGGCAAATATGCGTTACTCTGACGCCTTGCTGGGCTGGGAAGGCGTATGGTCGTACGAGGACCTGAACAGATATCTCTTCGGGCCCATGCTCACCAGGCCGGGCGTCTCCATGGAGATTCCTGGTGTCCCGGACGAGGCCGAACGGGTCAACCTGATCGCCTACTTGCGCACACTCAGTGACAAGCCGATCCCGCTACCCTGAATCGATAATCTCTGCTGCAACTACTGCACAGGCCTGCGTCGTCGCCGCGTTTACGATATCCGAAGCTTCATGCTGCTAGAGGTGAGCCTGTCCGGTACTATGGCGCAGGTATTTTTCCTCGAGATCGTTCATGAGCAGCTCGACACGCATGCCGTGGGTGGACACGGCAAAAGGTCTTTCGATCATCCTGGTGGTGATGATGTATTCTGCCTACAACACCGGTGAATACACCGGCGGTGTCGGCTTCCTCCACTATGTCATCGGCTTCGCGACGCCGTTCCGCATGCCGGAATTCTTTCTCATCTCAGGCCTGTTCCTGTCGCAGGTGATCGACCGGCCGTGGCGGCGCTACATCGACCGGCGCGCCGTTCACTACCTCTACTTCTATGTGCTGTGGGCGATCATCTCGATCGGGCTGAAGATCGGCATCTTCAGCCGCGATCCCGCAGGTATGCTGCATGACCTCGCAATGGCTCTCGTCCAGCCCTATGGCGTGTTGTGGTTCATCTACATGCTGGCGGTGTTCGGCCTCGTCGCGCGCGTGTTGCGAGAGCTCGGCGTGCCGCACTGGATTGTCATCCTGGCCGCCGCGGCGCTGCAGATGTGGGCGCCGCATTCGGACAGCTATGCCCTCACGCAATTCGCCGCCTATTTCGTGTTCTTCTATCTCGGCTTCGTCATGGCGCCACTGGTGTTCCGTCTCGTCGAATGGACGCAAAATCGACCGGCGATCGCCGTTGCGGGCCTGGCCGCGTGGGCGATCGTCAACGGCCTGCTCGTCTATTCGCCGGGTTATGCCGTTCAGCCGGTCGGCATGCAGATGGGCGTTGCGGCATGGCCGCCGCTGCATCTTACGCTTGCCGTCGCCGGAGCGGTGGCGCTCTGCGTCGCCGGCGGCTTCCTGTCGAAATTCGCCTCGATGGAATGGCTGCGCTGGCTGGGCGAGCATTCGCTAGTCGTCTATGTCGCCTTCACCATCCCGATGTCGATCTTCCGCGGTGCAGCACTTGCAAGCGGCCTTTTGACCGACACCGGCATGCTGAGCCTCGCGGTGCTGCTCGTCTCGGTCATCAGCCCGGTCATTCTCTATTTCATCGTCAAGCGCACCGGCTTCGGAAACTTCCTGTTCGAGCGGCCGGCCTGGGCGCATATCGACAGAGCGAATGCCGGCCAAATCTCAAACAAGGGCGTTGCTAGGCCGGCGCGCGAGGCGGCCTGAGACCGCCTGTTTCGTCTCGGTATGCCAGCTACTTGCCAGTGTGTCCGGGACGGCGCACGGCCTTGATCTTGCCGCTGCTGCCGCCACCGCAGAAGAAGCAGCCGCCACCATCGGATTCCAGTCCCGACACACCGGAGGGCATCGCCACCTCCTGCAGCACGTCGCCGGACTCAGGATCGATGCGCAGCAGATCGCCCTCCTCGCCTTCCCAGGTGGCATGCCAGAGCTCGCCATCGACCCAGGTGACGCCGGTGACGACGCGTTTCGACTCGATGGTGCGGATCACCTTGCCCGTTTCAGGATCGATCTGATGGATCTTGTGCGCCCTGTATTCGCCCACCCACAGCGAACCTTCGGCCCAGGCCATGCCTGAATCGCCACCATTGCCGGGGGCGGGAATGGTGGCGATGACCTTACCGGTCTTCGGATCGACCTTGTGGATGCGATCCTCGGCGATCTGGTAGAGGTACTCGCCGTCGAAGGCGGTCCCGGCATGCGAGGCGACGTCGATCGATTGCACGATCGTGCCGCTCTCCGGGTCGAGCGCCTTCAGCTTGTCGCCGGTGGCGAACCAGACATTCTTGCCGTCATAGGTGACGCCATTGATGCGCTCGGCATCCGGAAAGGGCCCATATTCCCGCAGGATCTCGGCAGCGGCTCGTTTCATTTCTGATCTCCATTCGAACAATGGCCGCAGACTAGTCGCTCGGCAGCGGACCCGGGAGTAACAAGACGGTCGGGAATCCGGTCACCGGTGGCGTCATCCAGCGGCGCGCCCGGCCGCGGCCGACGGCTTGTACCTTTTCCTGCGCGGAAAGCTCCTCCAGCGCCCGCTGCACGGTACGAGCGCTGGCGCCTAGCGCGAGCGCCAGCGCCGAGCTCGACCACGACTCGCCGTCGGCGAGGAATGCGAGCACCGCGCCATGCTCCTCCTCGACGGGCGGCGCGAGCACCACGACTTCGGCGGCATTCAACGGCGTGAGCGCAAAGCCGGCGGCCGTCGCGTTGACTTCTGCAAGCGCGCTGAGTTCGGCCCGTAGCCGTCCCATCTCGACTCTGAGCCGCGCACGGTGCGATTCATCGGCGTGCCTGGCCCTGAAGGCGCGCCTCAGCAGCACCTCGCGCGACGCATCGGCCGGCCAGGCATCGGCGAGCGCGCGCGCCAGGGCGAACAGCACCGGCCGGGTCGCCAGCGAGACAACCGTATCGGCCTGCCGCACGACATTGCGGCAGGCATCGATGACGAGCGTGCCGGATGCGAGCAGCGCTTCAACCTCATCGAGTTGGAGCGGCGTCTCCAAACCCTTCGATACGAGCCGCGCGACCGGCACGTTCAAAACCAGCGAAGCGCTCTCGACCTCCGCCTTCAGCGCCGGAATGTTGGCTTCATAAGCAGCAAGCGACGCTCGGCCAAGCGCCGAGCGGGCCGCCTTCGTCCTCAGGCGCCGGACCGAGATTCCCGCGGCGGCGAGCTCATGCGCGACGCGCGCCACCGGCGGTAGCGGCGCCGGATCGAAGCCGGCAAGCAGGCGCTCGGCCTCGTCGAGGCGGCCGATCAGGATCAGGCGTCGCGCTTCGAGGCTGCCGGCATAGGCGGCATTCACGCGGTCGCCATGCACTGCAAGCGTCGTTCTTGCGGCTCGCAACGCCTTCTCCGGCCAGCCGAGATCGCGCGAGACCAGCGCGATCTCGGCCTCGGCGACGACACAGCGGGCGCGCGCCACCGCCTCCTTCGGACTGAAGGCGCGGGCGGCGCTCTTCAGCAGCGTCTTGGCCTTGGCGAAGTCGCCGAGCTGCGCCATGGCGATGCCGCGCAACGCCAGCGCCGGCGCGTCGTCGCGCAGCGCGACGCGCTTCAATGCGCCGAGCGGATCGCCCGCGGCAAGCGCGCGGCCGGCGGCGTTGATCAGCGAGTCCATGCAATGCCCGCCTCAATGCCCGCTTCTGGGCCCGCCGGATCAAATCGCGTCACACTTGTAACTCTCACCATCGCGCCATCCGGCCCTATGTCTCTCCTCGTCACCCTCAACCAACCGAGAGAATGGGACAAGAGCAATGACCCAGCAAATGCACACACCACCGGTCGTTTCGCCAGAAGCCTGGGAAGGCGCGTATGATGAGATGCTCGTGAAGGAAAAAGCCCTCACCCGCGCTCGCGATGCTTTAGCCGCGGAACGCCGCCGCATGCCATGGATGCTTGTCGAGAAGGACTATGTGTTCGAAGGCCCGAACGGCAAGGCGAGCCTGCTCGACCTCTTCGAAGGCCGCCGACAGCTGATCATCTACCGCGCCTTCTTCGAGCCCGGCGTCTATGGCTGGCCGGAGCACGCGTGCCGCGGCTGCTCGCTCGGCGCCGACCAGGTCGGCAACCTCGCCCATCTCAATGCCCGCGACACCACGCTTGCCTATGCCTCGCGCGCGCCCCAGGCCGACATCCAGCGGCTGAAGCAGCGGATGGACTGGAAGATGCCGTGGTACACCATCACCGACAGCTGGGATAAGGATTTCGGCGTCGACGAATGGCACGGCCACAACGTCTTCATTCACGACGGCGACCGCATCTTCCGCACCTACTTCGTCAACAACCGCGGCGACGAGGCATTTGGTACCGTGTGGAGCTATCTCGACGTCACCCCGCTCGGCCGCCAGGAGGTATGGGAGGATTCGCCCAAGGGCTATCCGCAGACCCAGACCTACAAGTGGTGGAACTGGCACGACAACTATGAGGAAGGCGCCGCGCCCGACCAGAGATGGGTCGAGGTGTCGGATGCCGGCGAAGCGGCGTTCCGCAACAAGGACGCCTGAGCGTGGAGCGACTCTGGCGGTGCCGACTGCGCCGCCAGAGCCGAGCGCGCCTTGAAAGCCCGGCCATTTGGAAGGTGGATGAGATGAGCAGCGAGAACCCAGACCTGGCCATCGAAAGACCGAACGCCCCTCGCCCGTCCGGCTCGAGCGGCTTCGGCCTGGCCGACTGCCTCTGCCTCGCGGCAGCGCCGACTTTTGCGACTATGGCGCTGCTCACAGCCGCCTATGGTGGCCAGGACATGATGTGCATGTCCGGCCCCGGCGCCTCGCTGCTCAGCGGCATGGTGCCGATGTATCTCCTGATGGCGGCGTTCCATCTGGCGCCTTGGCTAAGGTTGATGGCGAGGCAGGCGTGAGGTTTGCACCGCGGCTAGTGACCGCCGAACAGGCCCAAAGTGCCAGGTCATCCGCCGCCAGTTCTCGAATGACCGCAACGGGCCGATGAACGAACCCGCTGCGCGGGATGGGCCCGTGCGGTGAGGTAGAGATCACGAGCCGGACGTCGCGCTC
>NZ_JAVIJB010000053.1:0-40953 GCF_033977165.1 Mesorhizobium captivum
GACATCGTCGACGGCGCGCTGAGCGACGGCGACAACAGCTCGGTCGTCACCTTCACCTTCTCGGAGGTGCCGGTCGGCTTCGATGCGAGCGACATCACCGCCACGCACGGCACCATCAGCGGCTTCACGCAGGATACCGCAACCACCTACCACGCCACCTTCACAGCGACCGACGGGATTACTGCGACGGGGTCCGTATCTGTGGCGGCCGCCTCTTACACTGACGCGGTTGGCAATACCGGTAGTGCTGGCTCCGACACGGTCAGCATCGACACAGGCGGCGATACCACGGCTCCGACAGTCGTGATTTCGCACAACAACAGCGGTGCCAAGCAGACAATCACCTTTACCTTCAGCGAAGCCGTTTCGGGCTTCGACCTTAATGACATAGTGCTCGTAGGAGCAACCGCGACGGCCGGGACCTTCATCCATGTCGGCGTCGATGGTACCGGACATGACATCTACACCTTGGATGTCACAAAGCCAGTTGGCGGTGGCGCGCATACCGTACAGGTTCTGTCTAGCGGCACCGGGACATCATCTTGGACCGACTTGGCTGGAAATCCTGGAATAGGCACCCCGGCTTTCAATCTGCCCGCCGGCACCGCCGGCGAGCCGATCAACCTCGCGCTGACCGACCTCTCCGACGGCCAAACCGTCACCGTCACGGTGAAGGACGTACCGTCGGGCTGGACGATCGATGGCGCCACGCAGAACGCCGACGGGTCCTGGACGGTGCAGACCAACGCCGTCCACGAGCTGACCGTCACCACGCCGGCCAGTTTCGCCGGCGCGGTGGTGCTCGATGTCTCGATGACCTGGACCAACGCCGACGGCACGACGGGAAGCGCATCGATCGCCGACAATGTCGAGGCCTATGCCCCGGGTTCGCCGATCTTCGCCTGGTCGGGCGACGACGTGCTCACCGGCTCCAGCGGCAACGATCTGTTCGTCTTCTCGCAGCCGATCGGCAACGATACCGTGCACAGCTTCGATGCGGCGGCCGACCAGATCGACCTCATCGGCTATTCCGGCTTCCAGAGCTTCGCCGACGTACAGGCGCATACCGCCGACGACGCCAATGGCAATGCGGTGATCACGCTTGCTGACGGCCAGTCGATCACGCTCGACGGCGTGCATTCCTCGACGCTGGGAGCCGGCAATTTCGTCTTCGACCAGACGCCGGTGGTCAACAATCCTGGTGCCATGACGCTTAGCGACGGCGCGCTGTTGCCGCTGAGCGGCACGGTCAATAACAGCGGCACAATCTCGCTGAACTCGACCGGCAGCGAAACCCTGCTGCAGGTCATTCAGCACGGTGTGACGCTGCAGGGCGGCGGGCAGGTCGAGCTCTCCGACAGCGCTTTCAATATCATTTCCGGTACCGGTCTCGACGTCACCCTGACCAATGTCGACAACACGATCTCGGGCGCCGGTCAGCTGGGCGATGGCATGCTCGGCCTCGACAACAGGGGCACCATCATCGCCTCCGGTTCGAATGCCCTGATCATTGACACCGGCGGCAGCGTCGTCGCCAATTCCGGCACGCTGGAAGCGACCGGCTCGGGTGGCCTGGTCGTTGCCGGCGGGGTCGAGAATTCCGGCATGCTGTGGGCCAATGGCGGCAACATTGCCATCCACGGCGCGGTCACCGGCGAGGGCGATGCCACGATCGGCAATCTGTCGAAGCTGGAATTCGGCGGCGCATCGTCGACGGATGTCACCTTCGCCCATGATGCGGCCGGCACGCTGGAGCTAGACGATTCCTTCGACTACAGCGGGCTGATCGGCGGCATCACCAATGACGACAAGCTGGACCTCAACGATATCTCGTTCGGCGCCGGCACGACGGCCGTTTACCAGGCGAACCAGGACGGCAGCGGCGGCACGCTGACGGTCTCGGACGGCGCGCACAATGCGACGCTGCATCTGCTCGGCACCTATGATGCTAACGGCTTCAAACTTGCGGATGACGGCGAGGGCCATACCGTCGTCACCTACAATCCGGCGGAATTCTCGCTGACGGGCGTGGCCAGCGGAACGAGCGAGTTCGTTTGAAGCAATGCGTGAGCCGCCGGTGTCCGGCGGCTCACGCGCCTGAAGAGCGACGACCTGACGAGTATCGAGTGGGGTTCTGGAATTGAACGGCAAGTCTAGAATTGTGAGGGATGCGCTTCGCGCCTGCCGCCGCTATTTCCTCTTCGCGGCGGTGTTCAGCCTGGCGATCAATCTGCTTTACCTCGCATCCCCGCTCTACATGCTGCAGATCTACGATCGTGTGGTCACCAGCGGCAGCGAGACCACTTTGGTGATGCTCACCCTGGTGCTGCTCGCGGCCTTCCTGGCGCTGGCGGGTCTCGACCTTGTCCGCGCCGCGATCCTGACGCGGGCCAGCGCGCGGCTCGACCGGCTGCTCTCGGCAAAAATCCTGGCCGCATCGGTCGAGACGCCGTCGCAGGGCGCCGCGCAAAGCCAGCCGATACGGGATTTCGACACGTTCCGCCAGGTGATCACCGGCAGCGGCATCCACGCGCTGTTCGACCTGCCATGGTCGCCCATCTACATCGGCATCATCTTCCTCTTGCATCCATGGCTGGGCTTCTTCGCGCTTGCCTCCTCGCTGCTTCTCATCGCAATGGCGGTGCTCAACGAATACATGGTCCGGGCACCGCTCAAGCAGGCCAACGACCTCGCCACGGCCAACTACAATTTCACCGAGATGAGCCTCAGGAACGCGGAAGTCGTTCGCGCCATGGGAATGCTCGAGGGCCTCGTGCGCCGCTGGGGGCGCGACCGCGGCCTGGCGCTCCGGCAGCAGGGGCAGGCCAGCGACCGCGCCGCGCTGATGTCGGGCCTGATCCGCTTCCTGCGCCTCACCATGCAGTCGCTGATCCTCGGCCTCGGCGCGTACCTGGTCATCGAGCGGCAGATCACCGGCGGCGCGATGTTCGCGGCGAGCCTGCTGCTGGGCAGGGGGTTGCAGCCGATCGAGCAGATCGTCGGCCTCTGGCGCGGCCTGATCCTGGCGCGGGCCGCCCTTGCAAGGGTCGAGAAGCTGCTTGACGGCGGCGCGCAGGGCGAGCGCTCGTTCAACCTGCCGAAGCCCACCGGCAAGATTGCCGTCGAGCAGCTCAGCTTCGCCATTCCCAGCCTGCAGAAGGTGCTGCTGCGCGACGTCTCCTTCCGGCTCGATGCCGGCGAGGCGCTCGGCATCGTCGGTCCATCCGGCGCCGGCAAGTCGACGCTCGCCCGTCATCTCGCCGGCATCATGAAGCCGAGCCGCGGCACGGTGCGGCTCGACGGCGCCGACCTCACGCAATGGGGGCGGGAGTCGCTCGGCGACCATATCGGCTACCTGCCGCAGGACATCGAGCTGTTTTCGGATACGGTCGCGGCCAACATCGGCCGCTTCAAGACCGACGTCGACCGCGAGGTGATCGAGGCCGCCCGGCTCGCCGGCGTGCATGAGATGATCATCCGCCTGCCGCAAGGCTACGAGACGCAGATCGGCGAGGGCGGCGCGGTGCTGTCCGGCGGCTATCGGCAGCGCATCGCGCTGGCCCGCGCCGTGTTCGGCATGCCGAACCTCATCGTGCTCGACGAGCCAAGCTCCAATCTCGATGCCGACGGCGACCGCGCGCTCAGCGAATGCGCGCTGGAGCTCAAGCGCCGCGGCAGCACGGTGATCATCGTCTCGCATCGGCCCTCGACCTTAGCCAATGTCGACAAGATCCTGCTCTTGCGGGACGGTGCGGTCGAAGCCTTCGGCATGCGAAACGAGATCGTGGCGCTGCTCAACCAGCGCGCCGCACCCATCGCGGTGGCGACCCAATGACCGACGTTGCCGCCACCTATCGCAGCCTCTCGGGCGCCGACGGCGGGGGCGCCAACCCGGATTCGATCCGGGGACCGGTCTGGGTCGGCGCGCTTATCATCGTGCTCTTCTTCGGCGTGTTCGGCGGTTGGGCGGCTCTCGCGCCGCTCAACGGAGCGGTGCTTGCCGACGCGGTGGTGAAGGTCGAGGGCAACCGCAAGAGCGTCCAGCATTTCGACGGCGGCACGGTGAAGGAAATCCGGGTCAAGGACGGCGACATGGTCAAAGCCGGCGATGTGCTGGTCGTGCTCGACGACACCCGCGCCCGTTCCGAATTCAACCTCTATTCGCAGCAATATGCGCTGCTGCGCGCCACCGATGCCCGCATCCGCGCCGAGCTCGACGGCCATGAGGCGGTCGCCTTTCCGAAGGACATCACCGCCGAGCACCAGGCCTATTTGCAGGACGCGATGGCCAACCAGATTGCCGACCTCGAAAGCCAGCGCGCTTCCATGGCCGGCGCCAGGCAGATCCTGCAGAAGCGGATCGCCGAGCTCGACGAGCAGATCGACGGCAAGCAGGCGCGCGTCGAATCCTTTCGCGCCCAGCTCAAATCGACCGTGGATGAAAAGGCAGGTCTCAACAAGCTTCTGAAAGCCGGGCTGACAACCAAGCCGCGTATCCTTGAGCTTGACCGCTCGGCGTCCGACCTGCAGGGCCTCATCGACCAGGCCCTCGGCGAAATCGCGGGAAACCGCCAGAGCAAGGCCGAGCTCGAGAGCCAGATCGCGCAGCTCACCAACGAGCGTCGCGCAAAACTCTCAGCCATGCTGATCGACACCCAGTCCAACCTCGCCGATCTGGTGCCGAAGATGTTTGCCGCACAGGCAACCGTGGACCGTGCCGAAGTGCGCGCGCCCTATGACGGCCAGGTGATGGATCTCACGGTCTTTTCCACCGGCGCGGTTGTTTCCCCCGGCCAGACCATCCTCGACATCGTGCCGGCCAGGAATTCGCTGATCGTCCAGGCGCAGGTCAAGGTCGAGGACATATCCAGCCTGCGCGCCGATATGACGGCCGAAGTGCGCTTCACGTCCTACAAGCAGCGCGCGACGCCGGTCATCCACGGCCGCGTCACCCGTATCTCGGCCGACCGCGTCACCGATGCCAAGACCGGCTTTCCCTATTATGTCGCCGACATTGCGGTGGACGCGGAGGAACTCGCCGCCGCCCCGCAGATCCAGCTTTATCCCGGCATGCCGGCGTCCGTCATGATCGTGACCGAGGAACGCACCGCACTGGACTATATTCTCGGCCCGCTGACGACGTCGCTGCACACTGCGTTCCGGCAGAAGTGAGGGGCGGCCGACCAACCGGATTGGGCGTCAGCGTGCATCTCTCACTTTCCCGGCCGATACTCCAGCGCCACCAAGCCATTGCTGAACGGCACGGCTGAAATCAGCTCCAGCGCAAGCGGCTTCTCGGTCGGGAAAAGCGGCTTGCCCTGGCCGACGGCGCCGGGGTAGACCAGCAGCCGGAGGCGGTCGACGAGGCCGTGGCTGAGAAGCTGCCTGGCGATGCTCAAGCTGCCGTGCACATAGATGTTGCCACCGCTTCCTTGCCTCAGTTTGGCAACGGCGTCGGGCAGGGGGCCTCCAAGCAGCTCGGCCGGCTGCCAGTCGAGCGCCTTCAGCCTAGTCGAGACGACATATTTCGGCAGCGCGTTGAAGCGGTCGGCGAAGTCGCCGGTTTCCTTAGGCCATGAGCCGGCAAAGATCTCGTAGGTCGTGCGGCCGAGAAGCATGGCGCCGCTGTCGGCAAGCTCGTCCTCCTTGAACTTGTTCATCTCGTCGTTCCAGGTGACGTTCGGCAGCTTCTCGACCTCGGCGATGCCGTCGACGCTGATGAACTCGGTGACGATGAGCTTCCTCATGATCTTCTCCCTTGTCGGACGCAACCCACCCGCAGCGAGAACTGCGCATGCTCTCCTCCCAGCGAGTGTCACGGGCGGCTGCTGCCGAAACATAGGGTGAGGCGCGGACGGGCGACAGATGGCGCGGCTGAAAAGAAAAAAGCCCGCCGGTGGAGGGCTTTCCGAGGTTTTGCCTGGAGGGCTTAATTGAACTTGTACTTGGCGTCGATCCGCACCGTGTGGAAGGACGGCGTCGAGGTGATGCTGCCGTCCGGCGCGCCGAGATCCGCCGAGAAGTCGTGCTTCTCGAACTGCGAATAACGGTATTCGATGCCGACCGTCATCTTGTCCGACACGGCCGTTTCGAGGCCGCCGCCGACGGAGAAGCCGCTCGATCCCCAGTCGATGATGTCGCCGATCGGGTCGGAGGCGTTGAGATCGAAATGCTGCCAGCTGTAGCCGGCCAGCGCATAGGCCAGCGTCGCTTCGTTGACCTTCATGCCGACGCGGCCGAGCACGTCGAAGCCATAGTCGGTATCGAGGTTGATCTGGCCGCCGCCGAGGTCGAGCTCCGAGGTCATGCCGGAATAGCGCGCGTCGACCATGATGCCCGCCACCCAGCTGCCGAAGTCCTGGTCGTAGCCGAGGCTTGCCTCGCCGAACACGCCTTCGCCGCCCAGTCCGTTGAACTCGACGCCGGCCGGCGGGACATCGATCTGGTGCACGGACGCTCCGGCGCCGAGCCCGCCGCCGACATAGAAGCCGGTCCAATTATAGGTCGGCGTCTCGAAGCTCGTGCCGCCGCCATTGCCGGCGTTGAAGCGGTAGCTGGCGGCAACCTGGAAGGTATGGCGCGAGGTGTCGAGGTTGAGCGCGCCATCCGGCGCGCCGAACTGCGAAAGCAAATCGTCCGTGGTGCTGAAGCGCGTGTAGCGGTATTCGCCCTTGAGCGTCCAGTTGGCGTTGATGGCGGTTTCGACACCGGCGCCGACGAAATAGCCGCCCTGATCCCAGTCCATGCCGAAGCCGGCGTTGGTGTCGAGCTTGTACTTCTGCCAGGCATAGCCGCCCAGCACGTAGCCCAGCGTGCTCGGCGTCAAGAGATAGCCGGCACGCACGCCGACGTCGAAGCCGTAGGTCTCCTTGACGTCGGCGTTGAGGCCGAACGCATCGAGCGAGGTCTTGATGGTGCCGACATGAGCGTCGAGCAGGGCGCCCAGCAGGAAGCGCTGCGAGACCATGTAGTCGTAGCCGACGGTCGCTTCGCCATAGATGCCTTCGCCGCCGATGCCGTTGAGTGAAATGCCCGGAATGAAATCGCTGCTGATCTCATGCACATTGGCGCCGGCGCCGACACCGAAGCCGACATAGAGATCGCTCCAGTTGAAGCCGTACGCCTCGACCGGCTGCACGACGTCTGCGGCATGAGCGGCGGACACCAAAGCAACCGCCGAAACGGCGCCCAAAAGAATAGATTTCGCTGAAAAGCGCGTAAGCATAGCCCCGTAGCCCCTTTATGAACCCGGGCGCTTTCTAGCAGGGGTTGTCTAAACTAGTGGTTGCAGAAATGCCACACCAATAGGCAAACTGCCGCAACGACAGGCAGATCCGGGAGATGCTCCCAGAAAAAGTCAGGTCGGCTGTGGAAAGCCACCGCGGCTGGCCTTGCCGCTCGGTTGTAGCTGAACCGGCCGCAGCAAATTGCGACTCGCGGGCATGCTCGCTCATCCTCGAAGAGGCAGATCTGCAGCGCTTTCCACGCGCGAAAGATCTCGCCGCATGCCGGAGTTTGCGAGCCGGCCCCCGCCAGTTACGCTGCGTTCAACTCCGCCATGTAACGATTTCCGAATCCGGAGGGCAGCAGGCAAATGTTGGACAACTACGAGGTGGACCGATTTGGCGTGATCCACCAGATCGACTTCACGCCGATCAAGTACGACAAAAAATACATTTCCTATTACGAGGACCTGAGCGACCGGACCATCAAGCTCGGCTATCAGCGGCTTGGCTGGGCGCTGGGAGTAACCGGCGAGATTCCTCGCTCAGTGCTGGAGATTGGATACGGCACCGGCACATTCATCGAAGCGGCGAAGATAACCGGGGTCGCCGATTGCGCCGGCTGTGACATCGCCGAGTTTCCGCTGCCCAAGGGTGTCCGCTTTGTCGATTGGGATGAGGCGCTCGCCAGCTCGTGGGATCTCGTCGCCATGTTCGACGTGCTCGAACACATCCCGGATCTGAGTTTCCTCGGGCGCCTTCAGACCCGGCACCTGGCCGTCGCCGTCCCTTATTGCCGTTGGCGCGAGCTTGGCGCCGACGGCGACGCGTGGTTCCGCACGTGGCGCATGCGCCTCCCCAACGAGCACTTGCACCACTTCGATCGTGACTCGCTGGTGGCGCTGCTCGCCCACAACGGCTTCGAGTGCGTGACGCTGAACTGCTTCGAGGACGGCATCAGGCTGCGGCCCGGCGAAGCGGGTCCGAACATTCTGTCCGGCTTTTTTAGAAAGCTATAGGCCGGTTTCCATCGGCCTCCGTGCCTGTTCACACGTACCCGCAACCTCGAGCGCTTTGGCTCGGGAAGGTTTGGGCAAATCCGCGATCCGTCGAACAGAAGCGTAGAACCTTGGATAATCGCCGGAACACAGGTCGAACAAGCGAAGAAACGCTGGAACCTGTTCGCCGTAGACAGCAGTCGCGGCGAGCTTTGCGTTGTTGATCGGGGCATCGAACCAGGCGTCGTATCCCCGGTATCCGGCCCAGCGCTTGTCGCGCATTTGCCAGTAGCGCATCCGCAGCTTGTCGATGGCGGCTGCTTTGGCAGCCGCCATCTGCTGCGGGTTACGGGGACTTCCATAAACCTGCCTCAACTCGTCCCGGGTTTTCGATATCAGTCCGAGAAAATCGGCGCTGCGCTTGCGGTTGGCTTCGTAGCGGCGCAATGCGGCGCGATCGCCAGTGGCGCGCAGCCATTTCCTTGTGCCGGTGGTTTCGACGGCGACCGCGAAAGCCTCATTGAATGCAGAGTCATCATTCACGTAGAGGCGCTGATGCGCCAGTTCATGAAAGACAAGGCTTGCGAGATAGGTGTCGTCCTGACGCAGCATGGTGCTTAGCAGCGGGTCGCTTGACCAGCCCAGCGTGGAATATGCGGTGACGCCTGAGACATAGACGTCCAGCCCCTGCCTATGAAGTTCGACAGCGCTTTCAGTCGCAGATTTCCGAGTAAAGTAACCCCGGTACGGAACGCAGCCGAAGACCGGAAAGCACCATGTTCGCGGCGTCAGCGAGAATTGCGGCGCGGCAAAAACCGCCCAGGTCACAGCGTCGCGACGGATATCGACATAGCTGCGGTAGCTGTTGTTTTCGGGCAGCGCCAGTTCATCTGTCGCAAACCGTCGTATGGCGCTCGCCGACGTCAGCTTGCTGCGCAGCGCCGCGGGCGTCGAAGGATCATGGATCAGTTTTCCGACATTTTTCCGCGCGGCCATGATCTCAACGTGACCCTCCAGCGACTGCGCGTAGTAGGAAATGCTGGTGCAGCCGGTCACCCCGGACGCCATGATCGCCGCGGCAAACATTCGAAGAACGTGCTTCACAGTTTGCCCACTGCTTGCTCATCTCCCCCATGGAGCAAATGCCTCGATCCCGATCTCAAACAGGCGCACCGATTTTCGTCAAGATGCGCAGGGTGCAGCGGGTCGGACTTTTCGACTTTGGCTGGATTGGCAAATGCGGTGCCGTCGGCGAGCCGGGCCGGCCAGTTACGCTGCGTTCAGCTCCGCCCTGTAAGGATTTCGGAACCCGGAGGGCGCTGGCAAATGTTGGACAATTACGAGGTGGACCGATTTGGCGTGATCCACCAGATCGACTTCACGCCGATCAAGTACGACAAAAAGTATATTTCCTATTACGAGGACCTGAGCGACCGGACCATCAAGCTCGGCTATCAGCGGCTTGGCTGGGTGTTGGGATTAACCGGCGAGATTCCCCGCTCGGTGCCGGAGATTGGATACGGCACCGGCACGTTCATCGAGGCCGCGAAGACAACCGGGGTCGCCGACTGCGCCGGCTGCGACATCGCCGAGTTTCCGCTGCCCACGGGCGTCCGCTTTGTCGGTTGGGACGAGGCGCTCGCCGGTTCGTGGGATCTCGTCGCCATATTCGACGTGCTCGAACACATCCCGGATCTGGGTTTCCTCGGCCGCCTCAAGACCAGGCACCTGGCCGTCGCCGTCCCCTATTGCCGTTGGCGTGAGCTAGTCGCCGACGGCGACGCCTGGTTTCGCACATGGCGCATGCGTCTCCCCAACGAGCACCTGCACCACTTCGACCGTGACTCGCTGGTGGCGCTGCTCGCGCACAGCGGCTTCGAATGCGTGACGCTGAACTGCTTCGAGGACGGCATCAGGCTGCGGCCCGGCGAAGCGGGCCCGAATATTTTGTCTGGGTTCTTTAGGAAGCTGTAGGCGAGTTTCACTCGCGCCCAAAGGAAGAGCCGGGCGAGTGGCGTTCGTACACCTGAGCGGTATCTAAGGCGAATTGACGTGCGATCCGCGAGAATCTTTGTTGCGCCGTTATCGGTGACAGGTTAGATGAAAGCAATAAAATTTGATAATACTTAGCAACGGTGGAAGTAGGCTTGCCAGTAGATATTGGAACGGGCCCTTGAGGCGGGAGGGAGAATGAACCGCAAATGGGGCGTGACCGTTATAGTCGGAGGGTCAATCGTCATCTATTCACTGTCGCGCCTTCTCGAAGTGCCGGCGATGCACGTGGGTGTTTGTGATACGACAGTTCCGAGCGAGCAGTATCAGAAGACGGTCGAATTTCTTGATAGCATTATTCAGCTTGGACTTACTCTTGCGGCAGGCCTAATTGGACTAGGCGCTGCGCTTATGATTGGGCCGCAGGGCAGTTTGCGGATGACTCCATGGAACGTCACGTTCTTGGCCGGATCAATCATCTGTTTAGCACAGGCGATACTTTACGGCATCTGGTGGAAGGCCGGGGTAGCGAATCTATGGTTCAATGAGTGCTGGGAAAAGATCGATGCCGATTTCCTTCAGTACCGATACTCGACCAGCTATGAGTTCTTCATGCTCGGAATAGTACTCATTGGCGTTCTCGTCGTTTCTATCGCATTGCAGCGGGTTGGAGAAGCGCCGGCGACCGGTGGAGGTACGCATGCCTGAACTGCTGTGTAAGGGTGAGGAGACACGGCGATGACAAGAGCAAACTGTATTGTAGCAGCTTGCCTCGTGCTGGGATGGCTCGCGCCCGTGGCTCGGGCGCAAGGCGTGATCCAGGAATTCAATTACGAGGTCCAGATAACAGCGTGGGAGACAAAGAGCGGCGAGGTGGTCACTTCATCCGCGCACAAAGCCGCTCTGAAGGCCATTGCAACGGATTTCAGTTCCACAGCGACCTATGCAGGTATCAACCACGATGACACTTCGAAGGTCGCTCTAGCGATCAAGGATGCAGGCTACTTCTCCGTCAAGTCACAAGGGGTGATTGCTAAGTGGTCGACTGGTGAAGTGCGATTTGCCTGGGATGATTCCAACCAGTTTGCAACGGTTGCCAGCACGCTCAAACCCGAGTTGATCTCGCTTCAACTGGAGCGGCTGCCCAGTATTACCGTGGTCGTCGATCCTGTTCCGCCGGTCGACTATCTTGTCGAAATCAACGGGGAGCGCGTTCGGACAACCGACAAGGGAAAGTACCGCGTTGATGTCGGCGACGTAGTTGTTCGCGTCACTCGTGCCTCGCGCCAAGATTGCCTCTGGAAAGGCACCCTTCAGGCCGGAGCCGAGCAACAGGTGGCGTGCAAGCTCTGAGCGAACGCCGGTTTTGCAGCGAGGAAGAGGCCCTGGCGGCGGGTTGGCGCAAGGCTCAGCGGTGACCCCCAAAAAAAAAGCCTTAGAATGACGTTTACACTGTTTGTGCCAGTATCTGTCTGGAAAAGCAGCAGGATGGCTCCATGGCCGACACTTCTATCGAATGGACGGACGCGACTTGGAACCCTGTCGCTGGATGTACAATTCTCACCGCAGGCTGCTCGAATTGCTATGCCATGAGGATGGCCGCCCGATTGGAAGCCATGGGTGCCCGCAAATATTCGGGCCTAACGCGCAAAACTGGCGGTAGAGCAAAATGGACCGGGAGGATCAGGCTCGACCACGCGTCACTGTCCATACCGGAGGGATGGAAGAAGCCGCGGCGCGTCTTTGTAAATTCGATGTCCGACCTGTTTCATTCGGACGTGCCGATCGAGTTCATCGGCGAGGTGTGGCGCGTGATGGCTGCCACGCCACGCCACACGTATCAAATTCTGACGAAACGACCAGACAGGATGATAGAAATCGTTCCAGCTCTCAAAAAGCTGCCAAACGTCTGGCTCGGCACTAGTGTCGAGGATAGCCGTGTCCTGCATCGGCTTGACGAGTTGCGGCAGGTGCCGGCCGCAGTGAGATTTGTTTCATTTGAACCTCTAATTGGGTCTGTCGCAGGCGCCAACCTCAAGGACATACATTGGGCGATCGTCGGGGGAGAAAGTGGGCCGAATGCAAGGCCGCTAGAGACGCGTTGGGTAGATGAGATATTCGATCGATGCACCGATGCGGATGCGGCATTTTTCTTCAAGCAATGGGGCGGCAAGAACAAAAAAGCGACCGGTCGTGTTTACCGAGATCGGCTTTGGGATGATCTGCCAGATTTGAGGATATGAGATGCCATTCTCGTCGCAAGGGCGACTGCTGGCGGGCTAGCGTTTGAAACGGCGAAGAACAGCGATGCCAGCGGTGCCCCGTTTTTATGATGGAGACGAACGGGGTCAAGAACCGCGCCTTTGAAGGCTGTTTGCAACCGCTCTTTCACGTAATCTTCAATGGCGTCCACGTCTGCTCGACGAACAGCCTGCCCGCTTGTTTCGAACATATCGCGAGGCGCACTCTGATGATCGTACCATCGCTCGCGCCAATCGGTAGCCCCTAGCACATGATCGAGGTTCGCTTGCTTGCCCGCATCGAGTTTTGCGGGGTCATGGGGAGCGTTTCGATACAGGCCCGAAAGCGGGAAGAAATACCAGCAGTCCAACGCTTGCGTTTCTGCGATGGCTTGGACGGTGTCCCACGATACTTCCATGCCGTAGGGATCAAGAAAGATAACGCCACGAATTCCGCGACCGACGGTCTCCGATCCGCGCCAATGGGTGCGCCGACAGAGGCGCTGAACGAGCGCATTGGCGTCACCGTGCCGAGGGATTATCTGGCGATCCGGGTATTCAGCCTTCAGGGCCTGGAGCTCCGCAAACCGAGAGCTGTCTTGTTCGATAAGCACGATGGAATGCATCGGGGGGTCGACTTCGATCGCGATCCTTGCGGAACCTGGCGTGGTCACCTCTTCAGGCTGTGCATGTTCTCCTCCGAAAAGAGGGAGCCCCGGACGGACCTCTGTTCGAGTGCCTGAGCCGGCAAAAGCATCGATGTAGATGCAGGCAAATTGCTGATCCTGCAAAGCCGTCGCGAACGCTCGCAAATATTCTTGCAAGCAGCGAAGCTTCTTGGAAGTGTCTGGCCCACCAAATATATGCGCCTTCAATGGCACGATCCCCCTTGGCCATCATCTATTCTTACGCAGATTGAAACGACTGTCTATATGCCGAGTGCAACGTCAGAGCTGTTGCAGCTTTGCACTGAATGTGATGCGTTGACCGACGCTGGGAGAAACGATACTCGCAGCGAACGATCGCACCCCTTGCAAACCTCCCCACCTTCCCCTAATCTCCCTCTGAGAAAACCTTTTCCCAAATCGCCTCGCGCCCGCTGACCTCACCCGTCATCTTCGCGCAAGACGATAAGAGAAAACCTTTTCCCAACTCAGGAATGCGCCTCGAAATATGTCTTCCGACGCCGAGCCAGCGCCAGTTTCCGCCAAGCCGCCGGTCACGCTGCGCGAGGTGGCGGCCGCGGCAGGCGTCAGTGTCGCCACGGCGTCCAAGGCGCTGAACGGGCAGGGGCGGATGACGGCCGAGACGCGCGAGCGCATCCGCGAGACGGCGCGGCTGCTCGGCTTCCGGCCGAACCACCTGGCGCAGAGCCTGTTGCGCAAGCGCAGCTTCACCGTCGGCCTGCTCACCAACGATACTTACGGCCGCTTCTCGCTGCCGCTGATGGCCGGCGTCTCCGATGCGCTGGTCGACAACGGCGTGTCGGTGTTCCTCTGCAATGTCGAGGACGACACGCGGCTCGGCCAGCTGCATGTCGAAGCCATGCTCGACAAGCGCGTCGACGGCATCATCGCCACGGGCAAACGCATCGACCGCCATCTGCCGGTCGACCTCTCCAACCTGCGCGTGCCCGTCGTCTATGCCTTCACCCAGCCGGATCCCGGCGCGGTCGGGCTCGTCTCCGACGATGCCGGCGGCGCGCGGCTCGCCGTCGAGCATTTCTGCCGGCTCGGGCGCCGCCGCATCGCTCATGTCAGCGGCCCGGCGGGTTTTGCGGTGGTGCACACGCGGGCTGAGGCCTACCGAGACGTACTCAAGGAACAGGGCCTGCCAGTGAGCGAGCCGCTGCTCGGTGCCTGGTCGGAAGGCTGGGGCCACGAGGCGGTCGCAAAACTGTTCGAGGGTAGGAGAGAAAGGCCGGATGCCGTCTTCTGCGGCAACGATCAGATCGCGCGCGGCGTCATCGACGCGCTGCGCGAACGCGGCATCGGCGTGCCCGACGATGTCGGCGTCATCGGTTTCGACAATTGGGAGATCGTGGCCGAGGCGACGCGCCCGCCGCTCACCTCGGTCGATATGAATCTTTCGACGCTCGGCCGCGAGGCCGGGCTCGCGCTGCTTTCGCTCGTGGGCGGCCAGCCGGCCGCGCCGGGCATAAGGAAACTGCCGTGCCGGCTGGTGGTGCGTCAGTCATGCGGCCGTCCGCCGGGCGGTTGAGACGTGAAAGTCAAGGCCAAGCTGCCCGCACCCGCCGGGCGGCGCGGCCGAACAGGGAGGAGAACCATGAGGAGGAATACCGTGAAAACCATGTTTGCCAAGCTGGCGCTTGCCGCGGCCGTGATCGGCGGCGGCCTGCAGGGCGCATCCGCCGAGACCGCCAACATCTGGGTGCGCGCCGACGGCTCGAACTTCATGCCGCGCATCGTCGACGCCTTCAACAAGGCGCATATGGACCAGATCAAGCTCGACATCATCCCCAATGCCGAGATCATCCCGAAATATGGCGCCGCGGCCGCCGGCGGCACCGCGCCCGATGCGCTGTCGCTCGACCTGATCTACACGCCGTCCTTCGCCGCCGCCGGCCAGTTGGAAGACATCACCGACTGGGCGAAATCCTTGCCCTATTTTTCCAGCCTCTCGCCGGCGCATGTGAAGACCGGCACCTACAAGGGTCGCATCTACGGCCTGCCGTTCTCGGCCGACAGTTCGGTGCTGATCTGGAACAAGAAGCTGTTCAAGCAGGCCGGGCTCGACCCCGAGAAGGGGCCGACCAACTGGGCCGAGATCGAAGCCGATGCCGAGAAGGTCAACGCGCTCGGCGGCGACATCAAGGGCTTCTACTTCTCCGGCAATTGCGGCGGCTGCAACATCTTCACCTTCACGCCGCTGATCTGGGCCTCGGGCGGCGACATCCTCTCCGAGGACGGCTCGAAGGCGACGCTCGACAGCCCGCAGCTGCGCGGCGCGATCGACCTCTACCGCTCGATGGTGAAGAAGGGCCTGGTGCCCGAAGGCGCGCAGACCGACACCGGCGCCAACTTCTTCGCCGCCTTCGCCGGCGGCAAGATCGGCCTCTCGCCGTCCGGCGCCTTCGCCATCGGCGCGCTCAACACGCAATATCCGGACATCGACTACGGCATCACCTTCCTGCCGGGCAAGGATGGCGGCTGGTCGTCCTTTGCCGGCGGCGATAATTTCGTCGTCACCAAGGGCACCAAGAAGATCGACGTAGTGAAGGAGTTCTTGGACTTCGCCTATTCGCTGGAGGGCCAGACGATCCTCGCCAAATACGGCAGCCTGCCGGTGCGCGGCGACATTGCCAAGGATGCGCTGAAAGACCTCGACCCGCGCTACCAGGTGGCGGCCGAGGCGATGGCCAAGGGCAAGACGCCCTATACGGTGGTGTTCAACGACCTGATCAACTCCGCCAACGGCCCGTGGACGCAGATGGTCAACGAGGTGTTCTTCGGCGACGATGTCGACGGCGCAATTTCGAACGCGCAAGAGACCATGCAGTCGATCATCGACCAGGCGCCGAACAAGTAGACGCCGGCCCTAACCTCCCCCTTGAGGGGAGGTCGGACCGCAGGTCCGGGTGGGGTCGCCCGCGAAGTGCTCGACGCTATCTCCCCGTCGGCGCGCTTCACCGAGGACCCCACCCCCGGCCTGCGGCCGGACCCTCCCCTCAAGGGGGAGGGGAACCACGGCGCGCCCAACGGAAGAAGACGCATGACCGCCATCACCGCAACCTCCGCCCCCGCCCGCGCCCGAAAGCTGGTCGGCATCAGCCGTCGGCAATGGGTGGGCCTGCTCTACGTCCTGCCGGCCGTCGCCTTCGTCGTCGTCTTCTTCGTCATCCCGCTCGGCATGACGGCGTGGATGTCCCTGCACAACTGGCCGCTGATGGGCGAGCATGCCTTCATCGGCCTCGACAATTACTTTGCGATCCTGCGCGACACCCGGTTCTGGAACGCGCTCAAATTCACCGCCTATTACACGGTGATCGTCACCATCGCGATCTTCGCCGTCGCCTTTCCGCTGGCGATCTTCATCGAAAGACCGCGTCCGCTCACCAATCTCTACCGCACCGCCTTCTTCATGCCGGCGGTGGTGGGCTTTGCTTCCGCAAGCCTCCTCTGGTCGTGGCTCTTGAATGTCGATTCCGGCCTGTTCAGCCCGGCCGCCTTCGACCTCGGCCTGACCGGGAAGAAGGTCAATCTTCTGGCCACCTTCCAGCCGGCCTTCTGGTCGATCATCGCCATGGTGGTCTGGAAGGTCGCCGGCTTCACCATGATCATCCTGATGACCGGCTTGCAGTCGATCCCGCAGGATTTGCAGGAGGCGGCCGTCATCGACGGGGCAGGGCCGTTCGCCCGCTTCAGGGCGATCACCTTGCCGCTGATGCGCCGCACGCTGGCGCTGGCACTGATCCTGTCGGTGGCGGGCTCGATCCTCGCCTTCGACCAGTTCTACATCATCCTGCGCGGCGGCCCGCGCAACCAGACGCTGACGGCCGTCTACTGGATCTTCAACCAGTCCTTCGTGTCGTTCAAGCTCGGCTACGGCGCGGCACTCTCCATGGTGCTGTTGGTCATCCTGGTGGCGCTCAGCCTCGTCCAGCTCTGGCTGCTGCGCAAACCCGAGGGGCTCGACTGATGGCCGAGGCGATGTCGCAGAACCGCAAGGCGGCCTTCAGCCTCGCAAGGCATTCCACAGGCATGATCGCCTCGGTGCTGTTCCTGGCGCCGATCGTGTGGACCGTACTGTCGACCTTCAAGCCGGCGCAGGAGGCGCGCCAGCCGCCGCTGCCGCCCTGGCCGACCACTGGCTTCTCGATCGAGAATTATCAGACGCTGAACAGCTTCGGCGACGGGCTCTGGGCCTCGGCGCAGAACAGCATCTACGTGTCGGCGATGACGGTGATCCTGTCCGTGCTGGTCAGCGTGCTGGCCGGTTACGGCTTCTCGCGCTTCCGCTTCCCGTTCCGGGATTTCTTCTTCATCCTCATCCTGTCGACGATCATGATCCCGTTCCAGTCGATCCTGACGCCGATCTTTCTCGTGTTGACCAGGCTTGGCCTGCACAACACGCTGACCGGTCTGGTCTGCGTCTACGTCACGCTGCAGCTGCCGTTCTCGATCTTCATGATGCGCAACGCCTTCGACGCCGTGCCGCGCGAGATCGAGGAGGCCGCGCGCATGGACGGCGCCAACAACGTCACCATGCTGGTCAAGGTGATGCTGCCGCTGGTCTGGCCGGGCGTGGTCACCATCGCGCTGTTCGCCTTCCTCGGCGCCTGGAACGAGTTCCTGGCGGCACTGGTGCTGATGACCGACCAGTCCAAATTCACCCTGCCGGTGATGATGACCGCGCTTCAGTCCGGCCGCTTCGGCGCCATCGACTGGGGCGCGGTGCAGGCGGGCGTCACGGTGATGATGGTGCCCTGCCTGATCCTGTTCCTGGCGCTGCAGCGCTTCTACATCCGCGGCCTCATGGCCGGGGCCGTCAAGTAATTTGCCGCATTCGAATGGAGTGAAATCGATGACCGCATCGCAGCCCGCCACGTCGAGCAAGACCGAGACCAAGCCGAAGCTCGCCTTCCGGCCGCTTCCCGTGCCGCAGGTCGATGTCCGCGGCTTCTGGGGCGACCGCGTCGATGCGGTAGCTAGCAAGACCGCCGGCATCCTTTACGACCGCTGCGTCGAGGCGCGCATGCTGGAGCAGATCGATCCCGACCGGCCGTCGCCGGGCGTCGTCATTCCTTTCCATTCGCCGTCGCCGGACGAGGCCGACGCGCAGGGCGCCGAGTTCACCGGCTCGACAGTGACGACGCAGATGTTCTGGGATTCCGACTGGGGCAAGACCATCGAGGCCGCCGCCTATTCGCTCTACCGCCGCCGCAATCCCGACCTGGAGAAGAAGATCGACGCCGTCATCGACATGTACGGCAGGCTGCAGCAGCCCGATGGCTATCTGTCGAGCTGGTACCAGCGCATCCAGCCCGGCCTGCGCTGGACGAACCTGCGCGACTGCCACGAGCTCTATTGCGCCGGCCATCTGATCGAGGGCGCGGTCGCCTATTACCAGGCCACCGGCAAGCGGAAGCTGCTCGACATCATGTGCCGCTATGCCGACCACATCGCCTCGATGTTCGGCCCGGAGCCCGGCAAGCGGAACGGCTATTGCGGCCATGAGGAGATCGAGCTGGCGCTGGTGAAGCTGGCGCGAGCGACCGGCGAGAACAAATACATGGAGCTGGCCAAATACTTCATCGATCAGCGCGGCCAGCAGCCGCATTATTTCGACGAGGAGGCCCGTGCCCGCGGCGCCGACCCGAAGGCCTATCACTTCAAGACTTACGAATACAACCAGTCGCACAAGCCGGTGCGCGAGCAGGACAAGGTGGTCGGCCATGCGGTGCGGGCGATGTACCTCTATTCCGGCATGGCCGACATTGCCACCGAATATGGCGACGATACGCTTAAAGTGGCGCTCGAGCGGCTGTGGGACGATCTCACGACCAAGAGCCTCTACGTCACCGGCGGCCTCGGGCCGTCGGCGCACAATGAAGGCTTCACCAGCGACTACGACCTGCCCAACGAAACCGCCTATGCCGAGACCTGCGCCTCGGTCGGGCTCGTGTTCTGGGCGAGCCGCATGCTCGGCATGGGGCCGAATGCCCGCTACGCCGACATGATGGAGCGGTCGCTCTACAACGGCTCGATCTCGGGTCTGTCGCTCGACGGCTCGCTGTTCTTCTACGAGAACCCGCTGGAAAGCCGGGGCGGCCACCACCGCTGGAAGTGGCATCGCTGCCCGTGCTGCCCGCCCAATATCGGCCGCATGGTGGCGTCGATCGGCAGCTATTTCTACGGCCTTGCCGACGATGCGCTGGCGGTCCATCTCTATGGTGACTCGACGGCCCGCTTCGAGATCGCCGGCCGGCCCGTCAGCCTCGTCCAGACAAGCAACTATCCCTGGGACGGCGCTGTCGCGATCGAGGTCGAGACGGAGGCGCCGATTGCGTTCACGCTTTACCTGCGCGTGCCTGCCTGGTGCCGCCAGGCGGCGTTGCGGGTGAACGGCAAGATGGTCAACCTCGAAGCGGTGACCATCGACGGTTACGCCGCGATCCGGCGCGAATGGCGCCGGGGCGACCGGGTCGAGCTCGACCTCGAAATGTCGATGGCCCGCCTCTTCGCCAACCCGCAAGTGCGCCAGGACATCGGCCGCGTCGCACTCGCGCGCGGGCCGCTGATTTATTGCGTCGAGGAAACCGACAATGGCGGTGGGCTGCACTGCATCGCACTACCGCGCGAGGCCAAGTTGGAGGCACAGCGCGAGCCGAACCTGCTCGGCGGCATCGTCACGCTTTCGGCCATCGGCAGCAGGGCCGAGACGGAAAACTGGGGCAGCGATCTCTACCGCCCCGAGCCGCCGGCCGCCGAGGAGACGAAACTCAAGGCGGTCCCGTATTTTGCCTGGGACAATCGCGATCCCGGCGAGATGCTGGTCTGGCTGAGGGAAGGGTGAGGGCCGCCGGCGCTGCATCCGCATCGGTCGCGATGCGGCGCGCCGGCACCAACCCCGATCAAAGGCGGCCGTGCAGGCCTATTGAATGCCCGTTGCCGCAATGTGCGGGTCCACGTTCATGCTGACTTCCGTCACCAGCTTGCGGCGCAGCGCCGTGATGTAGTCGCGCGGCCCCGCCGACGAAATCACGAAGGCCTGGGAGCCGCCGATAACCGACTGCGCAAAGTAGGACGCCAGCGGCTGCCCGGGGTCCTCGTCGTCCGTCGGAATGGCGATCGCGTTGATCGTGTATCCCTTGGCAATGGCGTTCTGCCGGCTCGGCTGAACGGGCAGCCCGTCATTGTTCTCGCCGTTGGCAGAGATGTCGATCACCTTCTTCATCGCGTTGCCCGGAAATTGGTCGAGCAGAAGGCTTCCGACATCGATGGCCGCCGAGACCGATGTTCCGCCGCGGCCTCGACGGAGATAGCCGGTGTCGCCGTTCGTCCTGATCACCGACGCGGCCGCCTTGGCGTCCTCCAGTCCGCAGATGCGGGTCCACGGCAATACGGTGCGCGTGTGGCCGGGACTCGACCATTCGAAATAGGCCACGCCGATGCAGCCGAGGTAATTCTGGGAGATGGCCCTGATGATCTCGGGCGCGGTGAGTGCCGCGGCATGGCCCTCGCGCTGCAGATCGGCAATCTTGGGATCGATTGAGGAGGAGAAGTCCACCGCGAAGACGACCGCGACGTCGACGTTCAGCATCGGGCTATCGACATTCGCGGCATTTGCGCTTGGTTCCCACAGCGCCAAGGCGGCGAGCGCCGCCAGCCCCAGCGCGGAATGGGCGCGCTTTGCCGGCTCGGCATCAAGCCGCGAGTCCGGTTTGCTTTGAAGGCGTTCGAACATTCTACCCTCCATCTCAACAACAGGTTTGTCTCGGTTGGCGGACGAGCGCGGCGCATCACCGGCAAGGATCATGGAACGCCTCCTCGTGAGCGGCGGTGGCAGGAGTTCGCCAGCCGGCTGGTGCACCTGCAAAGGCGCGGGCTCCCGCGTCGGAAGCGCCGGCGTCGGGTCGCGAGGCGAGGCGCACCGGCGCTCGGGTCGATATCGCGACCGACAGGATCGAAGCGAGGATGATCGCCGCGCCCAGCGCTCCCACCGCCGAGCACTGTTCGCCGAGGAAGATCGCCGCGCCCATGGCGCCGAAGACGCTTTCGGCGCTGACGATCACGGCGGCGTGGCTGGCTGATGTGAAGCGCAGGGCGGCAATCTGTATGCCGAAAGCGACGGCTGTGGAGAACACCCCGAGCACCACCAGTTCGGGGCCAGCCTCGGAAGCCGCCGCGAATGACAGGTTGCCTTGCATCGCCCCGAGCGGAAGCGCGAGCGCGGCGACGGCGAGGAACTGCGCGGCCGCTGCCGTGAAGGGACGGGCATGGGTCTGCATGTGCCGCTCGAGCTCGACCGCCCAGAGCGCATAGGAGCCGGCCGACAGGAGGGCGGTGATGTCGCCGCCGCCGAGACCGGCAATCCCACCTGAAAGAAACAGGCAACCGACGACGGTCGATCCGGCGGCAAGTATGAGACCTGTCGTCGGACGTTCGCCCATGAGCAGCCAGGCGGCCAGCGGCGTTATCACTGTTGCCGTGCTTATCAGGAAACTTGCATTGGTGACGGTGGCGCCGAGGTAGCAGAGCTGCTGCAGCATGATGGAGACGGCAAACAGCACGACCACTCGGATGAGGCTGGAAAAATGGCCATCGCCGGCAGGCAGCCGCCTTTCAGTCAAGATGAACGGCAGCACAAGCAGCCCACCGATCAGACAGCGCAGGCCAACCGCGCTCAATGCATCGAGATGATCGAGCACCGTCTTTTGCGCCACGTTGCCGAAGCCCCACAGCGCGGCGGCAAACAGCAGCAACAAGTTGGCTGTGAGCTTCGACATCCGCCGCACCCCCGGACCGGAAACCTGTGGCAGGTTTCAGTCATCCCTAATTCAGCGAAGCCTAATTGATGTATCGTCACGGCAGCGCTTGGGGGCGGGGCTGCGGAGTTTCCGTTGCGTTAGTTTTGAGTTAGAATTTCGTCATTCTGAAAAGCTGTTCAAGCAAATGCGAAATGGGGCAGGCGTCTCCGGCAGTAAAGTCTCACTCTTCGGTGGTTTCCAGATTGAAAAGGAAGCCGGGGGTCCCGTCTGGCTGACCGGAAAGCGAGGTTCAGCGATCCTCGCCTATCTCGCCCGCTGTCCGGGCATGGCGGCACCACGGGAGCGGCTGGCTGACCTCTTGTGGAGCGATAGCGACAGCGAGCACTCGCGCAACAGTCTGCGGCAAACGCTCAGCGTCCTGCGCCGGGATCTGTCGCGAGCGGGCATGGATATCGTCCATTCCCGCAAGGAGCTTATCGGCCTCAGGCCGGACGCGGTGCGGGTTGACGTCGAGGACTTCGAAACGGGCCTGTCGGCCCGTTCCGCGCCGGAGCTCGAAACTGCCTTGGCACTTTACACCGGGCCATTTCTCGATGGCTTTTACCTAGGAAGCAACGCTTTCGATGATTGGGCGGCATTGGAGCGCGAAAGGCTGCTGAGCCGCGCGCTTCTCTCGATGGAGAAGCTCGCCCGTCTCGTGGATGCTGAAAACGGACTGGCCGTGGCTGATCGAATTCTGGCCATGGAACCGACGCGAGAGGAATCTTATCGGCTGAAGATGGAACTGCTTGCAGCCTGCGGCCAGCGAGACAAGGCATTGCGAACCTTCGAGGCTTGCAGAAGCGTGCTGAAGAAGGAATTCGGTGTCGACGTCGGCCCGGAGACACGAGCGCTCTGGCAATCCATCTCTGCTGCCGATGTCTCGTCGAGTAAGCAATCGGCAAATAGCGTTGCTGCCGTTCAGCGTCTCGGCCGTCCATCCATCGGGGTCGCCGAGTTCGTGAATCTGACGGGCGAGCGCGGCGACGATTTTTTCGCCAAGGGTCTGGTCCATGACATAACCACGGCGCTTTCCGAGATGGCCGACTACGCCGTGCTCTCAGGGCTCCCGCCGCTTAAGGAGGACGGCAAGGAATCCAAGGCGTCGGCAGCCCCGCGGGCTCGCTACATGCTAAACGGCAGCATCCAGAGGTCCGGGGACGAACTGAGGGTGAACGTTCAGTTGGTAGACGCTGCCGATGGCCACAATGTCTGGGCGCAGAAATTCGATGGCCACTCGGAGGATGCGCTCGAATTCCAGGACAGGATCGCGCAGGCAGTTGTGCTGGCGGTCAGCCTCGAGCTTCAACTGACCAGCTGGAAGGTCCGCGACAAGAGCCCGGCGGGCACCCCCGAAGTGCGCAGGTTGGTGAATGAAGCTCTGATGAAGTACTTCGAGATGACCCGGGACTCGCTCCTGGTGTCGAAGGAACTCGCCGAAAAGGCCCTGTCGATTGCGCCCGAAAATGCTCGGGCAAAGCGAACACTGTCCATCGCGACGACCATGGGCCTTGCATTCGGCGCGCTGCCAGGCAAGCGGGAGCATGTCGACAACGCGATCCGGCTTGCCGAGGACGCGGTAAGGGCGGTGCCGGACGATGAAATCGCCCGCTGCATCCTGTCGTTTGCCTATTTGCGCGATGGCCGGATCGACGAGGCGATCGTCGAATGCCGCCACGCAGTCAGCCTCAATCCGAGCTATCCGAGTGGCCACGGTGATCTCGGAGAGCTCTACGGCCTGCGTGGCCAGGTGAGCGAGGCGCTGCGCGAGGCCAATGAAGCGATACGGCTCGGCGCGCATGATGTAATCGACTTCTGGCGCCATCATGGTCTGGCCGTGGCGCTGTTCGCCGGCGGCGACGACCGCCGGGCGCTCGAAGTCGCCCGCAGGGTGGTGAGGACAAAGCCGGGTTTCGTCCGCGGCGCCCTTTATTGGGCGGCCGCGGCTTCGGCGACCGGAAACAATGAAGAAGCCTCACGCGCCATCCATCATTGCCTGTCGCAACTGCCCCATCTCAACCTCGAAAATGTCTGCCCAGGGTTCCTGCCGCGCTACGTGCGGGACGATCATCACGCCCGGTTCCTCGAAATGCTGGCGAGAGCCGGCCTTCCCAATTCCTAAGGCGCGCCAGCATCGCGCTCATCCTCGAGCGCGGCCCGCACAAGTGCGTTTGCTGCCCACAACGACAGGGCTTCGCCCTCCGCGGCGCCGAGGCCGCAGACATCACGCTGGACGATCAGTGCCTCCCAGCCGATCACCATGGCAAGCGCGCCGACGAGCCGGTTCCAGCGCTTCGGGTCCAACCGATCCCGCAACGGCGACAAAGCGGACTCGATCCATTCGACCCGGCGATAGCCGCGGCGCGGCATGCCCTCCGCCGGCGGTTCTCCATCGACCGTGAGCTTGATCAGCGAGCGGCCGAGCTTTTCGATCTCGGGACTGACGTGATGCAGCGCGCGGACCAGATGCTCCACGCGGGCCTCGCCATCGTCGCTCGCCTGCTCGATGGCGCGATCGACCGACGCTTGGGCGAGCGCGCCGACTGTCGCGTCGAGCAGCAACTGATCGAAGCTCGGGAAGTAGAGATAGACGGTTCGCCGCGAGACGTCCGCCGCGGCGGCGACGTCGTTTACGGTTGGCGTCTCGCCGCGGGCGAGCAGCGCGATCGCCGCATCGACGATCGCTTTGCGGGTGCGACGCTTCTGTGCGGCGCGGGGGTGCGGATTGACATTCATACGAGCTGAGTATACCGAAGTGCATTAATTGCACAAGAGTGCAATATGATATCAGACTCTTTGAAAGGGGCTTTCATGACAATCTCCAACCATACCGCCGCCGAAGCCAGTTTCCTGGGGCCGGGCGAGGGAGAAGCAATCTGGTTTCTGAGGAACCGCATGACGGTAAAGGCCACCGAGGCCAGTACCGGAGGTGGCTTCGGCCTGCTGGAATCGCTCATCGCGCCGGGTTTCTCGCCGCCGCTGCATATCCATCGCTGTGAGGACGAGTCCTTCTACGTGCTAGAGGGGGAATTGACGATGAAATGCGGCGATCGCACCTTCCGGGCGACCGCGGGCTCATTCGTGTTCCTGCCGAGAAACGTTCCCCACACATTCGTGGTCGAAGGCGACAAGCCTGTGCGGATGCTGACGCTGCTGACGCCTGGCGGTGGTGAAGGGGTTTTCATCGACGGCGGACGGCCGGCCGAGGCGGAAGGATTACCGCCGGCGACGCCGCCCGACATCGAGGCCTTGAAGCGTGTGAGCGCCCGCTATGGGGCCGAAATCGTCGGGCCGCCGATGGCACCTGCGGCCAGCCATGCAGCGGCCGGCGCTTAGAGCATTTTGCAGCCAAGTCGATCACTTGGCGTCACAGAAAATGCCGCTAAAGCAAACAGATAGAGCGGGATGAGCATCCCGCTCTAGACGTGAACTCATTGACGGGCAGAAGCGCCAGGACGTGAGATAGCGCGAGCGGGGGGTCGACTTTTCGAATAAAGTTCTCTTTCCGATCATCTGAGGGCGCTAAGATGTTAGCCTCTGACCTTGAGAAATTTGTCGAGCAGGATCATCTCGCTTTAGATGCCTTTGTGAAGGGCGATCCTGAACCTCTGAAAGCTCTCTATTCGCGACGGGATGACGTCATTATCGCTAATCCGTTCGGGCCGCCGGCGAAGGGGTGGGAAAAGGCCGCCGCGACCATGGAACGGGCTGCCACCAATTACCGGGACGGCGAGGCCACCGGCTTTGAGCGCATCTCCGAGTACGCGACGGCGGACTTGGGATACACCATCGAGATCGAGCGGTTCCGATCCAAAGTCGGTGGTGGCGACAAACTGTTGCCGATTGCGCTTCGGGTCACCACCATATTCCGGCGGGAAGAAGGCGCGTGGAGGATCGTCCTTCGTCATGCCGATCCGATAACCTCAGCCCGCCCGCCGGCGTCCATAGTCGGAGAGTAGATGGGTTGCCGGACCCGTCTGGGTCTTACTCGATGAGAGCCGCAGTTTGCGCATCTACCTTGCTACAGATGCACGAACGCGGTCAGCGGCAAATGATCGGAGGCGACCCGCGAGAGGGGAGTGTCATGCGCTTCCACGGCTGAGACCATGCCGTTCCAAAGGATCGCTACTTCGACGCTTGTTGCCCCGCCGACCTCTCAAATCACCTCCACCGCCGCCGCGAACACGTAGCCGGCGCCGCGTTCGGTAATGATGAGCTTCGGCTCGCTCGGGTTGGCTTCCAGCTTGCGGCGCAGGCGCAGGATCTGCACGTCGATGCTGCGGTCGAACACCTCCTCGTCGTGTATCCTGCTTGCGGCAAGAAGCTGCTCGCGGCTGAGGATCTGCTGCGGCGACTGCAGGAATGCCGCCAACAGGTTGAACTCGCCCGCGGTCAGCGGCGTCGCCTCGCTCGCAGGCGACGTCAGGCGGCGCGTGCGCATGTCGAGTTCCCACCCGGCAAAGCGGTAGCATTTATGCTTCTTGCCGCGCGCATGCCGTTGCGTCGCCGCGCCCGACCGCCTCAACACGGCGCGAACGCGCGCTAGCAGTTCCCTGAGGCTGAAGGGCTTGGTTATGTAGTCGTCCGCCCCAAGTTCCAGGCCGACGACGCGATCCACCTCGTCACGCCTGTGGCCGGTGATGATGATGATGGGCGCTTCCGGCGGGCTGCCGAGTTTCCGCATGATGTCGAACCCATCCTCGTCGGCAAGCTTCATGTCGAGGATCATCAAGTCGACGCTCCTTTCGTGGAGGACGCGCGACATGGCCCGGCCGTCGGCGACGGCGCTGACCCTGAAGTTCTCGCCCTCGAGGTAGTTGACGAGCATGGCGCGCATGTCAGGGTCGTCGTCGACGACGAGGATATGCCGTCCCGCCGCTCCCGACTTTATCCTGCCCTCTGCCTGTTCTTCGAGACGCGTGTTCCGTTCGGCTGGCATGTCGCACCGTCCGCAAGCATGGAACCCATGGCCTGGCCGTTGCTTTTATAGAACGTCATTAAACATCGATTTTCGGCGATTTATTGGTAAGCGCCGATGATCTACTTGGCCGGCCCGAAGGCTCATTCGATGGCGCATAAGCAGACTGGTAAGGTTCGGGCGGGGCTTTTTGTTCCGCTCTGCCTGGCAATGGCCGCCCCTTTTGCATGGATCCAGGCCGGTCGGCCTGCTCCCGAGGCAACTGAGCCGATCGCTCCGCTGGCGGGCGTTCAAGCTTCCGATCCGGCCAGGGCCGCGCTTGGCGAAAGCCTCTTCAACGATCCCCGGCTCTCGCATGGCGACCGGCTCGCCTGCAGTTCCTGTCACCGGCTCGATCTCGGCGGCGACGACGGCCAGGCTCGCTCCGTGGCGCAGGATGGCGGCCGGCTCGATTTCAACGCGCCGACGGTTTTCAACGCCGCACTCGATTTCCGGCTGAACTGGCGCGGCAATTTCCGCTCCTTCGAGGAGCAGAACGAGGCGGCCCTGCTCGACAGGAGGCTCATGAATACGAGCTGGGAGGAAGTATTGGCGAAACTGCGCTCGGACCCCGGCTATTCCGAGCGGTTCGCGAAGCTCTACGGCGCCGCCCCTGCACGGACTGATGTCCTCGACGCCCTGGCCGTCTTTCAGCGCTCGCTCATCACGCCCGATGCCCGTTTCGACCGCTATCTCAAGGGCGAGCGCAATGCCATCACGCGCGACGAGGAAGAGGGCTATCGGCTGTTCAAGGCCTATGGCTGCGTCGCCTGCCACCAGGGCGTCAATATCGGCGGCAACCTGTTTCAGAAGTTCGGCATCTTCCAGGACCCATTTGCCGGCCAGAAAACCGTTACCGCGGCCGATCTCGGCCGCTTCGCCGTCACCGGCGTCGAAGCCGATCGACACGTGTTTCGCGTTCCGAGCCTGCGCAATGTCGCGGTAACGGCGCCGTACTTTCACGACGGCCGCACCGCCTCCCTTGGCGAAGCGGTGAGGATCATGGCGCGCAACCAGCTCGGCCGGGAGCTCGATCAGCATGACGCCGATCTCATCGTCGAATTCCTCGGCACGTTGACGGGCCGGTATCGCGGCCGTCCTTTGACCAGTACAGCCGATCGTCCACGGCAATGAAATCGCTCCCCATCCTGGCGCCGGTCGTCGCCTGCCTGCTCATCGTGCTCACTTATCTTCTGGTGCAGGGTGCGGCGCCCGATGCCGCGCGCCACGAGCGTACCCTCGACGCTCTCAGGACCGTCATTCTCTATAACGCCGCGCTCCAGCGCGATGTGCTGAGGGCGCGGACGGGCCTGCTGCACGACTACGACCCACTCGTCCGCTCGATCGACAGGCTGGACGAGGCGACGCTGGCCCTGCCGGCCGCCCGCGACGTCGCAAGCGGCGAGGCGCGGGCGGACATCGACCGTCGCGTGGCTGGGGTCATCGCTGCGGTGCGCGACGAGGAGACGCTTGTCGAGACGTTCAAGTCGGCCAACGCGCTACTGCAGAATTCCCTGAACTATTTCAACTACATGAGCGGTCGGCTTGCGTCCGAGGGCAACGGCCTTCGCACGGTTGAGATCGGAGCCCTGACCATCGCCATGTCGCGGTTCATCGGCGATCCCCAGCCGGAAGAGGCGATGGCCGTGACCGCCGCGCTCGACCGCCTGGAGCACCCCTCGATCGACACCGCGCGTGCGGGCGATGTCCGGTCGCTCGGCTCCCACGGCCGGCTCATCGTGTCGAGACTCCCCGAGGTCGATGGTCTCGTCTCGCGCCTGCAGGGCGCGCCGACGGGCGAGCGGGCCCGCGCGCTCCAGGACGCCTATCTTGCGGCGCATGGGCGCGTGGCGGCGCGGGCGGCGCTGTTCCAGACGTTGCTCTACATCGCCGCGCTGGTCTTGGTGGGCTATGTGGCCTATCTGCTCGCGCGCCTGCGCCGCAATGCGGAAATCCTGCGCCAGCGGCTGGAATTCGAGGGCCTGGTCGCGTCGATCTCGTCCCAGTTCATCAACCTGCCGCGCGATCGCATCCGCTCCGATATCGGCAAGGGCCTTGCGCGCCTGGTGGCGCAGTCCGGGCTCGACGGAGCACAGATCGTCGTCAGCCGCGCGGGCGACGCCGGACCGTCCGGCGGCTATGCCTATCGCCGCCGGGGCGTGGATGTGCCGGCGCGCTCGGCGAACGACATGATCGAACTCGCCTCACGCTGGACACTCACGGACAACGTGCTCCAGGGTTGCATCTCAGTCCCTCGCGTCGGCGAGCTGCCGGATGGCCTGGAGAAGGCGCGCCTCCAGGCCTGGCGGCTTCGCTCCTGGCTATGCATACCGCTGTCGCACACCGGCGAGCGGCTGGGCTTCCTGGCTCTCGATACCGTGACTCACGAAAAGCATTGGGCGGACGACGACATCGCCCTCTTGCGCACCGCCGCGGAGATTTTCGCCAATGCCATAGCGCGCGAGCGGAGCGAGCACGAACGCGAGGCGCTGCAGGCCCGGCTCAACCAGTCGCAGCGCTTGGAAGCGATCGGAACGCTGGCCGGCGGCATAGCGCACGAGTTCAACAACATCCTCGGCGCCATCCTCGGCTACGGCGAGATGGCGCTGGCGGTGCTGCTCAAGGATTCGCGCGCGCGGCGCTATGTCCAGCAGATCATGAAAGCAGGCGAGCGGGCGCAGGACGTCACCGAGCAGATTCTTGCTTTCGGTCGCCGCCGGGAACGGCGGCATCGCGCGCTGACCGCGCAGCCCGTGGTCGCGGAAGCTGTCGACCTGCTGCGCGCCTCGTTCCCCGCCACGCTTTCGGTGGAGACGCATCTTGCCGCCGCCGATGCCGTGATGATGGGCGACCCGACCGAGCTTCAGCAAGTGGTCATGAATCTCGGCGCAAACGCGGGGCAGGCGATGAACAATCGCGGCGTCCTGCGGGTCGAGCTCGACACGACGGCTCCTGCGGAGGCCAGCATGCTGTCGCACGGCAATCTGCCTCCCGGCCGCTACGTCCGCCTTGCCGTCAGGGACGGCGGCAGCGGCATGGATCAGGCGACGCTCGAGCGCATCTTCGAACCGTTCTTCACCACCAAGCCGGCGGGGCAGGGTACCGGGCTCGGCCTGTCCACAGCGCACGGCATCGTCGCGGCTCATGGGGGCGCGCTGGATGTGCGGAGCAAGGTCGGCGAAGGCACGATGTTCGAGATCTATTTCCCGCAGGTCGAGCGCGCCGCCGAGGATGCGCACGAGGGTGAGGCCGCCGACGTTCCGATCCAGTACGGCAGCGGTGAGACGATCCTTGTCGTCGACGACGACAGGCCGCTCATGCAGCTTGCCGAGGAGATGCTGGCCGCACTCGGCTACGAGCCGGTCGGCTTCGACCGGACCCCGGCTGCCCTCAGCGCATTCCGCACCGATCCGGAGCGCTTCGACCTCGTGCTGACCGACGAGGTGATGCCTGACATGACAGGCATCGAGTTCTCCGGCCAGTTGCATCGGATCCGGCCGGATCTGCCGGTCGTGCTGATGACCGGTTACGGCCGGCCGCTGAGATCGCGCCAGCTGACCGCGGCCGGCATCAGCGAAGTCATCAAGAAGCCGCTGCTGTCGGCCGCGGTCGCGCAATGCCTCGCGCGCCATCTGCATTGACGCCGACAGCGGCCGGCCGACCGGCTGCCATCCCCGTTGCGATTGTAACCAAACTCCCGCCTCCTGAAATCAGCCCGTAGCGGGCTTTCCCCGACAGTTCCGCCGTGACCTGGGCCGCGATCCGAAACCTCTAGATCGGGAAAAATCGTGGCCGATCAATCAGCTGCCGAGCGCCTGGGCATTGCGACCGCCGACGAGATCGGGATCGACACCTTGGCCGAACGGCTGTGCCGCGAAGCGGTCGAGCAGCGGGCCTGCGTGATGACGCCGCCCTTCGTCGGCGCATGGACGAATATGCCGCCATGGCCGGAGGCGGCGGGCGTCTGAGCGGCCATCTCCTCTCTGCGAGAAATGCCCTGCAGGTCAGAGATGCACGAACGCGGTCAGCGGCAAATGATCGGAGGCGACGCGCGAGAGCGGCGTGTCATGCGCTTCCACGGCTGAGACCATGCCGTGCCGGTTGCCCATGATACGGTCGAGCGCCAGCATCGGCAGGCCCGACGGAAAGGTGGGCACCGCCGGCGGCGAGGGGCCAAAGGTTGTGTGCAGCGTGTTGAGCGCCGAGCGGTTGCCGAGCCGCCATTCATTGAGATCGCCGAGCAGAAGCGTCGGCCTTTCGTCCAAGCTGCTCATGATATCGAGCACGACGCGAGCCTGTTCGGAGCGTGAGCGGCGCAACAGGCCGAGATGGGCCGCGATCACGCGCAGCGTCCGGTGCTCGTCGAGATCGATTTCGGCGACCAGCGCCCCGCGCGGCTCCAGGCCCGGCAGCCTGATCTGGTGGACGTCGCGCACGGTGCCGCGCTTGAACAGAAGCACGTTGCCGCGCCAGCCATGTGCCTTCCCGTTTCCGGTGATCGGTACCGGCACCAGCCCGGTTTCGATTTCGAGGCGGTTGAGGTCGAGCAGCCCGGCGCGGTCGCCGAAGCGGTTGTCGGCCTCCTGCAGGGCGATCACGTCGGGGCTGATTTCGCGGATGACGCGCGCGGTCCGTTCGGGGTCGAATTTGCGGTCGACGCCAATGCATTTGTGGACGTTGTAGGAGGCGACCACCATCTCGGCGCCTTCAGTCCGCTTGCGCGGCGTCGACATCGCCTTGCGTGCTTTTCTGCCGCGGATCGACAGGAGCACGGTCTCCGGAAGGCTGCGTCCGTTTCTCTGCATGGGTCTGCTGCTCGTCTTCCTCGTCTATAGATAGGGCGATCCCAACCACAGCAATCGGTCGAAGACACGAATGGCAAACGGGCGAGCCTTGAGCGTCTGCAGCGTCACCGGTTGCGCGCAAGCGATCGCTGCGCCGATACGGGCTTCGATCTCGGTGGCGAAGTCGGCATCCAGAATCTCCATGTCGATCTCGAAATTCAGCCTCAGCGAGCGGGCATCGAGGTTTGACGAGCCGACATAGGCCCACACGCCGTCGATCGCCATCAGCTTGGAATGGTCGAACGGGCCTTCGTGGCGCCAGACGCGGCAATAGTGCTTCAGCACCTGGTCGAACTGCGCCGTCATGGCATGGTCGACAAGGAAAAGGTTGTTCACCGCCGGCACGACGATGTCGATCTCGACGCCGCGCCGGCCGGCCGTGGTCAGCGCGCTGATCAACTCGCGGTCCGGCAGGAAATAGGGCGACATGATGCGGATCGTTTTGCGGGCGACCGAAAACGCCCCCATCATGAGCTTGTGGTTGGTTTCGTTCGAGGCATCCGGGCCCGTCGCCACGGCTCTGACCAGCATCGGCTGGCCGGGCGGCGGTGCGGTTCGTTCGACTTGCCAGATATCGTCCTTCAGCGCTTCGTTGCCGGCGAAGCGCCAGTCCTCGGCGGCGACCGAGAACAGGTCGGCCACCACCGGTCCGGTAACCTCGAAATGCGTATCCCTGGAACTGTCGGAGCCGGCGAATTCGGCCGAGAATCCCTTGCGGATGTTCATGCCTCCCGTGAACGCCACCGTGCCGTCGACGACCAGGATCTTCCTGTGGGTTCTGAGATTGGCATAGGGAAGTCTCAAGCCCATGACGATGTTGCCGTTGAAGAGATCGACGGCGACGTTTTCCTCCCTGAGCTGCTTGAGGATGCTGGGCACCGAATAGCGCACGCCGACGGCGTCGATCAGCACGCGCACGGTGACGCCGCGTTTGACCGCGCCGGAGAGCGATTGGACGAACATCTGTCCCACCGCGTCATTGTCGAAGATATAGGTCTCGAGAAGCACGTTTTTTTGCGCGCCGTCGATCGCCCGGCACATAGCGGCATACGCTTCGTCGCCGGTTTCAAGCACGGCGATCGTGTTTCCGGAGCTGAGCTGGCGTCGCGCCACCCTGTCGCCCAGCGTCTTCAGCCCGATGAAACGCTGGCCATATTGGGCGTTGATCAACGCCTCCATGGCCACGTCGCGGTCATGCTTTGCCTCGGCGGCCTCGCCGGTTACCGGCCGCATGGCGCTGATCGTCGCGCGGCGGATGCGGTTGATGCCGGCGATGGCATAGATGATCGCGCCGAGGAAGGGCGACAAGAGCATCACGCCGACCCAGCCCGTGGCGGCGCGCACGTCCTCCTTCGTCATGATGGCGTGGACGATGCCGACGGCCGCCATCGCCAACGACAGGAGAAGGATAAGTGTAGACCAGTGACTCGCTATCGCCTGCAACATCGGCCCGAATATCGAGCGAGGACGAGCGGAAGGCAATGCGGGTGGTCAAAGCAAGACGAGGACAAGCTCTTGGCGAGTGATCGGGAGGCCGGATTGGCTACTTCCGTGATCGTCGCTTGTGACCCTCAGCCGACGTCCGTCTTCCGACGCGAACGGCAGCTTTGCGCCGATGTCGGCCATTCAGATCAATGCCATCTCTACCAGAAAGCGGACGTTGATCTGCGTAAGACTGTAAGTCGCGGTTGCACCGAGGCTGTCTTTTCCCGAAGCCGCGCCGGTCGAGATTGCCGGCAGAGACGTGATGCACCGTTGACTACGCCACGTCTGCTGCGATGAACCAATCGTTAACCTCCCGCAATTCCGCACGGGCCTCTTCGAACCTACCCTGTGACCGCAATAGCTTCGCCAGACTATTGGTCGCCTGCAACTCCCAACTCCTGGCGTCCTGCTGCCGCGCAAAGGCAATCGCCTCGCGGAAAGAAGCCTCCGCCGCTCTGTCTCCTGCTCCATTTGCAAGTTCGATCTCACCGCGAATGCGAAGCAAGGCAGCTGTAAAGTAATGCTCGCCGATCTTTTCGGCCTCGCGCAGACCTTTCTTAACGGTCTCCGCCGCTATATCGAATTGCCCGGAGTTCATGAGAGCCTTGGCGAGCAAACCTAAATAACACGACTTGTCGACCTCCTGATCTTCAAGGTCACTTTCGGTCAATGTCATCATGTGGCTTCCCCCCGGACTGTCATCGAGGCCAGATGCAGCCAGGCCGCCAAAAAAGCGCGCCACCCTTGCCCAGAGATTGAAGCCGTTTTCCTGCGCCAGCGGCAGGAGTTCATCCGCCAGTCGGGCGATCAAACTGCTCTCTTCGCGGAAGGCGAACAACACGCACCCGTTTCCCAAGCAGGCGGCCAAGCGATATGCGGACTGCTGCCGAACGGTCGCCTCCGCCTCTCGGTAGAGTTCCAGCGCTTGATGGCGATAGCCCAGGATGTGCAAGGTCCAGGAAAGATAGATCATGGCCATGCTCGGGAAGTCGCTGCCGACCTTGTCTGCACTGCCCTTGTGGCTGAGAGCGCGCTCAAGATATTGCCGGGCCGCCACCAGCTCGCCCTGGCAGAACAGAGTCATCCCCTTGAACTGCAAACCTATGACGAGCGCGTTCAGGTAGCCGCCCTGCTCGCCGACCCGGATTAACTCATCGCTGGCCGCAAGGGCCTTGCCAAACTGGCCCGAGTTGAAATGGGTGCCGAAAAGCCCGTCGAGCGCCCTGATCGTCGATTCCGGTTCGCCAAGCTTCCCGCTCAGTGCTATGGCCCGCTGATAGGCGGCACTGCCTTCGCCCGTCACGTAGCCTTGCGCCGCGTAGAGCACGTCGCCCAGCTCCAGTTCGAAGCGAAGCAGCCTGCGGCTGCGATCGTCGGATTCGGGCAAGAGCTTCGCGGCTTCAAGGCCCTTCCTGAAGGTACGCACCGCGTCAGCTTTTGCCCAGGTCTTGGCCGCCTTCAGCCCTGCCAGCAGCCAGTAGTCAGCGGCGCGATCGAACAGACCTGCGTCGGCGAAATGCTCAGCGAGCACTTCGGGATAAGCTGCGTTGTGGTCGCGCAGTTCGAGACATTCGGCAATCAATTGGTGAACATGCTGTGCACGTTCGTGCAGAATCGTGCCTCTGGCGGCCTGCTGCAGGAGCACATGGGTGAACGAAAAGCCCGCGCCGGCCGTCCCTCGCTCGGCTACGATCAGCCCCGTGCGCATCAGGTCGCCAACTGCGGCGCGCAACTCCGCGTCGGGCCAATCGCAAATCTCGCGCAGGACGTCGAAATCGAATTTGCGGCCGATCGCCGCTGCGATCTGCGCAACTTCCTTGGCGGGCCCCAGCCTGTCGAGGCGGGCAAGCAGCGAGAACTGCAGGGAGTTTGGAATGTTGTTCGTAAGAGACGAACGCTTCGGCTGAGACGCGTCCAGCCGCAATCCGGTTTCGACCACACTCCGAGCAAGCTCTTCGATATAGAGCGGGACGCCTTCACTGCGATCGAGCACCACTGAAACATCGGCAGCGAGCGCATTCGGACTAATGTCATGGACAATCGCCTCGGCATCCTCGCGGCCGAGCGCTTCAAGCCTGATGTGATGCACATCCGGCCTGTCGAACCATGGAACGGTTGCGTTGTTCCTGCTCGATACGAGTAGCAGCGCGGGAGTCGAAGCCAGGCTGGCGACGATTTTGTCGAGAAGCTCGCGCGAGGTCGCGTCCGCCCATTGCTCATCTTCGAACAGGATCAGGATCGGGGTAGTACGCGCCAGATAACTGACCAGATCCATGAGCGCTTGCTCGGCGATGTTTCGCTGTCGTTCGGCGCTTATTCCGTCGAGCCTGTCCGGCCTGGTCGTAGGTATGCCGAGCAGGCTTGAGAAGATCGCCAGCGCGACGTCGCTGGACACCGAACCGATCGACAATCCGTTGCTGAGCTTTCGCAGCTTTTCTTCCGTCGAATCACCGTCCTCGATCGTTGCGATCCTCTGCAACTCTGCGAGGAACGGATAAAGGGTGCTGTTCTCAAAGGTCGGAGAACATTGCATGGTCAGTTGCGGAAAGCTGCGCAGGCGCCGCTGGACCTCGTTGAGCAACCGGGATTTGCCGATCCCCGATTCCCCCGAGACCCACACCGCATTGCCGCGCCTGTCGCGTACGACGGTCTCCCAGCGCTCCATCAGCAGTCGCAGCTCGGCATTGCGGCCGCACAGCTTGGTCATATGCGCACGCTTTGCAAAGCGGGTCGGCACCATGCGCTGCCGTTGCACCTGCCAGACCTGGACTGGCTCGGCGAATCCCTTCAGCTCATGTTTGCCGAACTTGGTGAAATCAATCGCGCCGCTCGCGGCCTCGAAGGTCGCCGCGTCGACAAGGATCGTATTCGGCTTGGCCAGTACCTGCAGCCGCGCCGCCAGATGCGCGACGTGGCCGAAGGCGACGGTGGACACGCCGCTCGGCGCACCGACGAACTCCCCCACCACGACCTGGCCGCTCGCGATACCCACCCTCACTTGCAACGAATATCCCTGATTTGCCGAGATGGTGGCCACTGCATCGACGATCTCGAGTGCCGCCAGCACTGCGAACTCGCTGTCGTCCTCGCCAGCTATTGGATAGCCGAAATAGGCCTGCATGGCGTCGCCGATGTAACTGGCTGTCACACCCTTGCGGCGCCGGACGACGCTGCTGCAGGTCTGCAGAAAGCTCTCGATCAGGCGTTGGAAATCCTCAGGATCCAGGCGGTCGGCATATTCGGTTGATCCCACCATGTCACAAAACAGTATGGTGAGATAACGCCGCTCTGCGACAGACTTCGCCGGGCTGCTCGGCAAAATCGGGCTAGCCAATGGATCCGGCGTGGTCACGCTCCGGGACCCTCCTTGGTGCGGCGACCATGTAGCACCCGGTCATGTTATCGCAAATCCCGGCGCTCACCAGCCGCTTTCGATCGCGCCAAGCGGATCATCGAAGCTCGCCGCACTGAACATCGGCGTAGATCAAATGATCTGCTTCGCTAAATGCCGCTTGGCTCTGGTCGAAGCAGAACCGTTTGGGCACCAAGCGGATCAAGGTGCGTCGGTTGCACTGACCAGGCAGGTCGATCTGGAAGGTGCGCGGCGACATCGACGGCGTCGGATCGCTCCATTTCGTGTGACCGGCAAACGAAACGTTCTGGATCAGCAAGCTGGAGCCGGCTGAGCTGACTGGACCGGAGATGGCCTCGATGCTGGTGCCCTTTGCCTGCTCGATGCTCGGATAGTCGCCGCTTTGCGGCGGATCCCCGGTTGCCGGAATGGCGCCCGCGCTGATTGCCACATTGATCCTGATATCGTCGCGCTCCGGAACACCGCCGTAGCTGTTGCGAAAGGTCCAGCTTACGCGAAGGAGGCGCGTCTTCATCCCCTCTCCGGGCGGTGGAGGCAAAACCTGAATCTTTGCATCGGCGAGCGAAGAGCCTCCATCCTCCGCCTCTGGCGCCGGGCAGCCAGTGTAGAGCGGGCGGTAGCCGCACCCAGAGCCGCCGGCTCCCCATAAACAGTCGCTCAGCTTCCGCCAGTCTTCTGAGCTCAGTCGCGGCGTGCCGGAGGACAGGTCATTGCCGGAACCCGGCAACATCCAGGGATGGATGCCGCCGCTGCCGACCGCCCAGTCCGTCCGGTGTGCGGCTATCTCGGCGTAGACGATCTGTTCCTCGTGCAACTCGAGCAATTGAACCCAGGTTGGCAACGTGACCGTCGGCTCATACCCCGCTGCGTCCGCGGCAAAACGGCGGCCCGTGACTTGTGTGGTAAGCGTGTGGCAGCTCGTGCAGTTGCCCGTCGGATCTTCGACCGTCCTGGCTTGGCTAAGTTCATTGCGGTAGGTGCCGGTGTAGCCGGAGCCGACCACGCGGAACGGCGCGCCCGGCAACCGGGGCCGGCGCGGTAGAAAATCGCCCAGGCTGAAGGCGGTCGATCTGGAATCGCCGCCTGAACGGAAACCGACCCTGCTCTGCGCAATGTGTGGATCGATCACATAGGGGCTTTTGTTGTCATGGCATGCATGGCATGAGATCTGGAACGTCGGATCATAGATTTTCTCCGCCGCAGCCCGTCCGACTTCATCGGAATAGCTGCGCCCACCCGGCGGAACGAAGGGCTTTGTCCAATCGAACTCGCTCCGGTCCTTGCGGCCGTCGAAGAAGACGATTTCTCCGGATTTCCGATTGAACCCGATGGTGCCGAAGACAGAAAACCTCGGATCCGACCGCGTCCAGTAGGGATCGGTGCTGACCTCCTGGCTGATATTGGATTTTCTGCAGAGGAACAGCCATTCAACGTTGCCGCGCACGACCCTTACGACACGTGAGTTCAGCCCACAGTAGGTCGTGCTGCCAGTCAGCGAAGGCTTGTCGCACTTGGGCAATGTCGCCGTCCACTTTACCACCTCTCCGCTTACGTTCCTGTGCTCGAACTCCAGCGGAGAGCCTGGTTTTGTCGGATTGGGCTTGAGGTCGACGACATTGCCGTCAACTTCCAGTGGGATGACCTTCATTTGTGGGCTGTCGCAATCGCCGTCGGGAATAGGACCGAACACCGCCCGCGCTTCATCGCCAGACCTGGTTATGACGTCGGTGCTCTTCGAGGCCGGCGCCCAAAAGATGTCAGGGTTCCATCGCGTAACAGCTTTGGCGAACGACTTCGAATGCACGTCGTCCTGATCGGAGCCTTGCCTCTCGCCGGCTCGCGGCGTCGATACGAAAGCTGCATGTCGAAGCCCGATAGTCCCGGACAATAGGAGAAACGCAATGCCGAGGACAGCAGCGATCAGCGCAACGGCACGCATTTCAGCCCACTGGAGCGTGCCAGTGAACCCATAGCCGATCTCTGGGCGTCACCGCTTCTTGGCTGCGACAGAGCCAGCAGCATAGTCGGCGTGGATTGTAAGCGATTGAAATCGCCACGTGTCGTCGTCGCCCTTTACAAAAGTCGCCCGGGCATCCGCCGAATAGTCAAGTACCGGTGCTGGAGAGTGGGAGTCCTGCAAAGTGACCAGGACTATCGATTTGGTGTTCACCGTCTTGCCCGTGTCGTCAACATTGAACAAGGTGTTGGTCACGAGATGCCGGGTCTGGAGGTGATCTGTTTCCAGTTTCTTAACTATTATTTTCATCTGCTCAAGAAGATCGTCTGGAGATTCCGGACCAAGGTCGAGTGTCAACTTGAGGATACTGCTGCTTGTACTGCAAATCTCGTAGTAAGACGATTTCGGTTTCGCAAATAGGCCAGCGAACGCGGCTGCATTTCTTTCGTCGATCGTCCAGGCATAGCGGGACAAAAGATCTAGAATTGCCTGGCGGTCTTCGGCCGGAGGATTCTTGATATTCCAGCCATAAGGAGCCTCTGTTCCGCATGAATCAGCTAGAGCAGTGCCGCCGAAAGCTAAACAGAACCCACAAATCAGGGCAAAATACTTCAAAATCGCGCAGTTAGTGATTATGCCTTTCCAACGCTCGCTCATGCTGGCCCCCTCTTATGGAGCTTGATGGGAAAGTACCTATCTATCTTATACCACCCCTAAAAAGGTGTCAGCCGAAATCGATGGCATGCAAGGCCACGGACATGATTTCGCGTTCCTGTTTTTTTGAATTTGCGGTAAGTTGCAATGCCCGGCCCGCAGCAATTTCATTCCTAACTTGCAAGGTAGGCCGTGGGCGCTTCTGGTATGTTATCGCAAACTAAAAACTCACGTAGACGAAGCAAAAAGTCTAAGCGTGGTTATATAGGAGCATAAAATGCCGAGTATCGTCCGAAATATTGCATTGCTACTTTCATGTTTTTTTAGCGTTGTGCCTTTGGCGTTCGCGCAGCAGAATCAGGAAATCGAGATAGTTCTGCAATCGCGCCTGCCTTCTTACGGAAACGATACCCCCCTTATTATTGACTTTACTCTCACCAACCGGTCGCGCAGCCCGATCAGGGTGCTCAGCTGGACCACGCCAATCAACGGCGTCTCGGGTGAAATATTTTCTGTGACGAGAGGGTCGCAGCCAATTCAGTATATCGGCCGTTTGGTGAAGCGTGGAGAACCGACAGAGGCTGACTTTATCAATATTGAACCCGGACAATCGATTTCGGTGCCCGTCGATCTGTCATTGTACTACGCCATCTATGAAGCAGGGAACTATGCGGTTACCTATGATACAGAGGGAGTGGGTCTGCTGATTGGTCGTCCAGGTGCCCTGAGACGCGCCCAAGTTTTGAGCAACGCCGCCACGTTCAGGCTTCTCACCGGTCGAATTCCTCCGGAACGGGTACCGCTCTCGGCGCCCAAATTCGACCAGTGTGACAGCTCTCAACAGGATGATATTGGCGCTGCGCTGGCGGAAGCAAACAACATAGCCTCGGCTGCCCTGCAGGTTTTGCAGGACACGCCTCCAGCCCAGCAGCCGAATTCCCAACGATATCTGACATGGTTTGGGGCGCATACCGTAGGACTGTATGCAAAGGTCACCGGAAATTTCTCGAAGATTTTGGATGCTCTTGGAAACAAAACAATATCGTTTGGATGCCACGGCAGCGAGTGCGAGCCAGGAGACTATTCATATGTGCACCGTGATCAACCTTACAGAATATTTGTTTGTCACAAGTTCTGGCTAGCCGCTATCAAAGGAACGGATTCAAAGTCTGGAACGATTATACACGAAATTAGTCACTTTTTTGTCGTCGCTTCAACAGGCGACTATTCCTATGGTGGTCAGAATGCCGCCAAGGTACTCGCGGTTGACAACCCGCCGAGAGCGACATCAAACGCTGACAGTCATGAATACTTTGCGGAGGATAACCCGGAGCTTCCGATGTGAGGAACACGACACGCAACTGAGCTAACATGGATGCGGCGGGTATTGCCATCGGAAATGAGCAAAGATCACCGAGGATCCAGCCTCGTTGACGCAAATCAGCATTCCGGCGAAAGGTAATTGGGAGAAGAGCCGCCACGAGCACTCGGAACAATCGCTACTGGGCCGTCGCGGCATCATCATTTGGACGGTGAGATTTGGGATCGTCCGCTTGCTTAGCGAACGCCATTTGTTGCCCAATTGATGATCGCAACGGGTCAGGTCGAGACATTGCGATCGCATGTTGAATGTCCGCTATCGCTCCCGCAAACCGAAAGCGGTCCGGTCGCTCTCGTGAAGAGTTTCGGGCGCCGGCAGGCGTACGAAAGTCCCCGAGGAAGGAACCCGCGGGCCACAGG
>NZ_JAVIJB010000054.1:0-39593 GCF_033977165.1 Mesorhizobium captivum
GGTTCGAGGCTCAGTCGCTTCCATCGCACAAATCTCTGTCCGTGCAGATACAAGGGGCGGCGCTGACCTCGACAGTTAGCGTCCCGCAAGGATTGCGTCTTCGAGGCCCCTCAATTCCGTCCATAAAACGCATTCTCGACATGCACCGGCCAGCGCCAGGGCAGCACCGCCACCATGTCGAAGCGCACCGACAGCCTGCCATAGTCCGGCTGGCGCGACAGCCAGAGGTCGGCGGCGCCCTCGATGCGCCGCTCCGACGAGTGGGCGATCGCTTCCATTGCCTCGATCAGCGTCCGCCGCGCCTTGACCTCGACGAACAGCACCAGGTCGCCGCGCCTGGCGATCAGGTCGATCTCGCCGAGCTTGGTGCGGTGGCGGCGGGCAAGGATGCGATAGCCCTTCAACATCAGCGCCAGCGCCGCCAGCCATTCGCCGCGATGACCGCGCCGATAGGCTTTTCGCCGATGACCGACAGTGCGCTCAGCCATCGCCGGCATCTCTTTGTTTGACCATGATCTTTCCCGAAAACCGGTTTCCACCTTTCGGGATCATGGTCTGTCCTTGAGTTCGAGCAGCCGCCGGTAGAGCGCCTGTTTCTGGCCGCCGGTCATCTTCGCCGCTTCCGCAGCCGCCTTGGAGGCCGGCATTTCCGCGGCAAGCGACAACAGCAGCCGGTCGATATCGGCCGGCTGATCCGCCGTGGCCTCGGCCGGACCGATGCAGATGACGATTTCACCCTTCGGGGTGTCGGCCGCCGCGTAGTGATCGGCGAGCTGGCCGAGCGTTCCCGTCCGCGTCTCCTCGAAGGCCTTGGTAAGCTCGCGTCCGATCGCCGCCTGACGCGCACCGCCGAGCACTTCCACCATCGCCGCGAGCGTCTCGGCCAGCCGGCGCGGCGATTCGAAGAAGATCAGCGTCGCCGGCACCTGCTTGAAACTTTCGAGCTTCGTCAGCCGCTGGCCAGCCTTCGCAGGCAAAAAGCCCGCGAATAGGAAGGCGTCGGACGGCAGTCCGGAAGCGGTTAGCGCGGCAAGCGCCGCCGACGGTCCCGGCACCGGCACGACGCGGATGCCGCGCTCCAGCGCTTCGCCGACCAGCCGGTAACCGGGGTCGGAGACCAGCGGCGTGCCGGCATCCGAAATCAGCGCCACGCTGTGCCCGACCCCCAAAGCCTCGATCAGCTTCGGCCCTGCCGAGGCGGCATTGTGCTCATGATAGGCCGTGGTGCGGCGACGGATGCCGTAGCGTTCGAGCAGCACGCGCGAGACGCGCGTGTCCTCGCAGGCGACGATGTCGGCGCTAGCCAGCGTCTCCAGCGCGCGCAGCGTGATGTCGGCAAGATTGCCGATCGGTGTCGCCACCAGATAAAGCGCCGGCGCAATCGGCCGCGCCGGAATCTCGGTCTGCCCGATCAGATAGCTGCGTTTCTCGCCGGTCAAGAATGGTCCCTCTCTGTAGCCGCTCTGTTTCGCACGGTCGCCGTCCTGTTGCAAAACGTGAGGTCCATGGAGGGAAATCGCCATGCCTTTGCCATAGTGAGGAACGAAACCGCTATCGGCGAATTTCATCCCTGATTCCCGGTAGGAGGCAGGACCGGACGATGCCCAATCGCTTCGACATTTTTATCAGCCGACTTGAAAGCAAAACCGCCCGCGAGGCCACTCCCCCACATCCGATCGCCGAACAGCAAGGCGCCCGCCGCGACAAGGCCGACCAGAAGCCCGCCCGCAACGGCGAGGCGCATGCCGAGAAGAACCGCGGCAAGCACCGCCAGAAGCACGACGCCTAGGCGTCGCATGAGAGCGCAGCCGGCTCTCGCTTCGTCATCCTAGGGCGGAGCAAGGAGCGAAGCGACGCGGCGCAGACCCTAGGATCCATGCCGTTACATCGAAACTTCTCCGGCGGTGCAGAATTCTGCTCCGTCGCGCCCTTCGGTTGAAGTCACGGCATGGATTCTCGGGTCAAGCCCGAGAATGACGAAAGTGCTGTGCTACCGCGCCAAATCCGCCACGACGGCATCGAGCACAATCATCCCCGCGGTGGTGGCGCGGAGCCGGGCATTGCCGACCGGCGCCACCAGCCCTTCTTCCTGCAGCACCGAAAGTCTTGCGGTCGAAAGGCCACGGCCGGCAAGCGTCTCGTAGCGCTGAAGGTCGATGCCTTCGGCGAGCCTCAGCCCCATCAGCAGGAACTCGTCCGCCTCTTCGGCTCGCGTAAGCACTTCCCCGCCGGTGACGCCATGGCCCCTGGCCTCGACCAGGTTGGCCCAGGTCTCCGGCATCTTTTCGGCGACCGTGACCGTCCGGCGGCCGTTCTCGACGAAGCGGCCATGCGCGCCCGGCCCGACGCCGACATATTCGCCATAGCGCCAATAGGTCAAATTGTGCCGGCTCTCGGCGCCCGGCCGCGCGTGATTGGAAATCTCATAGGCCGGCAGCCCATGCGCCGCCGTCACCTCCTGCGTCAGCGCGTAGAGGTCGGCGGCCTGGTCATTGTCCGGGATGACGAATTTTCGCGCCGCATGCAGAGCATGGAACGGCGTGCCTTCCTCGATGGTGAGCTGATAGAGCGACAGATGATCGGCGGCGTGGCCGATCGCCTGTTCGAGCTCCGCCCGCCACGCCTCCGGCGTCTGGCCCGGTCGCGCATAGATCAGATCAAAGGACAGTCGGGGGAAAATGTCCCGCGCGAGTCCGATGGCATGCAGCGCCTCTTCGACATTGTGCAGCCGGCCGAGGAAGCGCAGGTCCTTGTCGTTCAGCGCCTGCACGCCGAGCGAGACGCGGTTAACGCCGGCTGTCCGGTAGCCACGAAAACGCTCAGCCTCGACCGAGGACGGGTTTGCTTCCAGCGTGACCTCGATGCCAGCAGGCACCGTCCAGTTCTTCGCCACGGCCTCCAGCACCGCTCCGACAGTTTCCGGCTTCATCAGCGACGGCGTGCCGCCGCCGAGGAAGATGCTGGTCACCTCGCGCGGCCCGGTGCGGGCGCGCATGGTGGCCAGTTCCGTTTCGAAGGCGCGCGCGAAGCGCTCCTGGTCGACCAGCTGGTGGCGGACATGGCTGTTGAAGTCGCAGTAAGGGCATTTGGCCGCGCAGAATGGCCAATGGATGTAGACGCCGAAGCCGGGGCTGCGGTCGAGCAGCATGGTTTGGCCGGTCTCGATCATCTTGAGTCGAGCCGCGCCAAGTCCAGGCGGGCTTGCGCGAATTTCTGGAAGGCGCGGGCGCGGTGCGACAGGGCGGTTGCCTGGCCGGGCTTCCAGCCGTGCTTTTGCTCGGCGTTCATCTCGCCGAAAGTCTTGTCGAAGCCGTTTGGCAGGAACACCGGATCGTAGCCGAAGCCGAGCGTGCCGCGCGGTGGCCACACCAGCGTGCCTTCCGCCTCGCCGCGGTAATATTCCGCATCGCCGTCCGGGAAGGCTAGGCAGATGACGGCGACGAAGCGGCCGGTGCGCTGCGTCGGCTCGGTCGCGCCGACCTCCTGCAGGGCCACTTCGGTGCGCTGCATGGCCATGCCGAAATCTCTGCTGCCATCCGGCGTCTCGGCCCAGTTGGCGGTGTAGACGCCCGGCGCGCCGTCGAGCGCGTCGACACAGAGGCCCGAATCGTCGGAGAGCGCCGGCAGGCCGGTCGCCTTGGCAGCGGCGTATGCCTTGATATAGGCATTCTCCTCGAAGGTCGTGCCGGTCTCTTCCGGTTCCGGCAGGCCGTAGTCCTTGGCCGACTTAGCCTCGAAGCCGAACGGCGCCATCAGGTCGGCGAACTCGCGCAGCTTGCCTTCGTTGTGGCTGGCGACGACGATCTTTTGTCCGTTCAAACTATGCATCACAGGCCCCAGATCCTTGGCTCGGCGAACTCGATCGAATTCCCCGAAGGGTCGCGGATATAGATCGAGTGTCCGCCCTGCGGCCATTCGAAATCGCTTTCGATGGCGATGTTCCTTGCTGTGAGATGCTTGCGCCATTGGCCAATCTCATCGGCGCTTGCCGTGAAGCAAAGATGACCTTCGCCGGCCGTTCCGTGCGGCGGCACCTTCAGCCTGGCGTCCGGCGCCGGCGGAACTTTGGTCGCTTCGGCATTGAAGAGAAGCAGCACGCCGCTGCCGCAGCGGAAGAAGACGTGGCGGCCTTCGACCTTGCCCACGACGTTGAGGCCGATGATGTCACAGTAGAATTGTTCGGCAGCCTGCAAGTCTGTGACGTAGAGGGCCGATTCCAGAATCGCCGAGGGAGTCACGACGCACCCCCCTCTGGCCTGCCGGCCATCTCCCCCGCAAGGGGGGAGATTAGCAGCTCCGCCGACATCGTCTCAACGTTGATGGTTGGCGAAACCCAAAGTGCCGTTCGATCTCCCCCCTTGCGGGGGAGATGCCCGGCAGGGCAGAGGGGGGTGTGAAGGATCGCCAGCCTCATTCTTTCTTCCACGCGGCGCGCTACGCCACCGCCATCTGCTGCAAGCTGACCAGCCGCGAAATGCCCTTCTTGGCCAGCCCCATCAGCGCGGCAAACTGCTCCTCGGAAAACGGCTCGCCCTCGGCGGTGCCCTGAATCTCGACGATGCCGCCCTTGCCGGTCATGACGAAATTGGCGTCGGTGCCGGCCGAGGAATCCTCGAGGTAGTCGAGGTCGATGACCGGCTGGCCGTCATGGATGCCGCAGGAAATCGCCGCGACATGGTCCTTCAGCACCTTGGAGACACTTGCCATCTGGCGGGCTTCCATCCAGCGCAGGCAGTCAAAGAGCGCCACCCAGCCGCCGGTGATCGAGGCCGTGCGGGTGCCGCCATCGGCCTGGATGACGTCGCAGTCGACGGTGATCTGCTGCTCGCCCAGCGCCTGCAGGTCGACCACGGCCCTGAGCGAGCGGCCGATCAGCCGCTGGATCTCCAGCGTGCGGCCGCCCTGCTTGCCGGCGGAGGCCTCGCGGCGCATGCGCTCGCCGGTCGAGCGCGGCAGCATGCCGTATTCCGCCGTCACCCAGCCCTTGCCGGAATTGCGCATCCAGGCCGGCACCTTTTCCTCCAGGCTCGCCGTGCACAAGACATGCGTGTCGCCGAACTTCACCAGGCACGAGCCTTCGGCGTGCTTGGAGACGCCGCGCTCGAAGGAGATGGCGCGCATTTCGTCAGCTTGGCGTTTGGAGGGGCGCATCGAGGCTCTTTCTGTTCTTTCTCGGATTCGTCGGCGGCTTGTAGACGCATGCGGCGCATGGCGCAAAGGAAAAGGGGAGCGCAAAGGAAAAGGGGGGCGCAAAGGAAAAGGGCGCCGGGTTGCGCCTTTGGGGCGGAAGTCTATATCTTTTAAACGGAGGTTCTCGCCGGAATGAACAAGGCAGTCGATCCCGCGTCGCAATCGCCGGTACTTCAATCGCTTGATATGCGTTCGCGCGACATCTTCAGGCGGATCGTCGATTCCTACCTGCGCGACGGCGAGCCGGTCGGCTCGCGCAGCCTGTCGCGCATCCTGCCTTCGTCGCTGTCGCCGGCCACCATCCGCAACGTGATGAGCGACCTCGAGCATCTGGGCCTGATCTATGCCCCGCACATCTCGGCCGGCCGGCTGCCGACCCAGACCGGCCTGCGCTTCTTCGTCGATGCCTTCATGGAGCTTGGCGATCTCTCCGACGATGAGCGCCGCGTCATCGAGGCGCAGGTGCGTGCCTCGGGCTCGGGCGCCACGCTGGAGCATATGCTGACCGAGGCGAGCCAGATGCTGTCCGGCATGTCGCGCGGCGCCGGCCTGGTGCTTGCCGCCAAGAACGAGGTGGCGCTGAAGCATATCGAGTTCATCCAGCTGGAGCCCACCAAGGCGCTGGCCGTCATGGTGTCGCAGAGCGGCGACGTCGAGAACCGGGTTGTCGACCTGCCCGCCGGCATCACCGTCTCGCAGCTGCATGAGGCCTCGAACTTCCTCAACGCCCACATCCGCGGCCGCACGCTGGCCGAGGCGCGCATCGAGATCGCCCGTATCAAGGACGAGACCAGGGCGGCCCTCGACACGCTGTCGCAGGACCTGGTCGAGAAGGGCCTCGCGGTCTGGGCCGGCGCCGAGAGCGGCCTGCCGGCGCGCCTCATCGTGCGCGGCCGCGCCAATCTTCTGGAGAACGTCACCGCCCAGGCCGATCTCGAATTGCTGCGTCATCTGTTCGAGGATCTGGAAACGCAGGACGGGCTGCTGCAGCTCCTCGATCTTGCCGAGGAAGGGCCCGGCGTGCGCATCTTCATCGGCTCGGAGAACAAACTGTTTTCCCTGTCCGGCTCGTCGCTTGTGGTCGCGCCCTATCGCGACAAGGACGCGCGCGTCGTCGGCGCGCTCGGCGTTATCGGTCCGACCCGGCTCAACTATGCCCGTATCGTGCCTATGGTCGACTATACTGCCCAATTGATTTCGCGCATGCTGAGATAGGCGAACGGGATCGCCGCAAGGAGGGTGGAAATGGCGCTGGAATCGTTCAAGGCCCAGATCAGCCTGCTGCTCGAGGAGATGGTGAACCAGCCCGAGGACGAGCACGAAATCCAGGAGCAGCTGCGCGAGAAGCTCAGGGAAATGCGCGCCATGGGCCTGCCGCTGCCGGCCGATCTGGTCGCGCTGGAAAAACGGCTCGACGACGATCTCGACGTCGAAGAGAGCTGAGCTGCCGCCAGTTCGCGTCAAATCTGCGTGCCCGCGCTTCTCTTTTGGAGCGCCTGCCCGATATCTGCTGTCTGGTTGCGCCGATCGTGGCAGGCGCGTCCGCCATTGACGGAGAACGGCATGACACGGATCGCTGGCCTTGCGGGCGTTGCCCTGTTTCTGGCTACCGGCGCTTTCGCGCAGCAGGCCGACCAACCTTTGCTCACAGGCAAAAAGGCCTTCGGCGATTGGAAGGCCGACCGTCCAGGCGTGCGGCGTCTAATCAAGCCGGACGATCTCCAGCAGCCGAGCCTCGCCGACACCCCGTCGAATAGCGCCGGCCTCGCCGACCGCCCCGCGGATGCCAAGCCCGCCGTGCCGGCCGGCTTCTCGGTCGAGCTCATCGCTTCCGGCATCGACAATCCGCGTGTCGTGCGCGTGGCGCCGAACGGCGACCTCTTCGTCGCCGACAGCGAGGCCAATCGAGTCAGGGTCTATCGGCTGGCGGAAGGCAGCGCGAAGCCCGCCGAGAAAGCCGTCTTCGCCAAGGGCCTCACCCAGCCCTACGGCATTGCCTTCTATCCGCCGGGCGACAAGCCGCAATGGGTCTATGTCGCCAACAGCAACAGCGTCGTGCGCTTTCCCTATCGCGATGGCGACATGCAAGCCTCGGGCAGGGCGGAAATGATCGTCTCCGACATTCCCTCGAGCCATCACTGGACGCGCGACATCGCCTTCTCGCCCGACGGCAAGACGCTCTACCTGTCGGTCGGCTCGGGCTCCAACACCGCCGAGGATATGGGCGCGAGGCCGAAGGGTGGCGTCGAGGAATGGGCGCGGTCTGAGCCGCTCGGCGCCACCTGGGGCGCGGAGGAAGGCCGCGCCGACGTGCTCGCCTTCGATCCCGATGGCAAGAACCGCAGGATGGTCGCCACCGGCCTGCGCAACTGCTCGGGCATGACCGTGCAGCCGGCGACGGGCGCGCTCTGGTGCGTCGTCAACGAACGCGACGAGCTCGGCGACGACGTGCCGTTCGAATACGCCACGGCCGTCAAGGACGGCGCCTTCTATGGCTGGCCCTGGTACTATATCGGCGACAACGAGGATCCGCGCCACGAGGGGGCGCGGCCCGACCTCGCCGGCAAGGTCACGGTACCCGACGTGCTGATGCAGGCGCATTCGGCGCCGCTCAACATCGCCTTCTATGAAGGCGGCAACTTCCCCGCCGACTACAAGGGCGACGCATTCGTCACCCTGCATGGTTCGTGGAACCGCGGTGCCCGCACCGGCTACAAGGTGGTGCGGCTGAAATTCAAGGACGGCAAGCCGACCGGGGAATATGAGGATTTCGCCACCGGCTTTGTCATTTCGGATGACGAGGTATGGGGCCGGCCGGTGGGCGTGGCCGTGGCGAAGGACGGCGCGCTGATCCTGACAGAGGACGGCAACGGCACGATCTGGCGCGTCACTTACGGAGACGGCCGGTCCTGATCGGGGATTTGAAATGCTGTTCATTTCCATGAAATCAGCGCAAACGCCTGGGATTAGCTAAAGCCTTCCCAACCTCGTCATCCCAGGGCGGAGCAGGAGCGAAGCGACGCGCGCAGACCCGAGGATGATGAGGCCGGTCCGTTTCGGCCAATCTCCAAGGCATTCGAGCTGCCAACGCGACCGGTCAAAATTCCTGTGCCGGGAAACTAGTTCCCGGTTGAGCTGGCGCAACGAATCTCGCCGCGAGGGAGTTACCGCCGACCCGGCATCATGATAAAAGCCCGGTTCCATATCGGTCCCTATGGCCAGGCCCAGAATAATCATGACACTCACCGGATTTCTCGCTTACAGCGCAGCCCTCGGCGTCGCCGCCGCCATTCCGGGCCCCGGCGTGACGGCGCTGGTTGCCCGTGCGCTCGGCTCCGGCTTCCGTTCCTCGCTGGTGATGTCCTTCGGCCTGATGCTCGGCGACATCACCTACCTCACCGCCGTCGTGCTCGGCCTGGCCTTCGTCGCGCAGACCTTCGGCATGGTTTTCCTCGCCATCAAATGGGCCGGCGTCGCCTATCTCGCTTTCCTTGCCTGGCGCTTCTGGACCAGCGGCATCTCGCCCGAGAACATCGAGGCGCGCAAGGGCAAGGGCGGCTTCGTGGCGAGCTTCATTGCCGGGCTGACGGTGACGCTCGGCAACCCGAAGACGATGATCTTCTATCTCGCCATCACGCCGACCATCGTCGACCTGAAGACCATCACGCTGGCCGATTACGGCATCTTCGTCGCGCTGACCGTCATTGTCCTGTTCGCGGTGCTGGTGCCCTATCTGGCGCTGGCCGCCAAGGCGCGCTGGTTCCTGAAATCGCCGCGCGCGCTGAAGGCGCTGAACCGCACCGCCGCCGGCTTCATGATGGGGGCAGCCGCGGCCATTGCCGCTCGCCAGTAAGCGTGTTGACAATCAGGTGATGCCGGCCTGACGTGAATGGCAACACACCTCGGTGCGTAACCGCTTCGATTTCAGGGAAAGCATTCCGAAAACGGGCCGATCCAGAAAATGCATTTCCGGCGTGGGATGGTTTTCAGCAACCGCCCCACTCGGATATTTTCGGCCGCCAGCCTATCTTGCGCGGCTGAAAGCACTATTCTGTCCGCCTATGCCATTGCCTTGGGAGCGAAACCAATGAACAAGCCCGTCACCTCCGCACGCGTCCCCGGCCGCGGCCGCATCTTCAACTCGATCACCGAGACGATTGGAGACACGCCGCTGGTGCGGCTGGACAAGTTCGCCAAGGAAAAGGGCATCGTCGCCAATGTGCTGGCCAAGCTCGAATTCTTCAACCCGATCGCCTCTGTGAAGGACCGCATCGGCGTCGCCATGATCGAGGCGCTGGAGGAGGCCGGCAAGATTTCGCCCGGCAAGACCACGCTGATCGAGCCGACCTCCGGCAACACCGGCATCGCGCTGGCCTTCGCCGCCGCCGCCAAGGGCTACAAGCTGATCCTCACCATGCCGGAGACGATGTCGGTCGAGCGCCGCAAGATGCTGGCGCTGCTCGGCGCCGAACTGGTGCTCACCGAAGGCCCGAAGGGCATGAAGGGCGCCATCGCCAAGGCCGACGAGCTCGCCGCGACGCTGCCCAACGCCATCATCCCGCAGCAGTTCGAGAACCCGGCCAATCCGGAGATCCACCGCCGCACCACGGCGGAGGAAATCTGGAACGACACCAATGGCGAGGTCGATATCATCGTCGCCGGCATCGGCACCGGCGGCACCATCACCGGCGTCGGCCAGGTGCTGAAGAAGCGCAAGCCCTCGCTGCATGTCGTGGCGGTCGAGCCGGAAGCGTCGCCGGTGCTGTCCGGCGGCCAGCCCGGCCCGCACAAGATTCAAGGAATCGGCGCTGGCTTTGCGCCCAAGATCCTCGACACCTCGGTCTATGACGAGATCGTCAGGGTCTCGAACGAGGATTCGGTCGCCAATGCGCGCCTCGTTGCCCGCCTCGAGGGCGTGCCGGTCGGCATCTCGTCGGGCGCAGCACTCCAGGCGGCGATCGTCGTCGGCTCGCGGCCGGAAAACAAGGGCAAGAACCTCGTCGTCGTCATCCCATCCTTCGCCGAGCGCTATCTCTCGACGATCCTGTTCGACGGCCTGGGGGCTTAGGTCGCCGATGGAAAATATGGGAAAGTAGCGATCCTTCGCGCCCCCCTCTGCCCAGCCGGGCATCTCCCCCACTTGGGGGGAGATCGGCAGTTTGGGCGCCTCGCTCGTCTTGCCGCGTCGGAGATTGGCGAAAGCCGACGCGACGGCCAATCTCCCCCCTTGTGGGGGAGATGTCCGGCAGGACAGAGGGGGGGCGCTGTCCCGCCAGCGTTTGCTGGAAGCGAACGTCTGAAAACGCTCCGCCGTTTTCAATTCCGCACTAACTTTCCTCGCTCGGCCTGCAGGAAGCGGCGCAAGGCCGGATCGCGCTCGAGGCCGATCGCCCGGTCATAGGCTTCAGCAGCATCGGCGGTCTTGCCGAGCCTGGCGGACAGCTCGGCCAGCGCCGCCCAGTAGGGCTGGTACTCGGCAAGCCGCCTGTCGTCGCCGATCCGCTCGAGCGCGGCAAGACCTTCAGCCGCTCCCTCGGCTTCGGCGATCGCCACCGCGCGGTTGATCGCCACCACCGGCGAGCCGGCAATCGCCATCAGCGCGTCGTAGAGCTGGCGGATCGCGGCCCAGTCGGTGCCGCCGCTCCGCCGTCGCGCCGTATGCGCAGATTGCACCGCGGCTTCCAGTTGGTAGCGGCCGATGATTTTCTTGGCCGCGGCGCGCTTGAGCAGCGCTTCCGCCTCGTCGATCAGCGTGTCGTCCCAGAGCGCGGTGTCTTGCTCGGCAAGCGGCACGAAGTCGCCTTGCGGGCCGCGCCGTGCCGCGCGCCGCGCTTCGGCGAAAAGCATCAGCGCCAAAAGCCCCAGTGTTTCCGGTTCGTCCGGGATCAGCGAGGCGACCAGCCGGCAGAGCCAGATGCCTTCGCTGGCAAGGTTTCGCCGTCGCGTCTCGGTGCCGGCCGGGTCCGACCAGCCTTCGGCAAAAGTGGCGTAGATCGCTTCCAGCACCGCGTCGAGCCGTTCGCCGAGCTCGGCCCGTTCCGGCACGCGAAAGGGGATGCCGGCCTCCCGGATGCGGTTCTTGGCGCGCACCAGGCGCTGGCCCATCGTCGCCGGCGAAACCAGGAACGCAGAAGCGATCGTGGCGGCGTCGAAGCCCAGCACAGTCTGCAGGATCAGCGGCGCGCGGACGCTCGATTCGATCGCCGGATGGGCGCAGGCAAACATCAGCCTGAGCCGCTCGTCGGGCAAATCCTCATTCGTCATGCGCGCCTCCGCCTCCTCGGCAATCAGCCGCAGATGGTCGCGGGCCGCCTCGCCGGTCAGCCGCCGCCGCACGGCGTCGACGTCGCGCCGGCGCGCGACCGCAAGCAGCCAGGCTTCCGGTTTTTCGGGCACGCCGCTTCTCGGCCAGCGCTCCAGCGCGGCGGCGAACGCATCGGCCAGCGCGTCCTCGGCGCCGGCGACGTCGCGCGTGCGGGCCGCGAGATAGGCGACCAGCTTGCCGTAGCTCTGCCGGGCGGCCGCCTCGGCCGCCGCCCGCGCCGTCTCCTGGCGACTGTTCATATTTCTAGGACAGGTAGTCGGTCATTTCCCAGATCGGCCGCACCTCGACCGTGCCGGTGCTGGCTGCCGGACAGCGCGCGCCCCATTCCATGGCCGTGTCGATGTCGGTCGCTTCGATCATGTAGAAACCGGCAAGCTGCTCCTTGGTATCGGCATAGGGGCCGTCGAGCACGTTGGTCTTGCCATTGGCCATCCGGATCGATGTCGCCGCCTGGGTCGGGCGCAGCCTTTCGCCGGCAAGGTATGCGCCGGATTTCTTCAAGGCTTCCGTATAGGCGCCATAGGCCGCGAGGGTCTGCTCGGTCTTGTCGCGCGGCGCATTCGCCATTGCGGCTTCGTCATTGTAGATCAACAGCATGTATCGCATGGGTCTCTCCCGTTTCTCGAAGGCCGCGTCGTCGCGGGCCAAGCTAAAGTCGTGCGGCCGCGGCCGATTTCGACAGGCGCCTTGAAAATCTTTCATCCCAAAGCCATCGGGCGCAAGCCGGCGCTTTTCGCCATACTCAGCCGTTCGTCTAATGCATGCAATTGCGGGTTGGCATTTGGCGCCTCCTGTCTAAACTCACGAGCTCGCGCCGGGGAGGCGGCGCGGCGCGACCGTTTCAGGAGGAGGAACCATATGCTCAATTTCAGGACGAAATTTGTTGCCGCCGGCGCCTTGGCGCTGTCGCTCGGCCTCGGCGCCGTGTCGGCCGGGGCGCAGGAATTCATCAACGTGCTGACCGGCGGCACGTCGGGCGTCTATTATCCGCTCGGCGTCGCGCTGTCCGAGATTTACGGCAAAGGCATCGAAGGCGCCCGCACCCAGGTGCAGGCGACGAAAGCCTCGGTCGAGAACCTCAACCTGCTGCAGCAGGGCAAGGGCGAGATCGCCTTCGCGCTCGGCGATTCCGTCAAGCTCGCCGCCGAAGGCAACACCGAGGCCGGCTTCCCCGGCAAGCTCGACAAGCTGCGCGGCATTGCCGCCATCTATCCCAACTACATCCAGATCGTCGCCAGCAAGGAGTCCGGCATCAAGACGCTCGCCGATCTCAAGGGCAAGAGCCTGTCGGTCGGCGCGCCGGCTTCGGGCACCGAGCTCAACGCTCGCGCCATCTTCGCCGCCGCCGGGTTGAAATACGAGGATCTCGGACGGGTCGAATATCTGCCTTTCGCCGAATCGGTCGAGCTGATCAAGAACCGGCAGCTCGACGCCACGCTGCAATCGGCGGGCCTCGGCGTCGCTTCGATCCGCGACCTCGCCACCTCGGTGCCGATCAACGTCGTCGCCGTGCCGGCCGAGGACGTCGCCAAGATCGGCTCGCCCTATCTGTCGGTCGTCATTCCCAAGGGAACCTATGAGGGCCAGACGGAGGATGTCGCGACCGCCGCGGTCGGCAATTTCCTCGTCACCCGGGCCGACGTTTCCGACGAGACCGCCTATCGGATGACCAAGCTGATGTTCGAGCATCTCGACCAGCTCGCCGCCGCCCACGCCGCCGCCAAGGCGATCGATCCGGCCAAGGCGCTGGACGGAATGCCGGTGCCGCTGCATCCCGGCGCGGAGAAATATTACAAGGAAAAAGGGTTGCTGAAGTAGGCGCTAGTTCCCCTCCCCCTCTGAGGGGAGGGTGGCCCGCAGGGCCGGGTGGGGTCCTCCGCGACGCGCTCCGGCCTTTTCGGTCAAGCCGAGGCAGTTAAAGTCGCGCACTGCCGCAACGACCCCACCCGTCCATCCGCCTTCGGCGGCTGTCCACCCTCCCCTCAAGGGGGAGGGGAGCGCCCGCCAGGAACCCGCCAATGACCGAGACCCCGACCGTTATTTCTCCAACCGTGGAAGAGCCCATCGAAGGCCTACCGCCGGGCTTCGGCGAAGGCATCGCGGGCAAGGCGGCCTTCCTGATTGCCGTCGCCTTCTCCGTCTTCCAGATCTACATCGCCGCCTATGGCAGCCTGCCCAGCCAGGTGGTGCGCGCCATGCATGTCGGCTTCCTGCTGCTGCTCGGCTTCGGGCTGATCGCCAATCTGCGCGCCACCGGCGTGGCGGCGAAGGCCGCCTTCTGGACGCTTGGCGTGCTCGGCTTCGCCACCGGCCTCTACAACTGGGTCTTTTACGCCGACCTCATCCGCCGCTCCGGCTTCCTGACCACTCCGGACCTGATCGTCGGCACGCTGCTGGTGGCGCTCGTCTTCGAGGCGGCTCGGCGGCTGATGGGCCTGCCGCTCGCCGTCATCGCCTTCCTCTTCCTCGCCTATTGCTTCGTCGGCAATCACCTGCCGCCGCCCTTCATCCATCGCGGCTATGATTTCGCGCAATTGGTCGACACCTTCGCCTTTGGCACCGAAGGTATATACGGCACGCCGGTCTATGTTTCGGCGGCTTACATCTTCATCTTCGTCGTTTTCGCCGCCTTTCTCGAACGCGCCGGCATGATCGCGCTGTTCAACGATTTCGCGCTTGGCCTGGTTGGTTCCTGGCGCGGCGGCCCGGCCCAGGTCTGCGTGCTCTCCTCGGCGCTGATGGGCACGATTTCCGGTTCGGGCGTCGCCAATGTGGTGGCCAGCGGCCAGTTCACCATTCCGCTGATGAAACGCTTCGGCTTCCGCTCGGCCTTTGCCGGCGCCGTCGAGGCGACCTCCTCGATGGGCGGCCAGATCATGCCGCCGGTGATGGGCGCGGTCGCCTTCATCATGGCCGAGACGCTGAACATTCCCTATGCCGAGGTGGTGAAGGCGGCGATCATTCCGGCGCTGCTCTATTTCGGCGCCTGTTTCTGGCAGGTGCATCTGGAGGCCGGCAAGGCCGGCCTGCACGGCATGGCCAAGGCGGAACTTCCCAATCCCTGGGAGGCGGTGCGACAGCACTGGCCGCTGGTGCTGCCGCTTGGCGTCCTGATTTACCTGCTCTTCGCCGGCTACACGCCGATCTTCGCCGGCACCATGGGCCTGGCGCTGACCATCGTGCTGATCCTCGGCACGCCGCTGGCGGCGCTGATCGGGCCATTTGCGTTCCGCGTCGTCTTCTGGCTGGCGCTTGGGCTTGCCGCTGCTTCCTTCATGCGGTTCGGCGTCAACATTCTGAGCCTCGTCATCGCGGCGCTCGTCGTCGCCTGCTTGGCCTTCAAGGGCGGGCGCGAGACGCTGCGCATCTGCGTCGACTCGCTTGCCGAAGGGGCGAAGAACGCGCTGCCGGTCGGCATCGCCTGCGCCATCGTCGGCATCGTCATCGGCACGCTGACGCTGACCGGCATCGCCTCGACCTTCATCGGCTGGATCATCTCCATCGGCGAGAACAATCTGTTCCTGTCGCTGGTGCTGACCATGCTCACCTGCCTGGTGCTCGGCATGGGCATCCCGACCATCCCCAACTACATCATCACCTCTTCGCTCGCCGGCCCGGCGCTTTTGTCGCTCGGCGTGCCGCTGATCGTCAGCCACATGTTCGTCTTTTATTTCGGCATCATGGCCGACCTCACGCCGCCGGTGGCGCTTGCCGCCTTCGCCGCCGCGCCGATGGCGAAGGAAAGCGGCCTCAAGATCGGCATCCAGGCGACCAAGCTCGCCATCGCCGGCTTCGTCGTGCCGTTCATGGCCGTCTATACACCGGCCCTGATGCTGCAGGATCCCGGCCCGATCGCCGCCTCGTTCGGCTATCCGGTCGAGGTCGCCTACATCGTCGTCAAGGCCTGCATGGGCATCGTGCTCTGGGGCGCGGCCGCCGTCGGCTTCCTCGCCCGCCGCATGGCCTGGTGGGAACGCATCGTCGCTTTCGTTGCCGGCGTGCTCCTGGTCGCAGCACTTCCGCTTACCGACGAGGCCGGCTGGGTGCTGGCGCTGGTCTGGATCGGCTGGCACTGCTGGCGCGCGGGCCAGCAGTCCACCAGAGCATGATCCCGAACCGAAGGTCAGCGAAGGCAAAAAGTGGAATCCGGTTTTCGGAAAAGATCATGCTCAACCAAATGAAAAGCCCAATATGAGCCTGTGCATCCTCGCCGCAGGCAAGACGGTGACGCTCGCCGTTGCCGCCTTCACTTTGTCCTGGACGCATTCGGTGGAACGCACGCGCTGGCGGGAAGACTGGAAAGTGCTGCCCGCCGGGCTGCAGGTCGTCGAGGCATGGGTCAAGGGCTCCGGGGCCGGCATGGACCCGCCCGAGGGCTCGGTGCTGCGCAACGGCTGGTGGGTCTATGCGCCGCGGATCGGACCTCAGCCGCGCCTTGTGCTCGCGGCGTCCGGCGCCACCGGGGAAGGCTGGACGCTATGCACGGCCAAGGGCTGTCGCGAGCTGGGCAAGGCAGCGGGAGAGACGACGGTGCTCGAATCCTGCGACGGCACGAGCCAGCCGCGATAGCGCACGATCAATCCGGCGAGCGGGTGCGAGATGTCGACATGGAAGCGGAAGCGGCCATCCTCGACGATCTCGTAGGATGTCGAGCGCGGGCAAAGCCACATCGGCAAAGGCAGGCCGAGAAAGCTCCAGCGGCGCAGCACGAGCGACAGCCGGTTCCCCTCGGCCACCAGCGCCATGGCGAAGGTCAGCGGGCCGAAGCGCTCGGCAAGCAGCCGTTCCGAGCGGCCGCGCCCGGCAAACTGCCGGCTCGAAAAACCGTGCGCGCCGAAGGTTCGCGTCCAGGTTTCGGCCTGCGTGTCGAAATCGAAGCGCACCTTTACGGAAATATCCGCGGCCGCGGTCGGGAAACCGACCAGCGCGGCGGCAAGCCGGCTAAGCATGCCTCTTCCGCGTTCGACGCTGGCACGGCCTTCCGCTACCTTCGTGCCGTCATGCATGGCGCGGATTTCCGCGGGAAGGTTTTTCCACGCATCGCCGAGCAAGCCGGGATAGAGAGCCTTGCCGTCGATATCGCCCCTGAAGCCGGTGCAGATCGTCCTGCCCGCAAACAGCTTCTCATAATCCTCGAGCTCGAGGTCGCGCACCGCCGCGCGGGCGCCGGGCGCCGACATCCGGCCGTCGAGCGCCTTGCCGACCAAGGCCGCGACCGCCATCGACGGGATCAGCGGCCCGTCATCGCCTTCGGCCAGGAGATGCCAGGATCGTTTGCGCGGCCCGCCCGCCTCGTCCGCCCCTTCGATCTCGACGAACATGCCGCCGCGATGCTCGCCCCAGGCGAGCCGGTTGGTCGCCCAGTGCATCAGCGGCGCCAGCGGCGACAGCGTTGGGATCAGGCCGGCGCGGACCAGCCAGGCCAGGCCGATCAGGGCGCGGTGCAGCACTTCCGGCACCGGCCCAGCACCCATCCAGATCGCTTTTGCCTCGGGCCACAGCGCCGGCAGCGCGTTGAGGTCCGGCACGTCCACCAGCGAGAACAGCGTGTTCCTGAGCGGCACGCGGCCGGGCGGCGCGATCGTGGCGCGCATCTGTTCCGTGAACGGGCGGCCTTCGGCCGGCCTGCCGTCGCGCACCAGCCGGACCGGCCGCCCGGCATAGCTCGCAATGGCGCGGATGACGTTCTCGCCGACCCCGGCGAAGGGCGATGGCGCGATGCCGCCGTGGATGCGCTCGACGCGCGCGATCTCCGATGAGAGCCGGCGCACCACCGCCGCCGTCAGCACCGGGAAGCTCGATACCCCGGACAGCGCGAAAACGCCTGCTTCCTTCGCCGCGGCGTCGAAGCTTGCCACACCGGCGACGAAGTCCGAGCCGTCGGCGAGGTCGAGATAGTTGATGCGCTCGGCCATGCAGGCCTCGATAAGCCGATAGCGTCCTTCGCCATAGGCCTGGAACGGGCCGCTTGCGTCGACGACGATGTCGGGCGCGAGCGCGGCCAGTTGCGTGGCAAGATCGCCGTCGCGATCGAAGAGCGCCGGCACCAGCCGGGCGCAGGCACGGTCCCTGCCCTCGCAATACGCCTTGGCCTTCCCCGGCGAGCGGCCCGCGACGATCAGGGTGAGACGCGGCTCGGTCTCCAGCAACTGCACGATGCGGCCGCCGAAGGTTCCGTAGCCGCCGACGATCAGAAGCCTCATCCCACCCCCCAACGATAACCTAGCCGATCAGCCGTCGCCGCAGTTCGGCGGACGGGACTTGGCAGCTGTCCATCTTACCGAACAGCGCGTAGCGGTTCTTGGCGACGCGGTCGTAGAGCCAGTCGCGCAACGGCCGCGGCAGGACGAGCAGCAGCCTTGCGGCGCGCCACGGCCAGCCGAGCGCGGCCATGACGGCGATGAAACTGTCGAGCTTCGTGAAGGCCGCGCCGTCGATGATGGCGAGATTGGTTTCGTAATTGTCGGTTGCCAGGCCGTATTTGCGGAACAACGCCTCGCCGAACGGCGATTGCGCCGTGGCGAAGCGGAAGCGATTGCCGCGGTCGAGCTTGACGATCAGTTGGACGAAGCCCGAGCAGAACACGCAGACGCCGTCGAAGACGATCAGCGGCTGGGTTGCGCCGAAGAACTCGGATTGAGACGGACGGTTCGGGTCGGGCAGGTCGGTCATGTCGGCCCCGGCTATTTGTGCCCCTGTACAACTAAGGGGACACTAAGCCAGCGGGCGGCGGCGTCAAAGTCGCGGCGTTGTCGCACGCCTGCCGTCGGCGACGGCGGGGCGCTCGTCACGATAGGTCGTGGCGCGGTTGTCGGCGGCCGGCTTGCAGATCCGGCTGTTGTGGCGGCTGTCGAGCATGGTGGTCAGTGCGTGCCGATGCCGATCGAGGTGCCGCGGCGGGCGCAGGCCGGACCCGGGCCGCGCATGTAATAGCGCTCCGGCCGATAGGTCGGCGCGACGAATTCGCGAATGGCGGCGGCATAGCCGGCGAGGTGGTTCCAGAAGTTCATTTTACCTGTCCCTGTCCCGTTTTCGGATGTCCCTTCCGAATTGTCCGGGAGCATAGCGTCGAGGCGTGAATAGTCGGTGAACGCGATGTTAATTTCTGGTCCGAAACCCGTTGCATCGTGGCCGGAATGCGGCTGATTCGCGGTCTTTCGATGCCTTTTGTCGTGATTTCGGGCCGTGTGACTTTTGCATCACATATGTTTCGTCTCGATGTCGCTTGGACGCGCTTCTGTTTCACGTTCGGCCAGCGCCCGGAAATTTCATTGCGCGTCCGGAAAAGGTCAGGAACCGGCCCGGAAGCGACACGTTGATTCCTTCAAGCCCGCGCGGCTCCGACGAAGGCGGCCGCGCCGCCGATTGAATTCCCCAACCCGGAATAAGCCCAACCTGGAATAAGCAATGGAAGGCAAGAGCCATGGGTTTCTTTTCGAAAGACATCAAGACGCTGGACGACCTCTTCATCCATATGCTGCGCGACATCTATTATGCCGAGAAAAAGATCGAGCGGACGCTGCCGAAGATGATCGGCGAGGCGACCGATCCGCAGCTGAAGGCCGGCTTCGAAAAACACCTCGAGCAGACCAAGGGCCATATCGATCGCGTCGAGCAGGTGTTCGAGCTCAATGGCGTCAAGGCCAAGGCCATCAGCTGCCCCGCCATCGACGGCATCCTCGAGGAAGCCGACGAGGTGAGCGGCGATATCGACGACAAGGAGGTTCTCGATGCCGCGCTGATCGCATCCGCGCAGGCGGTCGAGCATTACGAGATGACGCGTTACGGCACGCTGATCGCCTGGGCCAGGCAGCTCGGCCGCAGCGACTGCGCCAACGTGCTGGCCAAGAACCTCAAGGAAGAGCAGGCGACCGACCGCAAGCTCACCGAGATGGCGGAAAACAGGATCAACCTGCTGGCGGCGTGATAGATCCGGCACCATGTGGGACCGGCCTGCCGGCTCCGCCGGAACCCAGGCGAGCCCCTATCCGTTGCGGTCGGAGCGATACGACGAAAGTGCAGCAGCGTTGCGTTCGCGATTGCGTCAGAACGGAAGCGGTCGGCATTCAACGGCCGACGCGCTTCGGATCGCATCGCGCAGGAGTTCGCCATGGCACCGCGCCCCGCCTGGAAAGGCTATCTGAAACTGTCGCTGGTCACTTGCGCCATCGAGCTGACCAATGTCGTCACCCACGCCGAGAAGGTTTCGTTCCGCATCCTCAACCGCAAGACCGGCAACACCGTCAGACGCATCTATGTAGACGCTGAGACCGGCAAGCCATTGGAGGAAGGCGACGAGATCAAGGGCTACGAGGTGAGCGACGGCGACTTCGTTCATATCGAGGAAGACGAGATCGAGGCGGTTGAGATCGAGTCTTCGCACACGCTGGGTCTCGACGGCTTCGTCGAGAAATCTTCGATCCAGCAGATCTATCTCGACACGCCTTATTACGTCTCGCCGGCGGACGAGGTTTCGGAGGAGGCTTTCGCCGTCATCCGCGACGCGATGGCGGCCAAGAAGATGGCCGGCCTCGCGCGCATCGTGCTCTACAACCGAGAGCGCCCCGTGGTGATCGAGCCGCTCGGCAAGGGCATGGTGCTGACGACGCTGCGCTACGACGACACCGTGCGCCAGCCAGGCACGGTCTTCGACGAGATCAAGGCAGCCAAAACCGATGACGAGATGATCGATCTCGCGGAGCACATCATCGACAGCAAGAAGACGAAGTTCGACGCTTCGAAATTCGACGACCGCTATGAGGACGCGCTGCTCGAGCTGATCCGCGCCAAGAAGGCCGGCAAGAAGGCGCCCAAGGCCAAGGCGCCGCCGAAGCCTTCCAACGTCGTCAACCTGTTCGACGCGCTGAAGAAGAGCCTGAACGCGGAAGGCGGCGGCAAAGCCGGCAGATCGTCATCGAAAGCGTCGTCGGCGCGGACGAAGGCCAAGGCCGCCGCGCCCGGTCGCCGTCAACATAGAAGTCGCAAATCCGCATAGGAGCAGGATGCCATGGCCGGCCTCGAGCAATATCATGCCAAGCGCGATTTCCGCAAAACCGCCGAGCCGGCCGGCAAGGTGCCTCGGCACAAGAAGAGCGAGGCGGGCGGCATCTACGTCATCCAGAAGCACGCCGCCACCCGCCTCCACTACGATTTTCGGCTGGAACACGAAGGCGTGCTGTGGAGCTGGGCGGTGACGCGCGGCCCGAGCCTCGATCCGCATGAAAAGCGGCTGGCCGTGCATGTCGAGGACCACCCGATCGACTACGCGTCCTTCGAGGGAACCATTCCTAAGGGCGAGTATGGCGGCGGTTCGGTCATCGTCTGGGACGACGGCCGATGGATTCCGGACGGCGACCCGGCCGAAGGCATGAAGAAAGGCCATATCAATTTCGAGCTCGAGGGCTACAAGCTGCACGGGCGCTGGCATCTGGTCAGGCTGAAACCCCGTCCCGGCGAAAAGCGCGACAACTGGCTGCTGATCAAATCCGACGATGCCGCCGCCCGCCCCGGCGAGGACATCCTCAAGGACGAGCCGAAATCGGTGAAGTCGGGCCTGACGATAGAGGAAGTCGGCAAGGGCAAGGCAGCCAAGGGCGAAAAGCCGAAGGTCTGGCATTCGAACAAGCCGGCCGCCCGGAAGGCCAAGGCCGGGCACGCCAAGCGCCTGGAGTTCATCGAGCCGCAGTTGGCGACACTGGAAAAGAATGCGCCCTCAGGCGACGATTGGCTGCATGAAGTAAAATTCGACGGCTACCGCATGCAGGCGCAGATCGCCGGCAGCGAGGTCAGGCTGCTGACGCGCGCCGGCCTCGACTGGACCGAAAAATTCGACGGCCCGGTCACCGCGGCGCTAGCCGGCTTGAAATGCCGCGACGCCGTCATCGACGGCGAGGTCGTCGTGCTGGCCGACAGCGGCATATCGTCCTTCCCCCTGCTGCAGGCTGACCTTTCGGCCCGTCGCACTGGCCGCTTCATCTACTATGTCTTCGACCTGATGCGGCTCGACGGCAAGGACCTGCGCCGCGAGCCGCTGGTCGAGCGCAAGCAGGCCCTGGCCGAACTGCTCGGCGAGCAGCCGGAGAATTCGGCGTTGCGCTTCAGCGACCATTTTTCCGAGCCCGGCAAGGTCATACTGCAGCATGTCTGCCGAATGGGCCTCGAAGGCGTGGTCTCGAAACGCGCCGACGCCCCTTACCGCAGCGGCCGCGGCCTCACCTGGATCAAGTCGAAATGCACGCTGCGCCAGGAATTCGTCATCGGCGGTTACCTGCCGTCGGACAAGACCGGGCGCGGCCTGCGCTCGCTCCTGGTCGGCTATTTCGAGGGCGGCAAACTCAACTATGCCGGCCGCGTCGGCACCGGCTTTTCCGGCAAGGTGATGACGGATCTGAAAAAGCGGCTCGACGGCCTCAAGGCGAAGGAGTCGCCCTTCTCGACTGCCGTGCCGAAGGGCAAGGGCCTCACCTGGGTCAAGCCCGAGCTGGTCGGCGAAGTGGAGTTTCGCAGTTGGACATCCGACCGTATAATCCGCCACGCCTCGTTCCAGGGATTGCGCGAGGACAAGCCCGCGGAGGAAGTCGTGCAGGAACAGCCGAAGCAAGCCACCGGCAAGGCCGGAAGCGAAGCAAAGTCGAGCAGCGGCAAGGCAGCGACCAAGGCGTCGGCCGGAACCGCGATGACCTCGATAAAGCTCTCGCATCCCGACAAACTGCTGTGGCCCGACGAAAAGGTCTCCAAGCAGGACCTGCTCGACCACTATGTCCTGGTCTGGCCGCGCATGGAGCAATTCGTCGTCAACCGGCCGCTGAGCCTGGTGCGGGCGCCGGACGGCATCCACGGCCAGCGCTTCTTCCAGAAACATGCCTCGCCCGGCATGAGCGACAAGATCGCCAGGATGAAGGATCCGACCGACGGCGAGGAGATCCTGTTCATCAAGGACTTCGACGGGCTAGCGGCACTTGTCCAGTACGGCGTGGTCGAGGTCCATATCTGGGGCTGCACCATCGACCAACTGGAAAAGCCCGACCAGATCATCTTCGACCTCGACCCTGACGAAGGCGTCGATGTGAAGCGGGTGCGCCAGGCGGCGCTCGACATCCACAAGCAGCTCGACGAGCTGTCGCTGCCGAACCTGGTCAAGACCTCCGGCGGCAAGGGCTATCACGTGCTGGTGCCGCTGAAGCCCTCGGCGGACTGGGACGAGGTCAAGGATTTTGCCCATGATTTCGCCCGTGCCCTGGAACAGGCGGCGCCCGACCGCTACACGGCGACGCTGTCGAAGAAGGCGCGCACGGGCAAGATATTCGTCGATTATCTGCGCAACGGTCGCGGCTCGACCACGGTGGCGCCCTATTCGTCGCGCGCCAAGAAGGGCGCGACGGTGTCGATGCCGGTGACATGGGCGGAGCTTGAAAAGGGTCTTGCGCCCAACGCCTTCCCGCTCGGCGACGAGACGACGCTGAAGCAGCTGAAGAAGGCTGATCCGTGGGCGGATTTCTTCAAGCTGGGCAAGGTGTTGAAGCGGGGTTGATCGCGGGCAGGACGCAAAGTCGAATAAGCCGCGTTCCTTCACGCCCCCCTCTGTCCTGCCGGACATCTCCCCCTCAAGGGGGAGATTGGCAGTTTCGGTGCCGGCGATTGTCTTGCAACATTGGCCGTTGGCGAAGAGCGGCGTGACAGCTGATCTCCCCCCTTGAGGGGGAGATGCCCGGCAGGGCAGAGGGGGCGCCTCACGCCAACATTGCGAGGGTGTCGTTTGCGCAGCCCTACGCCAGAAACACCCTCTGAAACTCCTGCTTGCCCCTCGGCGAAAACACCACAGTGCGGCTGTCCTTCTCGCGCCGCGCCCATTTCTCGGCGATGATCTTTTCGAGGATGGCGGCGCCCAGCGTGCCGGCCAAGTGCGATCGCCGCACGCTCCAGTCGAGGCAGGCGCGGCACACCGGGCGGCGCGCCTTGGCATGGATCTCGATGCCGAGCGCGGAAAAATGCGAGGCGCCGGATGGTGAGAGCCTGATCTCGTTTTCTTCGCGCAGCAGCAGCTTTCTATCGACCAGACGGTCGAGCATCGCCACCGCCTGCTCGCCGGCGAGATGATCGTAGCACACGCGGGCCACGCGCATCGCCGCGTCGCGCGGTCCCGGCCGCACCCGCTTCGGGCCGACCGCTTCCGCGACGCCGATGATCGCCTCGATCATGCCGGCCACCTGCGGGCCGGCGAGGCCGTAATAGCGGTGCCGGCCCTGGCTCGCGAGCGTCAGCAGCCCGCCCTCCATCAGCTTGGAGAGATGCGAAGAGGCGGTGGGCAGCGACACGCCGGCTTCCAGCGCCAGTTCCGAGGCGGTCAGCGCCGTGCCGCCCATCAGCGCGTTGAGCATATTGGCCCGCGCCGGATCGCCGACCAGGCTGGCGATGCGGGCGACGTCCGGTCCTTCACGCATAGTTCGATCCCTATCGAAGCATTCTTGTGATCGAAGCACTATTCTCGGTTCAGATCAAGGAGCGCGGCGAACGCTCCTGACAGGAAGAGGCCTAGCACTCCGAGGCAAGCGATGTCTCGACCGCGGTTGAACCATCGTCGCCGCAAAGCCAACCGACCCAGGAAGCTAACCGACGGGGAGACCGACATGACCATCACCTGCTTCATCCGCTACGAGATCGACCCCTTCGGCAAGGCTGCCTTCGAGCAATATGCGCGCGCCTGGGGCCAGGCCATTCCGCGCTGCGGCGCCGACCTGATCGGCTATTTCGCGCCGCACGAGGGTTCGGCCACCACCGCCTACGCCGCTTACAACATCGAGAACCTCGCGGCCTACGAGGCCTATCGCGCGCGGCTTGCCGCCGACCCTGCCGGCAAGGCAAACTACGAGTTCGCGCGGCGCGAGAAGTTCATCTTCAACGAGGATCGCATCTTCCTGAAGATGGTGTCGGGGCCGCACGGACCGAGACAGGTCTTTCAAACTGACGTCACTGTCAGGGAAGGGATAGAGGCATGATTGCTGTCATCTTCGAGGTTGAGCCGGCGGAGGGAAAACGCGATGCCTATCTCGGCATCGCCGCGGAGCTTAAGCCCCTGCTCGAGAGCATCGACGGCTTCATCTCGGTCGAGCGTTTCCAGAGCCTGACCGACCCGAAGCGCGTGCTCTCGCTGTCGTTCTGGCGCGACGAGGAAGCCGTAAAAGCCTGGCGCAACACCGAGGAGCACCGGCAGGCCCAGAGGGCCGGCCGCGGCGGTATCTTTGCCGGCTATCGTCTGCGCATCGCCCATGTCGTGCGCGACTATGGGCTGAATGAACGGGCTGAAGCGCCGCAGGACAGCCGGGCGGTTAACGGGTGAAGCTTCCCCTTCTCCCACAAGGGGAGAAGGGGAAGACGGCTCAAGCATTCCCGATCAGCACGCCCGCCGCAAACACCAGCGCGCCGCCCAGCACCACCTGGAAGGCGGCGCGCCAGAACGGCGTCTGCATGTAGCGGTTCTGGATGAAGGCGATGGCCCAGAGCTCGAAGAACACCACGATCGCGGCGACGATCGTGGCCGTCCAGAAATAGGGGATGAGGTAGGGCAGCGCGTGGCCCAGCCCGCCCAGCGTCGTCATGATGCCGACCGTCAGACCGCGCTTCACCGGCGAGCCGCGTCCCGACAGTTTGCCGTCGTCGGAGGCTACTTCGGTGAACCCCATCGAGATACCGGCGCCGATAGAGGCAGCGAGCCCGACCAGGAAGGTCTGGAATGTCTGGTGTGTGGCAAACGCCGCGGCGAAGATCGGCGCCAGCGTCGACACCGAGCCGTCCATCAGCCCGGCCAGCCCGGGCTGCACATAGGTGAGGATGAACTGGCGCTGCTCGGCGCTCGCTTCCTCCTCCTTCACCGCGCCCGGCACATGCTCCTGCTCCAGTTCATGCGCGGAATTCTCATGGCCGAGCTCGGCCATGGCCAGCCCGTCGAGCAATTTCCGCGTCGAAGCGTCGGTGGTGCGCTTGGCCGCCTCGACATAGAAGCGGTAGGCCTGCCGCTCCATGTCCTCGGCCTGGCGGCGCACATGCTCGATGCCGAGGGGTCGCACCAGCCAGTCGGGCTTGCGCTCGTAATAGCCCCTCACATGTTCGCGCCGGATCAGCGGGATGCGCTCGCCGAAGCGCTTGCGGTGGAGCTCGATAAGGGAATCGCGATGGCCGTCTTCCTCCTCGGCCATCGCCTCGAAAACCTTGGCCGATTGCGGAAAATCTTCAGCCAGCCCGTCGGCATAGGCGCGGTAGATACGCCCATCGTCCTCTTCGGAAGAGATCGCCAGCGCCAGGATCTCCTGCTCCGACAGCGAATCGAAGGAGCGGCGGCCGAAGCCGAAAACACGGGAAAGCATGAGGAAATCACCCTAGTTTAGAATAGTTCTAAACTAGGGACTCGTAAGCCGAGGGTCAATCACGGACGTCGTCGGGCACACGGAATTCGTCGATCCGGCGCCGCACCCCTTCATTATTGCCGAATGTTCACCTATATGAGCGCATCAGCCAAAATCGAAGGAAACTAGGCATGACGGAAAAGAAGACTCCGCACGCGTTCGACGTGAAACCCGTTCTCGATCTCATCGCCGGCATCGAGGCCGACCTGCAGCGCCTCAAGGGCCTGGTCGAGCAGCAGGCCGAGAAATTCGATCCAGCCAATCCGCACAACAAGACGCCGGACGGCAAGCTGACCGATGAGGGCGTCGAGTGCTGCTACCGCATGTTCGACGAGGGCAAGTCGCGCTATACGGTCGCCCAGCAGATGAAGATATCCTTCGCCGCCGCCACCCACCGCTTCAACAGCTGGCGCAAGCTGGGTGGCAAGAAGAGGACAACGGCGCTGCTGGGGTGAGCCCTCAAAGCGTCGGCGCGAAGCACCCCCCTCTGTCCTGCCGGACATCTCCCCCTCAAGGGGGGAGATTAGCTGCTTGGCCATATCGCAAATCCTGCAACGCTGAAGATTGGCGAAAGCCTGTGCGACATCCGATCTCCCCCCTCAAGGGGGAGATGCCCGGTAGGGCAGAGGGGGGCGTGACGGCCGAGTCGCCGGCAGATAGCGGGCGCTACAACCGCCAAACATTGTCCCCATCACATTTTTTCGTTGGCGCGCCGGCATAATTTCCGTGCACCATGGAAGCCTCTTCCTCCGCGAGGCCACGCCCATGACCACCCCACCCGGCATCGATGACATCCGCGCTGCGGCCGCGCGGCTTTCCGGCCTGGTCGTCGAGACGCCGCTGATCGAATCGCCGGAGCTCAACAAGCGCCATGGCGGCCGCATCCTGTTCAAGCCGGAGACGCTGCAGCGCACCGGTTCCTTCAAGATCCGCGGCGCCTACAACAAATTGTCGTCGCTCACTGAAGAGGAGCGCAGCCGCGGCGTCGTTGCCTTTTCTTCCGGAAATCACGCGCAAGGCGTTGCCGCTTCGGCCGCCATGTTCGGCGTCAGGGCGGTCATCGCCATGCCTGTCGACGCGCCGGCGCTTAAAGTGGGCAATGTCCGCAAGATGGGCGCCGAGGTGGTGCCGTTCGACCGCTTCAAGGACGACCGCATGACCGTCGTTCGTCCTTATATCGACAAGGGCATGGTGCTGGTGCCGCCCTTCGACGATCCAGCCATCATCGCCGGCCAGGGCACCATCGGGCTGGAGCTGATGAGACAGGCGAAGGCATTGGGCGTCAGCCTCGATGCTGTCGTCGTGCCGTGCGGCGGCGGCGGTCTGTCGAGCGGCATTTCCGTCGCCGTCAAGGATGCTTCGCCGGGCACCGCCGTCTGGGCGGTCGAGCCGGAACATTTCGACGACACGCGCCGCTCGCTCGCCAAGGGCGAAAGGGTCCCGAACGAGCCCGGCCACACCTCGATCTGCGATGCGCTGCTTACCGCCGAACCCGGCGCCATCACCTTCGAGATCAACCGCCGGAATCTCGCCGGCGCCATCGCCGTCTCCGACAAGGCCGCCGCGCAGGCGATGCGCGACGCCATGGCCCATCTGAAGCTGGTGGTCGAGCCCGGCGGCTGCGTTGCGCTTGCGGCGCTTGCGTCCGGCGAGATCGACCTTGCCGGCAAATGCGTCGCGGTGGTGCTTTCCGGCGGCAACGTCGATTTCAGCACCTATGCGGAAATCATGGCGGCGGCATAGAGGCTCTTCGTACCTGCATGCTTGCGCTCCGCGTCAATCTCGTTACGCTTTTCCATCAATTGGTCACCGCCGGGAGAAGCTGTTGCGAGGTTACCTGCCATATGTCTTAGGCGCGGCGCTGGGGCTGCTGGTTGCGTTTCTGCTCAATGGAGCGTTTGGCATCGGTGGAATCGCCCAGTTGTTACTTTTTGGGTTGTTGCCTGCTATCGGCGGCGCCATCTGCGAGCGCATAACCAGCCGCAACTGATCTTGGCTTATGGTGTCGAACCTGCCTGAGTCAGAGGCGTCCAGCCTAATCCAGCGTCCGCCTGAACCGCACCAGTGCCACGCCGGCAAACAATGCCACGAACACCACCAGCCAGCCTACCTCGGTTGCCACCGCCGGCAGCTCGGCGCTCTTCAGCATGACGGCGCGGGTGATGCGCAGGAAATGTGTCAGCGGAAAGATCTCGCCAAGGGTCTGCGCCCAGCCCGGCATGCCGCGATAGGGGAACATGAAGCCCGACAGCATGATCGATGGCAGGAAGAAGAAGAAGGTGAGCTGCAGCGCCTGCATCTGCGTGCGTGCGATCGTCGAGATCGTGTAGCCAAGCAGCACCAGCGCCAGCACGAATATCAGCACCGTCGACAGCAACAGCGACAGCGATCCCATGAATGGGATGGAAAACAAAAGCTTCGCCGCCGCCAGCACCACCACCACCTGTACCGCGCCGACCACCAGGTAAGGCAGCACCTTGCCCAGCATGATCTCGAGCGGGCTGGAAGGCATGGCCAAAAGGTTTTCCATCGTGCCGCGCTCGGTCTCGCGCGTCAGCGCGATCGAGGTCATCATCACCATCGTCATCTGCAGGATGACGCCGAGCAGGCCGGGAACGATGTTATATTGCGAGATGGCTTCCGGGTTGTAGCGCCGGTGCACCACGACATCGAGCTGGCCGCGCGCCGCTTCCTTGGCCGCTTCCTGCATGCCCTGCGCTCTCAGCAGCGCCTGGCCGGCAACGGTGCTCAGCGTCGAGATGGCGCCGCTGGCAACCGCCGGGTCGGTGGCGTCGGCCTCGATCAGGATCTGCGGGTTGTCGCCGCGCTCCACCCGCCGCGCGAAATCGGCCGGGATGGTGACGACGAAGGCGACGTCGCCGCGCGCCATCAGGAACTCGGCTTCGGCAGCACTTTGCGCCACATGGTCGAAACGGTAGTAGCCGGTCGTCTGCAGCGCCGAGATCATCGCCCGCGTATAGGGGTCGCTGCTGGTCGCAACCAGTGCTGCCGGCAGGCTCTTCGGATCGTTGTTGATGGCATAGCCGAACAGCACCAGCTGTAGCAGCGGCACGCCGAGCATCATGGCGAAGGTGATGCGGTCGCGCCGCATCTGGATGAACTCCTTGATCAGCAGCGCGCCGAGTCTCGCGAAGGAGAAGACCGCTCTCAAGCCATCTTTCATGCCATGTTGTCCTTCGAGCCGGACATGAACTGGATGAAGACGTCTTCCAGGCTGGTCTCGCCCGGCGTCACCGTCACGCCCTTGTGTTGTTTCTCGACGTCCGCAAGCGCCTTTTCCAGCGCCGCCTTGTCGGAGCCGACGACATGCAGCGTCGCGCCGAACGGCGCCACCTGATCGACGCCGGGGCGGCCCTGCAGCGCCTCGGCCACCTGGTCGAGCCGCGGCCCCTGTACGACGAAGGTGGTCAGGCCGGCATTTTTGACGACCTCGTCCACCGTGCCGGTGGCCAGCATCTTGCCGTAGGAGATGTAGCTGATGCGGTGGCAGCGCTCGGCTTCATCCATGTAATGGGTGGAGACCAGCACCGTCAGCCCGCCGCTGGCCAGCCTGTGGATCTCGTCCCAGAACTCGCGCCGCGCCTTCGGGTCGACGCCCGCCGTCGGCTCGTCGAGCAGAAGCAGCTTCGGCTGGTGCATGATGCAGGCGGCTAAAGCCAGCCGCTGCTTCCAGCCGCCGGAAAGCGTTCCGGCAAGCTGGTTGCGGCGCGTCGCCAGGCCGAGGTCCTGCAGCGTGCGCGACACATAGTGCTCGACCGGCCTCAGCTGGTACAGCCGCGCCACGAATTCGAGATTCTCGCCGATCGTCAGATCCTCGTAGAACGAGAATTTCTGCGTCATGTAGCCGACTTCGCGTTTGATCTTGAGCGCATCGGTAAGGATGTCGAACCCCAGCACCGTGCCCTCGCCCTCGTCGGGCGTCAGAAGCCCGCACATGATGCGGATGGTCGTCGTCTTGCCCGAGCCGTTCGGTCCGAGGAAGCCGACGATCTCGCCCTCGGCGACCGTCATCGTCACATGGTCGACGACGGTCTTGTCGCCAAAGCGCTTGACCAGTCCGTGGACGTCGATGACGCTCATTTTTGGAGGTCCGCCCTGATGTCCGCCCCAAAGTCGGCCAAGTCGACATCGACGATCTGGCCGGGCTGCAGCGGGCCGGCACCGCCCTCCGGCCGCGCCTCGACCAGAAAGACCAGCTTCTGCCGGTTCTCCAGCGAGTAGATCACCGGCGGGGTGAATTCAGGATCGGGCGACACATAGCTGACGCGCGCCTTCAGATCCGGCCCGCAACCGTCGCAACGGACGCTGAGCAGCGTGCCGACCTTGACCGACGAGAAGGCGGCCTCAGGCACATAGACGCTGAGCTTCACCGCGCCGTCCGGCAGCATCGAGAGCACCGGGGCGGTCGGTCCGGCGGTGTCGCCCGGATTGCGGATGACATCGTTGACGCGGCCGGGTGAAGGCGCCGTCAGCACGCGCTTCGACAGGCGCCACTCGGCCTGCCCCAATTCCGATTGCGCCTGCTTGACCTGGTTTTCGGCCGCCTTGATCGTCTCGGCCCGCGCCGGCAGGCCGCCGACGGCGAGGTTGGCCTCCGCCTGGCCGACCTGCGCGTTGGCCGTCTCCAGCGAAGCCGAGGCCGTATCGTAGTCGGCCTGCGTGCCGGTGCCGCGCTTGTAGAGGTCGCTGGCGCGGTCGTATTTGCGCTTGGCGTCGGCGGCCTGGGCCCTCGCCATGTCGACCTCGGCCTTCAGCACCGCGATCTCTTCCGGGCGCTTGCCGACCTGCAGATCGGCAAGCTGGGCCTCAGCCTGTGCGAGTGCTGCCTGGGCCTGCGCTACGGCGATCTTGGCGTCGGCGCTTTCCAGCGTCACCACCGGCGCACCGGGCTCGACGCGGTCGCCGCGCTTGACGGCCACGGTCTCGACCTGCGCCACCTCGATCGGCGCAAGCAGCACATATTCGCCCTCGACATAGCCGACGGCCAGCGGCGCGGCCGGCGCGCAGGCGCCGAACAATTGCGCCGCAAGCGGCAGGGAGCAGAGAAAACTCATGATTTGCCCTTCCTGCCGGCGGCCGGCACATGCGCCGCCAGCATTGCCCTGAGGTTGTCGGTCGCGACCGCCACGACCTTGGCGGCCTCTTTGTCGCCGATCTCGCGCCAGCCCATCCTGCGCATCACCGCCTCGCGCCCGATGCGGAAATAAATGACCTGGCCGATAACGGTAAACACGGTGAGCTTGGTATTCTCGCTCTCTGCCGGCTCGCCGGTCGCCTGTTCCCAGATCTGGCAAAGCCGGCGATGCGTCGGCTCGAAAACGCCGGCATAGATGCGGTCGAGCGCCGCCGTCGGATGCGACAGCTCGCGGAGTACGAATTGTACGATCTCGCCGGCCTGAGGACTTGCCACGACGAAACCGACCATCCGCTCCAGCGCGGCAAAGAGCTGCGCCTGCGCCGCTTCAGGGTTCGAGGGGGTCGGCGCCTGGGGCGCACCGAGCGCCTGGCCGGCGATCCCCTGGATGGTCTCGACAATGAAGTCGGCGGCGGCGGCGCGCAGGCCCTCCTTGCTGCCGAAATGATAGGCGATGGAGCCGATATTGGCTTTCGCCTCGGCCGCGATCTCGCGCGTCGAGGTGCCGTCGAAGCCCTGCCGCCCGAACAGCTTGAGCGCGGCATGGACAAGCGACGTGCGCGTTTGATCCGCCGCAGAGGCTTCGCGTTGTGGCTTTTTGGCCTTCGTTTCCTTGCCCATGGCTCTCATTTAATCAATCGATTGATTAAGGTCAAATTGATTCCCGTCTCGGCTTGCCATCTCCGTCCGCGCGGGCTTTAGTGCGCGGCCATGGGCAAGGAAGTCGAGCGCAAGTTCCTGGTCTCTGAACCCGCCTGGCGTAGTCTGGTCGAGGCGGATATCCGCATTCGCCAGTTCTACGTCGCCGCACAGCCCGGCCGCACCGTGCGTGTCCGCATCAGCGACGGGCGTTCCGCCGAGCTAACGCTGAAGTTCGGCGACAGGGCGCGCGAGCGCGACGAATTCGAATATCCGATCCCTCTCCACGAGGCCGAGGAGATGATGGCATTCGCCATTGGGCGTGTCATCGAGAAGACACGCCACCATGTTAGACACCGCGGCTATCTCTACGAAGTCGATGTGTTCGGCGGAGTGCTCTCCGGGCTCGTGGTCGCGGAGTTGGAGACGCCGGAGGACGTACCTGACGAAATGCTGCCCGACTGGCTCGGCCGCGAGGTCACCGGCGAACAGAAATTCTACAACGCGTCGCTGGCCCTCGGGGGGATTCCGGAGATCGCCGCATGAGCTTTCGCATCGATCCGCGCTTGCCGCTGACCGGCGAGGTCAGGCGCATATTGGCCGATGAGATCGGCAGGGCGCTCGGCCATCTTGAGACGGCGCGCGACAAGCCGGAGCAGGGACTGCACAAGTGCCGCAAGCGACTGAAGAGCATCCGTGCCTTGCTGCGCCTGGTTCGTTCCGGAGACGAATCGTTCTGCCAGACCGAAAACGAATGTTATAAGCAAGTCTCGGCGCTGCTTGCCGGCCCGCGCGAGGCGACCGCTCTCATCGAGACCGTCGACCGCCTGGCGGATGCCTTTCCGGAGCAGACCGCCGGCGGTGGCCTCGACCCCGTCCGCGATCGGCTGGTGCTGCGCCAGCATGAGCTCCATGCCGGTCCCGGCCTCGATGCCGCCATCAATGCCGCTGTCACCGCCTGCCAGGAAGGGCTGGAGCGGATCGACAGGCTGGCCCTGCCCGACCAGCCCGAGCAGGCGGCCGACATCCTGGCCGAAGGCGCCCGCGCCACCTTGCGGCGGGCGAAAAGGGCGCTGGACAAGGCCGGCTCGCGCGGCGAGCCCGATGATTTTCACGATCTGCGCAAGGCGGCCAAGACGCACTCGATGCATCTGTCGCTGCTGGGTCGGCTGTGGCCGACGCCGATCAAGGCGCGCCGCAAGGCGGTCGACAAGCTTGGCGAGCTGCTCGGCGAACTGCATGATGTCTTCGTCATGCGCGCGCTGCTCGCCGCCGATGGCGAGCCGCTCGGCCCGGCCGAAGATACGAAGCTTCTGCGCAAGCTCCTGAAGCGCTCGGAAAAGAGCCTCGGCAAGGCCTGCCTTGCCGAGGCCACCGATTTGTTCGGCGACAGCCCCAAGCGCTCGGCCAAGAAACTCGCGCGCAAGGCGCGTGGCGATCTTACCGGCCAGCGGGAAGACGCAGGCGCGGCCGCCGGCTGACGATCTGGCCTCTTCGAGGGCTGCGTCAGGCAATAACCGGCGTCTCGCGGAGATGTCGTCAAGTTCCCGCCAAAAATGCGCTGAGCCGCCTCAGCACCAGATCCGGAGCTTCAAGCTGAGGCAGGTGGCCGACGCCAGGCAGTGTTTCGAACGACGCCTGCGGGATCAGCGCATGAAGTGCTTGGCCTCTCGCCAGCGGAATCCATGGATCGTCCTCGCCCCAGATTATCTTCACCGGACAGCGTATGTCCCCGAACATCGGCTCGACTTCGGCGGTATATCGTTCATCGGCTTGCGCGAATTGGCGATAGAAGCTCGTGCGCCCTTCCTCGGAAAGCCACGGCTCGACAAGCTTCTCGAGATCTCCGGAATCGATGTCGTTTACGATGGCTCCCTTGATGTAGGCCTCTACCACCGCTCTGTGGATGTGCGGCGGCAGGCCCAGAAAGGCATCGACATGGCGACCGACATGATCGAAGAACGCCGATCCCCAAGGGCGCATCGCGACAACGTTCATCAGCAGATACCGCTCGAAGTCGCAGCCATGCAGCAAATGCGCCCGTAGCGTTGTCGCTCCACCCATGTCGTGGGCAATGACGATCGGACGATCGATATCCCAACGCGCAAGCATCTCGGCGAAGATCTTTCCTTGCACGTCGAGTGACGTGCGCCGCCCCGCGTCTTTTTCGGACTGCCCGTATCCGGGCATATCGTACCAATGGACGCGATACCGCCCTGCAAGATCCGGAATGATCCGATGCCATGCGAACGAAGACCACGGCCAACCATGAGCCAGCACAAGCGCGGGGCCCGCTGCCAAGTCGACCCGCTGCCACTGTGCCCGCAGATGTTTGCACGGTCTCGTCGAGTTTCCATGACATCCAATAGTCTCCCCGGGTTTCCGGACTGCGGTGCCAAGCGCTTGGATTTCGACCATCAGGCCGGCAGCGGCCGCCGTCCTTTTGCCCCCATATCTGTTGGCGCGCCGGCATCCCGCGGATGCGGCCCGATCGGCATGATCGCCGGAAATGGCGTCGCCCCGAAGGCAAAGGTCCATTTGTAGCCGATGAGCTGATCTTCCGGCGTGGTGTGCTGGTCGTGGTGGGCAAGCAGCCTTGCGCGTTCGGCAAGGTCCTCCGCCTCCCGTCGCACCATCTCCGCCGTCTCCGGCCGCATCCGCCGCGAGAAGCTGACGAAGGTTGCTTGTCGTTCCATATGGCCGATCGCCCAGCCGATGAAGTTCTTGTTGGTCGTCTCGAAATGCGGCTTCAGCGGTCCCTCGAAATCCCACTGTATAGGTGTCTCGACCAGGAGCCTCGCCGACAGGCCGCGCCCGAGCGACACCAGGCCAAGCTCTTCCAGATCGCGCAGATAGAGGAACATCGAGGCTTCGCTCAGGCCTTGCGAGCGCATGATGCCTTCCGGCGTGAATTTTTCGGTGAGCATGATGAAGACGAAGAGCAGTGCCGGCCGTGCGGCGAGCTTGCGCTCGATCTCCGGCGCGACGTGGTTGGCCGGCCCCGGCCCGCGGTTCATCGAGCCCAGCACATTCTCCAGTTCCACTTCCGCGGCGGCGCAGATCTCCATAAGCCGGTCGAGCTTGCAGTTGCGCTCATGGAAGATGCGCTTCACCGTCGGCTCGGAAACGCCCATGCGCTCGGCCAGCGTCCGGTAGGTCAGGCCCTTGGCCTTGAGCGTCCTTTTCAGCGCCTCGAAGATCGGACCGTTCATGGAATGCACCCCATTTGCGCGAATTCGTATCGATCTTCGATACTAGACTCGAACCGTCTTCCAGGAAAGTATCGAAAAACCTAGCTCTCCGCTTGTCATCACAGGAGAGCACCATGAAAAGCCTCATCGCTTCGATCTTTGCCGCCATCGCCGGCATTGCAACAGCCCCGGCCGCCCAGGCCGGCGAGATCTGGCGCGCCGGCGGCTTCGAGCAGCCGGAATCGGCGCTTGTAGACGCCGCCGACAAGCGCATCGTCGTCTCCAACATCGTCGGCAATCCCGGCGAGGCCGACGGCAACGGCTACCTGTCGCTGCTGTCGCTGGACGGCAAGGTGATCACCCGCCACTGGGTGGACGGCATGGACGCGCCCAAGGGCATGGCGATCGTCGGCGGCAAGCTCTACGCCGCCGACATCACCAAGATCCGCGTCGTCGACCTCGACAGCGGCAAGCTGGTCTCGACCATCGACGTGCCGGGCGCCGTCTTCCTCAACGACATGACCGCCGATGCCTCGGGCAAGGTCTATGTCACCGATATGCTGGCCGACACGATCTACCGCATCGACGGCGACAAGCCGGAGCTCTTCGTCAAGGATGCGCTGCTCGCCTCGCCCAATGGCGTCTTTGCCGACGGCGACCGGCTGATCGTCGCGTCCTGGGGCAGGGGCATCAGGACCGATTTCAGCACGGCGGAGCCCGGCGGCGTGCTCGCGATCGATTTGGCCAGCAAGAAGGTCACGCCGCTGCCCGGCGCCCAAAAATTCGCCGACCTCGATGGCGTCATAGCCATCGGCGGCGATATCTACGCCACCGCCTACATGACCGGCACGCTCTACCGCTACCATGCCGGCGGCAAGCCCGAGGTCGTCGCCACATTCAAGCCGGGCAGTGCCGACATCGGCACGGATGGCAAGCACATCATCGTGCCGCTGATGAACGAGGGCGAGGTCGCCGCGCTGTCGCTGGATTGAGGGTGCGGAAGTGATTGTGGAGATGGGTGGCTATCGCTGCGGCCGCAGCGTCGCCCGGGGCGAAGCAGGAGCGAAGACCCCTGGGATGGGACGATTAAAGAAAGGCACGGTGGCGCCGCGTCCTTCACACCCCCCTCTGGCCGGTAGGACAGAGGGGGTGTCCTGCCAGCGATTCGGATTTCGGCACTGCAACGCCTGCAAAAGTCGACGGGCATTTGGCCGGGCAAGCAGCATCACGCCGCGACAGGGTCGTCGCCTTCATGCTGCACCATTGCCGGATCATTTTTTCATCATGTCGATCACGGCGCGCAGGCCGGCGGAAACATGACGGCGGCTGGGATAATACAGGAACAATCCGTCGTCGGGCGCGCACCAGTCGTCGAGACATCGGATCAACGCGCCGCTCGCGAGGTGCGACGCGATGCGATTGTCCCAGACATAGGCCAGCCCGCAGCCTTGGAGCGCCGCCTCGACCATCAGTTCCTGACTGTCGAGCGTGACCGCGCCGCTTACCTCGACGTCGACGGCTTCGCCGTCCTTCTCAAACTGCCAGTCATAGATGGCTCCGCTCGGGAACCGATAGCGGATGCAGAGGTGCTCAACGAGATCGGCTGGTACTCGCGGAGGTGTTCGCCCCTGGAAGTATTCCGGCGAGCCGACAACGGAAAAGCGCAGCGTCGGCTTTATGCGAACCGCGATCATGTTCTGCATCAGTCTCTCGCCGAAGCGGATTCCACAGTCGAACCCATCGGCAACGATATCCACCAATTCGTCCGTTGCGACGATGTCCAGCCGAAGGCCGGGGTTCTGCTTGACCAGAGGACCCATGACAGTCTTGAGGACGAAAGGTGCGATAGAACTGGGGATGTTGATGCGAACCGTGCCGAAGGGCGTTTCCCTGTAGGCGTTCAAGCTGTCCAGCGCCTGCTCGATCTGCCCGAACGCGGGATGCAGCTCGGAAAGGAAACGCTCGCCGGCCTCCGTCAGCGAAACGCTGCGGGTTGTTCGATGAAAAAGGCGCACGCCCACGCGCCCCTCGAGGTTGCGAATTGCATGGCTCACGGCAGAAGCAGCTACGCCGCGCTCGACCGCGGCTTTCTTGAAGCTGCGGTGGCGCGCGACCGCCAGGAAAGTCGATAGCTCAGCCAATTCACCGCCCTGCATAGCCGATCCAATTGATGTTTTTCATTCATCACTCATATCGCAATTCATAGCCTAATCATATCTATCCGGTCCCTATAAATGAAGCGGACCGGCAGATCGGCAACCATCGGTTGGCGCTCACCGGGGTGAAGGATCCAGCAGATTGGAGATCAGAATGACCAAGACACAGTTTAAGACGCTCGACGGCAAAGTGGCTGTCGTTACGGGCGCCAGTTCAGGCATCGGCCGCGCCACCGCCATCGAGCTCGCCCGCCGCGGCGCTAAGGTTATCGCCAGCGCTCGCCGCAGCGCGGAGATCGAAGGCCTTGTCGCTGACATCAAGAGCGAAGGGTGCGAGGCGACCGCGATCGTCGCTGACGTGAATGTCGAACAGAGCGTGATCGATCTCGTCGCCAAGACGACGGGAACTTACGGGCGGATCGACATCGCATTCAACAACGCCGGGACCGAGGGCGCATTCTCGCCGTTTGTCGAACAGACCAACGAGACCTATGACACGATTTTCAATGCGAATGTTCGCGGTGTCTTCTGGTCGATGAAGCATGAGGCGAGGGCCATGCTTGCGCAGGGCGGAGGCGTGATCATCAACAATGCCTCCATGGGCGGCGTGATCGGGTTTGCCAACGCCGGCCTCTATATTGCCAGCAAGCACGCCGTGCTCGGCCTGACCAAGACAGCGGCGATCGAACTGTTCAAGCAGGGTGTGCGCGTGAACGCGGTCAACCCGGGAATCATCGACACTCCGTTTCAGGATCGCATTTGGCCGAGTGCCGAGGCGAAACAGGCCTTTGCTGCGACCACGGTTCCCGGCCGAGCCGGCACGCCGGAAGAAACGGCGGCCGTCGTGGCGTTCCTGGCGTCAGAGGATGCGTCCTTTATTGCCGGTCACGGCTTGCTGATCGATGGTGGCTACTCGATTGCCTGATTGATCCCGGCCGAGGTTCCTGAGACGATAACAGCAGGTTCTATCCTGCCCACATCCTGGGATTTTGTGTCCGTAACCTCAGAGCATTGCAGCGGTGGAGAAGACTTGAGACGCCGGCGGGACAGCGCCCCCCTCTGTCCCGCCAAGTGTTTCGGATTTCTCCGCTGACCCCGGGGTCTGCAAAACAAAGGCCGGCGGGCCTGGTTCTGCGGACGCGCGATGGCGTCGGCCCTCGGTTAGTCGCTGTCCGCCACCACCTTGCGCCGCTGCAGCAGGCGCGCCGCGAGCCAGCACAACATGGCCCAGGCGAAGCCGGCGCACCAGCCGGCGAGCACGTCCGACGGCCAATGCACGCCGAGATAGACGCGGCTGGTTCCGACCAGCACCGTGGTGAGCACGGCGAGGGTGAGCACGAAGACCTTGGTCGTGCGGTCCGGCAGGAAGCGGGCCGCCAGCGAGCCGAGCGTCAGATAGGTCACCGCCGACAGCATGGCGTGGCCGCTGGGGAACGAGAGCGACGTCTCGTTGACGAGATGCGAGACGAGGTCGGGGCGGGGCCGGTCGACCTCGAGCTTGAGCAGCGTGGACAGCACTTGCCCGCCGGCCACGGCGATGAAAATGAGCAGCGCCGTCGCCGGCCTGCGGATCAAGAGCAGGTAGATGATCGTCGCCGTCGTGATCAGCACCAGCACGGAGGTGCTGCCGAGGCTGGTGATGTCTCGCATCGCGCCTTGCAGCCAGAGCGGACCGATCGGACTGTCCGGCTGCCCGGCATGGCGGAAGGCGAGCAGGATTTCGGTGTCGAAGGCGTGCGGAGTCGTGGCGCGCGCCACCTCCACGAGTTCCACCAGGCCCCACAGCCCGCCGGCGATCACAAGCCCGGCCAGAAGCACCGGGAATTCCACCTTGTTGAGCAGCGCGTTGGCGATCGATTTCATTAGGGGCCTTGGGTCCAGCTACAGCCGCTGCATATAGGGCCCGAGCGTGATCAGCGCGACGGCCGCGATCGCCAGCACGACGCCGGTGGCCTGCAATGCATTCAATCGCTCGCCGAAGAAGACCAGTGCAACGACGTTCACCGACACCAGTTGGATCACCGCCGACAGGCTGAACGACACCGACATGCCGAATTCTCGGATCAGCCTGAGCATTATCAGATTGCCCGCGGAATAGAGCGCGAGGGTCAGCAGGATCTTGGCCAGGCTCGGCGCCAGCCCCCATTGCTTGGCCGCCATCGCCGCAAAAAGGAAGATCACCGTCGAAACGCCAAGCTGCGCCAAACCCCAGAAACTCACTTTTTCGTCCCCTCTCGAAGCGACGCTCGCCGCGCATGCCGTCCTTGTTTCCGAAGCGCGTGAAGCCGTCAAGCCGAGCGGTGGAGGATAGGGCGAAGGCCGCGGCAAGCCTCCCTTCTCCCCGCCACTATACGCGGAGAAGGTGCCGGCAGGCGGATGAGGGGCGGCGCCAGCATTGGCCATCAGCACTACACGCCGGGGTTGTCTTTGCTTGAAGCGATCGTCACGGCGCCTCTGTTTGCTAGGTCGGCGCCGCCTATGTCGGCGCGCTGGACAGCGCGTTCGGCCAGGCGGCGAAGGACATCGTCCGCTGGACGG
>NZ_JAVIJB010000055.1:0-38784 GCF_033977165.1 Mesorhizobium captivum
CGTCTTTGAGGCATCAGTCCCTCTCTCAGGACTGTCCCTTATATCCTTGTCTCAGTTTTGGGGTGCATTCCAGCAGTAGGGCAGTAGGGCAGTAGGGCAGTAGGGCAGTAGGTGCTCTCTTCCCTACTGCCGTATTGCCCTACTGCCTTACTCCCCTACCTCCGCGGCTGCTGCCACCCCGAATCCAGCAATCCGATCCGGCCAAGCTCCCGGTCCATTGCCTTGGTGACGTCGCGGCGCTCGGCGCCGATGTCGCGCAACTGGCTGTCGGAGAGATTCTCGATGGACTCGTTGGGAAGCCGGGTGGCGACCCGCGCCTGACGCAACCAGTCGATCGCGGCGCGCAGCCAAAGGGCGGCGCCGGAGCGGGGTTTCGGGGCGGTGCAGGACTTGAGAACGATCTCGGTCATGGCTTTTTCCGTGTTCTCCGGACATCAAATCCGGTTTGATGGTGCTTCGATGCTGCAATCTTGTCGGATTGAAAAACAAACGGGAAACGAGTAGTTCTTGTTCGATCATCAAGTTTTATTTGGAGATAGTCCAATGGCCCGCCTGCTGCCGGGAACACGCGCGCTGAGGACGTTCGAGGCGGCGGCCAGGCACCTCAATTTCACCCGCGCGGCCGACGAGCTCGGCCTGACGCCGGCGGCGGTCAGCCACCAGATCAAGGAAATCGAGGATCAGCTCGATTTGGTGCTGTTCACGCGGACCAGCCGCACCATCCGGCTGACGGAAGCGGGCAACGTTCTGTTCGAGGCCTCGATCGATGCGCTCGACCTGCTTGGTCGTGCCGTTACCCGCGCGCGCAAAATGACTAGAGGCACGGCGCTGCTCAAGATCACGCTTGACGCGCAGTTCGCGACCAAATGGCTGATGCGGCGCGTCGACGATTTCCGCAGGCAGCGGCCGGGCATCGAGCTGCGCTTCGACATCGCCTCCAAGCTGCGCGACTTCGATCGCGATGATGTCGATGTCGGCATTCGGTTCGGCGCCGGCAAATATCCGGGACTATGCGCGGACCGGCTGTTCGAGAACGTCATCATTCCTGTTTGCAGTCCGGCTCTGCTGCGGACTGGACCGCCGCTGAACGAGCCGCGCGACCTCTTCCATCACACGCTCGCCCACATCGAATGGTCCCGCCAGGGTATCACATGGCCGAACTGGCGCATGTGGATGGCGGCGGCCGGCGTCGATGATTTCGACGACAGCCGGACCATCGTGTTCGATACCTCGACGGATGTCGTCCAGGCGGCGCTCGACGGCGTTGCCGTCGCGCTCGCCGATTTCGCCATGGTCGCCAACGATCTGTCCGAGGGCAGGCTCATCCGGCCCTTCGAGCTCGGCATCAAGGTCGCGCCGGAGTTCGCCTATTTCCTGGTTTACCCCGAAGCGGTGAAGGACGACGCGCGCGTCATTGCCTTCCGTGAATGGCTTCTCGACGAGGTGGCGAAAGACGCAGCCGCGGCGTGATGCCCGAAACCGCTATTCGTATTTGGCTAAAACTGCTCTAGCCCGCCGGCGCCGCCGGGGCGCCGAACCAGCCGATGATCGCACCCATGATCAGCAGCACGCCAAGCCAGTGGCCGGCGTCGATCAGGGTGAGGCTCCAGCCGAAGCCTTCATAGCGGTGGTTGACCGAAAGCGTGGTGGCGACGAAGCCCAGCCAGAGCACGAAGCCGAACAGCAATCCTGCGACCGGGCTCGGCTCGCCTCCGGTTATCGCGCCGACCACCAGCGTCAGGATCAGCGCCATCACCAGTTCGGCGATGAAGCTGACGATGAACGGAACGGGCGAGCGCTTCATCGTCGCCGGATCGAGTTTCGCCGCCTGCAGCCAGGGCTTGCTCAGGGCCATGTACCAGACGGCGCCGAACAACCATGCGACGATAGCAGCGACGATCACCGCCAGCCAATTCACGACCGAAAAATCCATGAAATCCCCTCCCCGACGCATGTCGCTCAAAAGTGCGAGCGGTTTGAGACAACGACATGCATGAATTGAATAGGCCGATGGAATCCCTGTTCGCCGGCGGCGTCAAGCGGGACCGCAGCGCCAGACAGTGGTGCGCTTGATCTCGGCATCCTCCAGCACGCGCGTCACCGGCACCTGGTAGACGGCGAGCGATTGTAGCCCTTTCTTCGGCAGATAGGCGCGGCCGGGATCGCCGACGAGGATGTCGGCGCCGCGCGCCTTCAAGCTCGTGAACCATGGCATCAGCCTGTCCGCCAGCGGCTTGTCGTAGAAGACGTCGCCGGCGAGCACGACATCCCAGCCGTCATCCGTATCGATGCAGTCCGCATCCAGGAATTCGGCTTTCACGCCATTGGCTTCCAGGTTGAGCGCGATCACCGCCTCGCAAAAAGGGTCGATGTCGGCTGCAATCACTTCAGCCGCGCCGGCCTTCAAGGCGGCGATGGCGACCATGCCGGAGCCGGAGGCGAAATCGAGCACGCGTCTTCCCCGCACCGTCGCCGGATGGTCGAGCACGTATCGAGACAGTCCTTGGCCGCCGGCCCAGGCGAATGCCCAGAAGGGCGGCGGCAGGCCGATCTCGGCCAGTTCCTCCTCGGTGCGCAGCCACAGGTCATGCGCCTCGTCGGCCAGGTGCAGCAGCACTTCCGGCACATGCGGCGGCGCCATCAGCGCCGTGTTGTCGAGGATGAATCTTTTCGCGGTTTTTGGCGTCAGCCGTTTCACGGCGCCGGGTTGAGATCCGCCATGCGGCAGACCTCTTTCCATTCGGCCGGCGTCACCGGCTGCACGGAAAGCCGACCGAGACGGACCAGCGCCATGTCGGCAAGCTTCGGATTGGCCTTGACCTGTTCCAGCGTCACCGGCTTCGGCACGTCCTTGAAAGCGCGGATGTCGACGCATTCCCAGCGCGGGTCGTCGGTGGTGGTGTCGGGATGCGCGAGCGCGCAGACCTCGGCGATGCCGACGATGTCGAGGCCTTCATTGGAATGATAGAAGAAGCCGAGATCGCCGATCTGCATCGCCTTCATGTTGTTGCGCGCCGCGTAGTTGCGCACGCCGTCCCACTGCGTGCCGGCCTTGCCCTTGGCCTTCAGCGCCTCGAAGGAAAAGACCGAGGGTTCGGACTTGAACAGCCAGTAATTCATCTCACTTGTCCCATTGCCGTTTCGCCACGATGAAGCGTTCGCGCTACCCTTACCCTTTCCCCGTTCGCAGGGGGAGTGGGAGCGCCAAGCGAACGATCATGCGCCGGCGGGCTTCTGGAAGACCCAGTTCCACGCCCGGATTTCGACGCTTTCGAACAAGCCGGCTCTGGCATAGGGATCGGTGGCCGCCAGGGCTTGCGCACCGGCCATGTCGGGCGCCTCGATCATCACCAGGCTGCCGTCGGGCTTGCCGTCGGCGTCGAGGAAGGGCCCGGCAAAGGCAAGTTTGCCTTCGCTGATCAGGCCTTCCAGGAAGGCCGCGTGCGCCGACCGCGTGTCGATACGCAGCTGCAGGCTGCCGGGCTTATCCTTGCAAATCAACGCAAACAGCATGTTCAAAACTCCGATGGTTCAGATGTCGGTTTCGGTTTTGAGCGGGCGCGTCATCAGCGCCGTCACGGCCTGACCGATGGTGATCTTGGCGTCGAGGATGGCGGCGACGGCGGAAATGATCGGCGCCTCGATTTGGCGTTCGGCGGCGATGCGGGCGGCAATGCCTGCCGTCGGTACGCCTTCGGCGAGCGGCAGGCCGGCAAGCGGCTTGCCCTGGCCGAGCGCCAGGCCATAGGCGAAATTGCGCGACTGCGCCGAGGAGCAGGTGAGCAAAAGGTCGCCGAGGCCGGAAAGCCCCATCAGCGTCTCCGGCCTGGCGCCGAAGGCGGCGCCGATGCGGCGCAATTCGACGAAGCCGCGCGTCACCATGGCGGCCTGGGCGCTGGCGCCGAGCCCGGCGCCGGTCACGGCGCCGGCAGCGATGGCAAAGACGTTCTTCAGCGCACCGCCGATCTCGACGCCGATCAGGTCGTCGCTGGAATAGCAGCGCAGGTTCTCGGCCGAGAAGCGCGCGGCAAGCTCGGCCGCCAATTCTCCATTCCGGGCGGCGACGACGACGGCCGTCGGCAGGCCGCGCGCGACATCGCTGGCAAAGCTCGGGCCGGAAAGGGCTGCCACCGGGTTGTTCGGCAGGCTCTCCTCGACGATCGCCGACAGCAGCGCGCCGGTGTCGCGCTCGATGCCCTTGGCGCAGAGAACCAGCGGCACGCCCTTCGGCACATCGCCCTCGGCGGTAGCCAGCATCGCGCGCAGCGATTGCGCCGGTGTCACCGCCAGCACGCAATTCGCACCGTCGAGCGCGGCGGCGATATCGCTGGTGGCGACGATGCCGGGCTCGATTGCGATGCCCGGCAGGTAGCGCGGATTCTCGCCGCGATCGATGGCGGCGACAGTCTCGTTGTCGCGCGCGTAAAGCCGCACGAAATGGCCGGCGCGCAGCATGGCCAGCGCCAGCGCCGTGCCCCAGGCGCCACCGCCCAGCACGGCAACCCGCCAGCCGCTCGCTGGCCTCCTGCTGGTCGTGCTTTTCTTGGTCATGCCTTGGCACCGCGCCGGCCAGAGCCGACCAAGGGAGCGGAAACGCTGTCCAACGGCCAGCGCGAGCGCGGCACGAAGCCGGCCGCGTTTTCGCCCGCCATTCCGGCGCGCAGCCGCTCGATGCCGGCCCAGGCGATCATCGCCGCATTGTCGGTGCAAAGTTTCTGCGGCGGCGCGACGAATGCGAAGCCGGCTTCGGAACAGAGCGCCTCAAGCGTGCCCTTGATCGTCCGGTTGGCGGCCACCCCGCCGGCGACGACCAGCGCAGGGCTAGCCTTGTCGGGAAATTCCTTGCGGAAACGGGCGAGCGCGCGACCGACACGGTCGCCCAGCGCATCGGCCACCGCCGCCTGGAAGGAGGCGCAGATGTCGGCGACGTCCTGGTCGCTGAGCGGCGCGATCGCCGTCGCTGCCTGGCGCACCGCCGTCTTTAGCCCCGAGAAGGAGAAATCCGGCTGCGCCGAGCCCTTCATCGGGCGCGGGAAGGCAAAGCGGCCGGCATCGCCGCTCGCCGCCGCCTTCTCGACATTCGGGCCGCCGGGATAGGGCAGGCCGAGCATCTTGGCCGTCTTGTCGAATGCTTCGCCCAGCGCATCGTCGATGGTCGTCGCCCAGCGCTGGTAGTCGCCGACGCCGCGCACCGCGACGATCTGGGTGTGGCCGCCGGAGACGAGCAAAAGCAGATAGGGGAAATCGAGACCGTCGGTCAGCCTTGCGGTCAGCGCGTGGCCTTCGAGGTGGTTGATGGCAATCAGCGGCTTGTTCGCGGCGGCGGCGATCGCCTTGGCGGTCATCAGTCCGACGATCAGCCCGCCGACCAGGCCCGGTCCTGCCGTGGCCGCGACGGCATCGACCTCGTCGAGCGATACGGCCGAATCGGCCAGCGCCGCCTCGACGATGCCGTCCAGCGCCTCGACATGGGCACGCGCCGCAATCTCGGGCACGACGCCGCCGAAGGCCGCATGCTCCTCGATCTGGCTGAGCACGATATTGGACAGGATCTCGGGCGCGGAAGCGCCGTCCAGCGCCACCACGCTGGCCGCCGTCTCGTCGCAACTCGTCTCAATGCCCAGAACGCGGATCAATTCGTCGCTGTCCTCGAAGATTGTGTCTCCGGCCTTTCCTATATAGGAGGTCTGTCGATATTCAGGTGATGCCGGCCTGCAAATGGCGGTTTTCTGCGCTTCCGGTGCTTACGTACCCAAAAGTACGCTCCGCTCGGGTTCTCGAAATCCACCATTTTCGGCTCGGCCTGACCTGAATCTCGGCAGACCTCGAAATCGCCCCGGGGGTTATCACGGACCGCGCGCCATGCAAACTTTGAAAATCGGAACACGCGGCAGCCCGCTGGCGCTCGCCCAGGCGCATGAGACGCGGGCGCGGCTGATGAAGGCGCACGGCCTTGCCGAAGAGGCGTTCGAAGTGGTGCCCATTTCGACCAGCGGCGACCGCATCCAGGACCGGCCGCTGTCGGAAGCCGGCGGCAAGGGCCTGTTCACCAAGGAGATCGAGGAAGCGCTGCTCGACGGCCGCATCGACATCGCCGTGCATTCGTCCAAGGACATGCCGACGCTGCTGCCCGATGGGCTGGAGCTCTCCACCTTCCTGCCGCGCGAGGACGCACGCGACGCCTTCATCGGCAAGACGGTGAAACGGATCGTCGAACTGCCACGCGGCGCCAGGGTCGGCTCATCGTCGCTCCGGCGCCAGGCGCTGATCCGCCGGATGCGGCCGGATCTCGACGTGGTGATGTTCCGCGGCAACGTGCAGACGAGGCTGCGCAAGCTGGATGAGGGCGTCGCCGAGGGCACCATCCTCGCCTATGCCGGGCTGAAGCGGCTCGGGCTGGAGAGCGTCGTCACCGACCTGATGCCGTTGGATGTCTTCCCGCCGGCGCCGGGCCAAGGCGCGATCGGCATCGAAAGCCGCATCGGCGACGGCGCGGTGGAAAAGATGCTGGCGGCCATCCGCGACGCGCCGACCGGCCAGGCATTGGCCTGCGAGCGCGCCTTCCTCGCCGCGCTCGACGGCTCCTGCCGCACGCCGATCGCCGGCCATGCGACGATATCGGGCGAAAAACTGGCTTTCGCCGGGCTGATCATCTCGCCCGACGGCACCGAGTCGCATGAGGTCAAACTGGACGGCTCGGCCCAGGACGCGGCGGCAATAGGCGCGGAAGCCGCGCGGACGGTGCGCGCCAAGGCCGGCGCAAAATTCTTCGACGGCTGGGCCTGACATGATCCGCATCCTGGTGACGAGGCCGGAGCCGGGCGCCTCGCGCACGGCCCGGCGGCTCGAAGCCCGGGGTTTTCAACCCATTGTGCTGCCATTGACCGAAACGACGGCATTGCCGGTCGAGGCAAGCGTCTTTCCTACCGCCGTCGCGGTCGCCGTCACCAGCGCCAACGCGGTTCGTCATGCGCCGAAAGCGTTGATCGCGGCGCTTGCCGCCTTGCCTTGCCATGCGGTCGGGAAAAGGACGGCCGAAACCTGCCGTGCGGCCGGATTTACGTCCGTCTCCGAAGGTCCGGGCGATGCCCAAGCGCTGGCCGGCGTGATAAGTAACGAATTCGCAGGCAAAGAGATGGTCTATCTTTGCGGCCGTGTGCGCCTTCCAGCGTTCGAGGAGCGGCTCGCGGCGGCCGGCATACGGTTCCATGCGGTCGAGACCTATGACACGGCTCGGCTTGCCTGTTCGGACCAAGAGATCGTCGCGCGCTTTTCGAACAAGCCCATCGACGCGGTGCTGGTCTACTCAGCCAGGGCCGCCGAGGCGCTGAGCCCGCTGATCCGCCGGCCCGCCTTGCGTGGTTTGTTCGAAACCGCGGAATTCCTCGCGCTGTCCGCCCGTGTCGCCAAGGCATTGGCCGAGGTCGGCGGGCAAAAGGTCCGCATTGCCTCGCAACCCGACGAGGACGCTCTGCTGGCGCTTTTGTCGCTGCCGCGCTGAGCCGCGTCATCACACCGCCCCTTTTCACCGCTTGGTGATGTGCTAGAGCATCCCCTAGACCCTTCGAACCATCCACAAGCCAGTTCGCGGAGCCCAAGCATGGTCAAGACGCCGAAGACGCGACATTCGAGGAGTCGCCGCGAGCCGGTGACGATCGAGCTCGAGCCCGGCGCCGTCTCGCGAATCGCCGAAGAGGATGCCGCCAAGACCGAGACCGATACGGAACCAACCGACGAGGCGAAGGCGGAGGAAGCGGCCTCCGCTTCGCAACCGGAAGTTCCGGAAGAGCCGATCCATGCCGAGCAGGCCGACATCGAGCCGTGGGAACACGCCGACGCGGCCCAGGGCGCAACCGGCGAATCTGAAGCCACGAGCAAGGATGAGGCGGAGGCGCCCTATCCCGGAGGTTCAGAGACTCCGAAGAGCGAGCCAAAGGGCTTCGGCTACGATTTCGAGGACGCGTCGGCGACCGGTTCCAGTTCCGCCGCCTCGGCGCCGAAGCCGAGCGAGAGCCGGGACGACGATCGTGGGACGTCGCCATCCGGACGCGCCGGCGTGCGCACCATCGCAGCCGGTGTCATCGGCGGCGTGATAGCGCTTGCCGGCGCCGGCCTTCTGCAGGCGGTTGGCCTGCTCGGCTCGCCGGCCTCCAGTGGGGCGCAGCTCGACGGCGTCACTGGCGAGATCGCCTCGCTGAAGAGCGAGATCGGGGCGCTGAAGGAAACAGGCGACGCCGGCGCCTCCGCCAAGGTCGATGGCCTGTCCTCGGCGCTCGACCAGGTGAAGTCGGATATCGCGGCGCTGAAATCGTCGGCCGGGCAAAGCGGCGATGGCGCCGCGCTCAAGGCGCTCAACGACAAGGTCGGCCAGATCGAGACGGCGGTCGCCGACCTGCAGAGGGCCGGCAGTGCCGCGCCCGTCGATCTCGGCCCGCTCAACGAGAAGCTCGCCGGGCTCGACGCGCTGGTGAAATCGGCCGGCGACGCGGCGAAGGCGCAGGACGGCCGGATCGCGGGGCTGGAACAGTCGATGCAGCAGCTGTCGAGCAAGGTCGAGGCGCAGGCCTCGCAGCCGAAGATCGCGCTCGCCATTGCCGCCTCGGCGCTGAAGGCTGCGCTCGACCGCGGCGCGCCCTTTGCGACCGAGCTCGACACTTTCGCCGCGATCGCGCCGGACGCGCCGGAGATCGCGGTGCTGCGGTCCTATGCCGAGAAGGGCGTGCCGACGCGCGCCACGCTCGCCTCGGAGGTCGACGCCGCCGCCAACGCCATGGTCGAGGCGGCGACGCCCGTCGACCGGAATGCCGGCTTCTTCCAGAGCCTGGTGTCGAGCGCCGAATCGCTGGTCAAGGTGCGGCCGGTGGGCGCCGTCGAAGGCAAGGGCGCGCCGGAAACCGTCGCGCGCATCGAGGTGGCGGTCAACCAGGGCGACTATGCCAAGGCGCTCGCCGAATACGACACGCTGCCCGATGCGGCGAAGGCGGCTGGCGCCGATTTTGCCGGCAAACTGAAGGCGCGGCTCGAGGTCGAAAACCAGATCGAAGCGCTGATTGCCGGCGCGACGAAGGCGTGAGGACCATTCGATGATCCGCATCCTCGTCTTCCTCGCCGTCGTCTTCGCCCTGGGGCTCGGCTTTGCCTGGCTGGCCGACCGTCCGGGCGAGATGATCGTCACCTTCAACGGCTACCAGTACCAGGTCACGCTGATGGTGGCGGCGGTGGCTATCGTCGGCGTGGTCGCCGCGGTGATGATCGTCTGGTGGCTGATAAAGTCGCTGTGGAACAGCCCCTATACGATCTCACGCTATTTTAGGGTGCGCCGCCGCGACCGCGGCTACCAGGCGCTGTCGACCGGCATGATAGCGGCGGGCGCCGGCGACGGCGCGCTGGCGCGCAAGAAGACCAAGGAAGCGGCCAAGCTGATCCGCTCCGACCAGGAGCCGCTGATCAACCTGCTCGACGCGCAAGCCTCGCTGCTCGAAGGCGACCATGAGGGCGCGCGGGAAAAGTTCGAGCGTATGATCGACGACCCGGAAATGCGCTTGCTTGGCCTGCGCGGACTCTATCTCGAAGCCGAGCGTCTGGGCGACCGCAACGCCGCGCGCCACTATGCCGGCCGCGCCGCGGCTGTGGCGCCGCAGCTTGCCTGGGCGGCGGAATCGACGCTCGAGGAGCTGACCGAACGTGGCGACTGGGACGGCGCGCTGAAGCTGGTCGAGGCGCAGAAGTCCACCCGCCAGATCGAGCGCGACGCTGCCAACCGGCGCCGCGCCGTGCTGCTCACGGCCAAGGCGCAGGCGCTGGCCGACAGCGATCCGAATGCCGCCCGGACTGCGGCGCTCGAAGCCAACAAGCTGGCGCCCGACTTCGCGCCGGCGGCAGTGATCGCCGCGAATGTGCTTTTCCGGCAGAATGACGTTCGCAAGGGTTCCAAGGTCCTGGAGACGGCCTGGCGGGCGGAGCCGCATCCGGACATCGCCGAGCTCTACACCCATGCAAGGCCAGGCGATGCCGTGCTCGACCGCCTCAACCGGGCAAAGAAGCTGCAGGAGATGAAGAAGAACCACGCCGAGTCTTCTATGGCCGTGGCGCGCGCCGCGCTCGACGCGCAGGATTTCTCAACCGCCAGGCGCGAGGCGGAAGCCGCGATCCGCATGGACCGCCGCGAGGGCGCCTATCTGCTTCTGGCCGACATCGAGGAGGCCGAAACCGGCGATCAGGGCAAGGTGCGGCAGCTGCTGTCGAAGGCGGTTCGGGCGCCGCGCGATCCGGCCTGGGTCGCCGACGGCGTCGTCTCCGAACGCTGGGCGCCGGTGTCGCCGGTCACCGGCAAGTTGGACGCCTTCACCTGGCGCGCGCCCATGGAGCGGCTTGGCCAGTTGATCGAGAGCGAGACGGACGTCGCGCTGCCGGCAATTTCTGCCGCGCCGCCGGCCGTGCCGGCCGAGAAAGCAATCGACATTGTCCCCGATGCATCGGCCACGAAGCCGGCTGCCGAAGCGTCGAACGGCATGGAGGAGGAAATCGCGGCCGCCTTGGGCGATGGCGCGGCCGCCGAGCAGGCTTCGGAGCCGCCGCGGTTGCCCGACGATCCGGGCGTCGCGCCGGAAGACCAGGCGGAAAAATCGCCGCGCCGGTTTCGTTTGTTTTGAGGTCCGGTTTTGGCGAACAGGGAAAAGGTATCGATGTTCGAACGCGTGTTGTCCTTCCTGAGGGATTTGCCGGCTGGCGAAGCCAAGCCGAGCGCCGACGATCCGCGCGTCGCGGCCTCGGCGCTGCTCTATCATGTGATGAATGCCGACGGCGTGCGCCAGGATGTCGAGTGGGAGCGCTTCAAGGAGATCCTGGCCGAGACCTATTCGATCAGCGGCGACGAGCTCGACGCGCTGGCGGCCGCCGGTGAGCGCGCCGACAACGAGGCGATCGACCTCTACGCCTTCACCAGCGTGCTCAAGCGCCATCTCGATGCCGAGGCGCGCAAGGCCTTCATCGGCCTGATGTGGGAGATCGTCTACGCCGACGGCGAATTGCACGAGCTCGAGGACAATACCGTCTGGCGCGTCGCCGAACTGATCGGCGTCGAGCGCCAGGACCGCATCGAGGCGCGCCGCAAGGCAGCGGCCGAAGCGCCCGATGCGCGCGGAACGTCGAGCGACGAATAGGACCTCGCCTGCCCATGCCACCCAGACCGAGGCCGAGACCAAAAATCCTGATCGTGCTGCATCAGGAGACGTCGAGCCCCGGCCGCGTCGGCCACATGCTTCTCGAAGAAGGTTTTGACCTCGACATCCGCCGGCCGCCGCTCGGCGAGGAGCTGCCCTCAACGCTGGACGGCCACGCCGGCGCGGTTATCTTCGGCGGGCCGATGAGCGCCAACGATGAGGACGAGTTCGTCCGCCGCGAGACCGCCTGGCTCGAAATCCCGCTCAAGGAAAACCGGCCGTTTCTCGGCATCTGCCTCGGCGCGCAGATGCTTGCCAACCATCTCGGCGGCAAGGTCGAAGGCCATGGCGAAGGGCTGGTCGAGATCGGCTGGTATCCGCTGAAGGCGACCGAGGCCGGCAAGAAACTGCTGCACTGGCCGGAGATGGTCTACCAGTTCCACCGCGAGGGCTTTTCATTGCCGAAGGACGCGACGCTGCTCGCGACCGCCGAAACCTATCCCAACCAGGCCTTCCGTTATGGCGACAATGCCTGGGGCATCCAGTTCCACGGCGAGCTGACCAGGGTGATGATGCAGCGCTGGGTGGTGCGCGGCGCGCATCGCTTCGAATTGCCCGGCGCCCAGCCCGGCCGCGACCATCTCGGCGGCAGGCTGATCTGGGACATCCACCTCAAGCGCTGGCTCGGCGAGTTTTTGAGCCTGATTTTTGGCAGGCCGGCTGTGGGGTAGGGTAAAAGCCAATTGCCCTAAACCGGCCGGGTTTGACCCGAAGACCACGCTGTAAATCTCAATTGCGCCAGAAGCGCTACCAAAGTCATAATCTCCTCAGGCTATCGCCTCCCAGATTCGAGCCTTAGCACCTCGATCATCTCGCCGGACGACATCTCTCGGCCGATAAGATTCTTGCGGATGTCCTGGAACCTACGAGCCATACCTATATAGCGAGCGACCGTGGGTGAGTGCGAGTTGAAGTCGCGGCCCTTAAAGTCCTGGAACCGCCCAAGCTTCTCCACCAAGAACCTCGCGATGCCCATGTACTCGGTCTCATTGTTTCCATCGAAGCCGTGGAATTTGGGATCCTTTCCCCAAATGCCAACTGCTGCCTCGACAGCCCTTTTCTCCTCATCAGTGTAGCCCTGATAGGCAGTCTCGATGAAGTTCCACATGTCGAGGATATCGACGACCGTCCGGACCTTCTTCGGGTCATCGACGTGATCGTGCATAACGCCGGTCATTTCCCAGAGCAGAGCCCAGAAGTGCCCGCCGTAGATCGCCTCCTGTACCAAGTCTACGGTCTTCATGTCGTATTGGGCGTCGCGCTGATTGCCGCGCTCCTTAATCTGGTTCTTCAGTATCTCGGATAGCATCCAGATAGTCAGCTTGTCGGTGTTGTTGAGTCTGAATCCTTCCTTCGTATGCTCTTCCAGTTTGTCGTCGAGCAGACGCCGGATAGCTTCGGATCGCGTTGGGAGGTCTCCCTGCGCCATCCTCCACTCATCCAACCGTTCGATTATTTCAGGTTCGAGGCGAAGCTCGATCCGTTCTGTTTTGGAGTGAATTCGCTAAGGCCTCTATTTCTCACCAAGCTCACGACGGAATGCTGCCAGTCGTTCAGCGCGCTCTTGCGCCTGAGGGCGCGTTCTCAAGAAATCGAGCAGGATATCCTTGGTCATCCTGAGGGCGACGAAGAAGGTGTCGGCGAGGTGGAAATAGGCTGCCTCCGGCCGCTTCGCATCGACTCCGGACAGGTTAAAAAAGGCGCCCATTTCCAGGTGGACTAGCTTCGATTTGATGTTCTCACCGTCGAGATGGACAAAGGCCGATGTGTCCTCGTAGGCTTCGGTTACCCACGCATATTCAAACGACAACGCTTCGTGTAGCACCTTGTCAGCCAGCCTTACTCCTTCGCGCGACTTGAGCTGCCCGAACTTATTCCCGGCCATCAGATGTGCGCCAGCGGCCTCAACGTCGTCCACTAATGTCAAACCGTACAGACGCATCGCAGCCTCGATCTGCATACGAACGGTGGCTATAGCGGCAATCGTATTCCGGCCCTCGACCAGAGTGCAGAAGGCATGTGCATTCGACGTCGATTTCGTCACCGCAGCAAGCGAATACCATTCGACCGGCGCGAGGAAGCTGCCGAGGGGGGAGTAGGTTTTATCCGGGGCGCGTTCGATATCGAGTGCGATAGCACGGATGCGGTCCAGCCGGCCAACCAGGTCGAGCAGGTCGTCCAGCACGATCCCTTTGGTCTCAATCACAGATGGTTCCTTATGCGAACTAACCCGGATGACTCCGACATCGCCTGTGTCATTCGCGGAGACATGGAGCGATCCAATGCTACCCGCACTGAACAAACAATATGTCTGGATTGATCCTCAACATGAATGCTGACCCAAGAGCCACAAAAAGTCTGCCAAAAACTGGTCCGCAAAGCTATTCGAAACCATGACTACTCCGACGACGTCCATGGTCAGAGAGAAGGTCGGGTCCGCGCACAGCAGGTACTGCCAGTCCGCTTTCGGCCCTATCCCAGCCGTTCTCGGCGCAGCCAAATTGTCCCGAGCATCGGATCCAGCGTCCAATCAGTTCCGGCTGTTGAGGTGCCGCACCTGCCGCAGCGCGGGGAACAGATACGCCCACAATACAGCGACCGCGATGGCGCCGATGCCGCCGATCACCACCGCCGGCACGGTGCCGACCAGCGCCGCCATGGTGCCGGCGCGGAACTCGCCGACCTCGTTGGAGGAGCCGACGAAGACCTGGTTGACGGCGTTAACGCGGCCGCGCACCTCGCCCTGAGATGGCGAATGCATCGTCCTTCGTCGCCGGCGCAGTGCACCGGCGGTCCCGTCGGTATCGACGGAGCCGCAATCTGTGCTAAGTCGCCGCCCAATCAATCAAAGGACGATACCTGTGAAAGAACTGACCGTGGCCGAGGCGACCGAAAATATCTATGCCTCACTCCGAGCGGACAATGCCGACATCGATGCCCATATCGTGGCACTCAAGGCAGCGCTGACACGAGAGGGGAAAAAACAGGCGGTGTTCGATCCGACCAAGTTGGCGCAGAACAACCGCTCCGGCCGCAAGTTGATGCAGGCCTATTTTCGGCAGCGCGGCGTTAGCGTGAGCTTTTCGGAGTAGAAACTGCTCCAGACCTATCTCGTTCGTCGCCGGCGCAGCCCCCAGCGGGTTAGGTCCGGCGCATAATCAGTTCCGGCTATTCAGGTGCCGTACCCGCAGCAGCGGCGGGAACAGCCAGGCCCACAGGCCGGCAACGGCGACGGCGCCGATGCCGCCGATCACAACCGCCGGCACGGTGCCGATCAGCGCCGCCATGGTGCCGGCTCGGAATTCGCCGACCTCGTTGGAGGCGCCGACGAAGACCTGGTTGACGGCATTGACGCGGCCGCGCACCTCGTCCGGGGTCCAGAGCTGGATCAGCGTCTCTCTGATATAGACGCTGAACATGTCGGTGGCGCCGAGCATGGCAAGGGCTGCGATCGACAGCCAGGTGATGGTCGAAACGCCGAACAAAACGGTGAAGGCGCCGAACAGCGCGACGAAGCCCAGCATGATCTTGCCGGCATGGTCGCGGATCGGGTGGCCGGCGAGCCAGATCGCCACGGCGATGGCGCCGATGCCGGGCGCCGAGCGCAGCAGGCCGAGGCCCCAGGGACCGAGTTCGAGGATATCGCGCGCATAGACCGGCAGCAGCGCCGAGGCGCCGGACAGAAGCACGGCAAAGAGGTCGAGGGAGATCGCGCCGAGCACGATCTTCTCGCTCCAGATATAGCCGAAGCCGGCAAACAGCGTCTGCATCGTCGGTTTGTCGGTCGCCGTCTGCTGGGCAGGCTTGGGAATGGTGAAGACGAGCAGCGCGGCGACAAGCATAAGGATAGCGGCGGTAGCGTAGGCGATCTCCGCCGAGAGCCCGTAGAGCAGGCCGCCGGCGACCGGGCCGACGATGGTCGCCGTCTGCCAGGCGGAGGAGTTCCAGGCAATGGCGTTGGCGAAATGCTCAGGCGGCACGAGATTGGCGACCAGCGAGGACGATGCCGGCCCGTAGAAGGCGCGGGCGATGCCGAACATGGCGAGCACGACGAAGATCGGCAGCGGGCCGCCAAGCCCGCGCAGCGCCAACAGCAGGAGAGCGAGCGCGCAGCCGGCTTCGACGAGCGACGACAACGTCATGATCAGGCGGCGGCCGAAGCGGTCGGCGACGACGCCGGTGACAAGCACCAGGAGCAGCGACGGCAGGAACTGGACGATGCCGACGATGCCGAGGTCGAAGGGATTGCGCGTCAGGTCGTAGATCTGCCAGCCGACGGCGACAGAGACGATCTGGGTGGCGAAAGTGGTGAGGAAGCGCGCCGTCCAGTAGCTGAGATACGGTCGGTGACGGAAGGCGGCGTAGCGCTGTTCAGGTGAAGTTGTTTCGATGGTCATGGTTCAAGGGCCCCGTTGCGGCATCCGCCGGCGGGGCACTTCCACGGCGGGCGCTGGTCCGACCGCAGACCCTTAGCCCAGTTCGTCTTGCAGCGCGCGTAAAAAATCCGCGCTGGATGAAGGATTTTGCGGCTTGTTCCATCGAACGCGCACGATATTCACGGCCACGGCGCTGCGAGAGCGGCGATCGGGCCGCAGGTCGAGTTGCCGAAGTGGTTAGCCACCCAGTCGCGAATCGGGCCTTAATGAGGCGCTCCAAAGTACTTGGTCCGAAGCTCATCGATTTCACCTGCGTCGCGGGCGCCGAGCAATTCTATCGTCAGCGGACGGGTCCAGGGGCTCTGGCGCGGAAGGGCGAAGCCATACTTGTCCGGTTGGAATAGGCGCCCAACCACTTTCGTCGGCGGATTGGGATGTGTGTAGGCATAATATTCGAGAACCGGCGCATCGGCGATGATGGCGGTCACCTGGCCATTCACCAACCCGTCGACGGCGCGATCGAGACCGGCGTAGGTCTGCGTCTGCAAGCCCTCGTGTTGCGCAAAATCCTCCTCGACCGTACCAGTCAGCACGCCGACCGTCTTGTCGGTGAGGTCGGCGATGCCGTTGATCTGGTTGGTGAGTGAAAGCGTCGTCATCACGCTCGTGACCGACGAGGTGACGTAGGCAAGCACGGCGATACCGCAAACCAGCCACAGACCTTGCCAGATGCGTCCGATCCAGCCGAACAGGTTCTTTCGCGACGGCGGCTTGCCGGATGTCGCGACCGACATCACTGTATAGAAGCTCTCGGCGATGCCGTCGCGCCACCGCCTGGGGAACGCCGCGTCAAACCGCCGGTCGAAGAAAGTGAGCAGAACCGTGGCAGCCATGATGATCAAGCCGATCCAGGCATAGGCCTTCAGGAAACCGGCATCGCTGAGCCCCTCGATCAGATTGCCGAAGCCCTTTCCCTGATCCGTGCCGGTCATGATCCGCATACCGCCGTCGAACCAGGGTTGGGTGAAGTCGACCCGTTCAGCGCGGGACTGGTTTATGGTGAGGTTGGTGACCGCCACGTCGACCTTGCCGGAGGCGGTGGCCTCGACGAGATCATGGACCGTCTGGAATTCGACATAGCGGTACTGGCGGCCCAGTTTCGGGACGAGACCCTCCCAAAGATCGACTGCCATGCCGGTGAGCCGTCCGCCATCCTTCATGACGAAAGGAGGATTGACGAAGACACCAACGTTCAGCGGCGCGGAAGGCTGTTGGGCCTGGGCGGCAATCTGCGGCCAAAACAGCGCCAGAAGCAGGGCGAAAGCGCCGGCTAGCCTGCACCACATCCGTGTAGCGATCCTTTTCTTGTCAGCCGAGGACGACCGATGGAGTTCATGAGAACCGGAACGTTGAAAATCGCCGGCCAGTTCCTGCGGACTTGCCGAAGGACAGAAACAGGACGGTGCGGTTGGCCTCCATAGGGCCCGCGTCAGCATCGAAGAACCCGAATGGGTGAGCGGCGTTTATTCCGCTCCGCGCAAAGGGTGGCCTGCTTCGAAAGTGCCAGGACAATATATCGAGATGCAAGCGATGGCGCCTTTGCCGGGGACAATTGCGCCGATGCCAAGGATCAGGCCAGCTTGAATCGGTGCGCCGATGCCTCGTTCAGGAAATCCGACAAGAAGCTCAACGCGCTTTACAAGCAGATCGAAGCCCGCCTGAAGGACGACGCGGATACCAAGAAGCTTTTTGTCCAGGCGCAGCAGGACTGGATCAAATTCCGCGACGCAAAATGCAATTTCCAGGCTGCGGGAGCGGCCGGAGGAAGCATGGCCCCCATGCTCGCCTTGATGTGCAGGGACAGCTTGACGCAACCCCGCGTCAAAAACTTCGAGGCTTGCCTGAATTGCCGGGAAGGCGATCTGAGCTGCCCCGTTCCGTCAACGAACTGAAACGCCCGCAAATGGCTCAGCCTCTCAGCGCAGCCGAGATGGCAGCCAGCCCGCCGCGCAATTCAGTCTCCTTCGGCCAGCCGAAGCCAACGCGAAAGAAGCGCTTCGGCATTTCGAACCAATGGCCGGGGCCGACATAGGTGCCGTGCTCGTCCAGAAGCCTGGCGTAGAAGCGGTCGAGGTCGAAGCCGGGATCGACGTTCAGCCGCGGAAAGCCGACGACGCCGCCTTGCGGCCGCACCCAGTCGACCAGCGGTTCGCCGTCGATCCAGGATTGCACAATGTCGCGCCGCTTCGCCATCTCCGGCAGCAGCGACGCCAGGAAGGCGTCGCGGCGCTTAAGCATCTCGCGCGCGATCGCCTCGTCGATGACGCTGCCGCAGATGCCGATCTGCTCCTTGGCGGCGAGGAACGTCTCCTGCAGGGTCTTGTCCCTGGTAACCAGCCAGCCGATGCGGATGCCCGGGATGCCGAAGGCCTTGGACAATGAAGAGACGCTCATGGCGCTTGGGCTGAGAGATGCCGCCGAAGGCAGCCGCTCGCCATAGGAGAGATCGCGATAGGTCTCGTCGACCAGCAGCCGGCAATGCCGGCTCTCAGCAAGCGCGATCAGCGCGTCGAGATCGGCGCGGCTCATCATGGTGCCGGTCGGGTTGTGCGGGCAGGTGACGCTGATCAGCCTGGTGTTCGGCAGAACGGCAGCCGCGACGCATTCGACGTCGATCGCGAAGCCCTCGTCGAAATCGAGATCGATATAGGAGATGGCGCAGCCGATCGCCTTGGGCGTCTCGATGTTGGTGGCGTAGTTCGGCCGCACGACCACCAGATGATCGCTGGCCGAGAGCAGCGAGGTGGCGATGATGAACAGCGCGCCGGCGGCGCCCGCCGTCACCAGCACGTCGCCCGGCGAGAGCCCATTGTCCTGCGCGGCGATCAGCGCGCGCAGTTCCTTCTCACCGCGATGCTCGCCGTAGAACAAGATGAGGTCGGGCAGCGAGAGACCGATGTCGGAGAGTTTTTGGTCGGTGATCGAGCTTTCGGAAAGATTGTAGCGGATGCGGTCGTAGCCGTATTCCTCCGGTGCTTCCTTCTCGATCACCATCCTTGCGTAGTTCATGGCCGTGCTCCCCACAAAATTTGGGTATCCAAGCCACAAAAGCAGGAAGCCTGCCAAGACGGATTCGCCGGCAGGCTTCTTGAACCGTTGGTGCAGGCAGGTGACGCTTCAGGCGGAGGCCTTGGCCTTCCTGCCCCTCTTGACCGGTTCGGCTTCGGCCTTGCGGCCGAGGCCGATCGACTTGGCCAATTGCGAACGCGAAGCCGCATAGTTGGGTGCGACCATCGGGTAGTCCACGGGGAGGCCCCATTTGGTGCGGTAGGCCTCGGGCGACAGCCCGAAATGCACGCCGATATGGCGCTTCAGCGATTTGAACTTCTTTCCGTCCTCGAGGCAGATGATGTAGTCCGGCGTCACCGAGCGCCGGGGGTTGACGGCAGGGACGGGCGGGGGTGCGGGGGGCTCCGCCGGCTGGCTGATCCCACCGATCGAGGAAGCGACGCTGGCGATCAGTTCGCCCAGGCCAGAAGCGGGCAGCCGGTTCTTGGCGACATAGGCCGACACGATGTGAGCGGTGAGCTCGAGCAGGTCGACTTCTTCCTTGGCTGTGTTGGTGTCCTCGTCCACGTAATTCCTCCTCTATGCCGCATGGCCGCGAAAATCGGGATGTGAGAGCAGCTGCCGCGTCCTTCGTGCGCCGGGGAAGACGCATGGCGCGGCAGGCCGGCGAATTCCTAGTCGGCAAATGTGCAGGGCGCAACGATCAGTCGCGCGGTTACACGTTATTTTGAACAACTATACTGAAATGTAGCAATATCAGACGATCAGCGCCTTGTCGCGCCACAGTCGAAATCCACCTTCGAAGGCGCGAGTGTTGTCGCCGCGCCTGGATTTTTCGGGCAATTCATCGAGCTTGTCGACATTGCCGCCGCCGATGACCACATAATCGGGCTGCAAGGCGGCGCGAAGCCTGTTGACGACGTCGAAGACGTATTTGCGCCATTTTTTCTTCCCGTGCTTTTCCAAGCCGCGCTCGCCGACATAGTCCTCGAAGCTCAAGCCTTTCCGGTAGGGAAGGTGGGCAAGCTCCATCGGCTGCCCGACATTGTCGAGGATCATCGCGGCGCCCAGGCCGGTGCCCAGGCCGAGAAAGAGCATACGGCCGCCCTCGTAGCTGCCGATCGCCTGCATGAGCGCGTCGTTGACGAGTTTCACCGGCTTGCCGAAAGCGGCGCTGAAATCATAGCCGTTCCAGCCCTTGCCGAGATTGAAGGGATCGAGTGAAGGCTTGTTGTCCCGCACCGGACCGGGATAGCCCATCGAGATGACGTCGTAGCTCAGTCCTTCGGCGAGTTCGTTCACCGAAGCAACCACCCGCTGCGGCGTCAGGCCCGGTCCGGATTCGGTGCGGCGCACCTCGCCGCCGGTGCTGGTGAGGATCTTCACACGCGAGCCGCCGACATCGATGGCGAGCACGACCTGCCCGCCCTTCGTCGCAGCCGGTTTTGTTGATTTCGCCATCCCGTTGCCTCCGAAATTATTTCGTCGGGTTGATCCAGCCATTGGGCGGGCCGAAGCCGTTCATGGCATCGGCCGGCCCCCAGGTCTTCGGCGCATAGATCTGCGGCGGCGCGGTGTCGCCAAGCACCGGCCCGACGATGCGCCAGGCCAGCTCGGCCGCATCCTGGCGGGTGAAGAGCTGGCCGTTGCCGTTCATCGCATCGCCGATCAGCCGCTCATAGGGCGGCATGTCGCCTTTGGTGTCGTCGAGCGCGGTGAGTTCCACCTGCTCGCCGATCATGTCGTCGCCGGCGACCTTGCGCTGGGCGCCGATCGAGATCGCCACCTGCGGATCGATGCGGAAACGGACATAGTTGGCGTCGCCCGGCTTGATCGGGTCGAAGACGTCCAGCGGCGGCCGCTTCAGCCGCACGATCACTTCGGTGGCGTGCACCGGCATGTTCTTGCCGGCGCGGATGAAGAAGGGCACGTCCCGCCAGCGCCAGGTGTCGACGAAGAACCGCACCGCGGCGAAGGTCTCGACCGGCGAGTTGGGCTTGACGCCCGGCTCCGCCAGATAGCCGTCGAACTGGCCGCGCACGACATCGTCCTTGGCAAGCGTGCGGATGGCGCGGAGCACCTGCACCTTCTCGTCGATCAGGTCGTCGGCCGAGCGGCCGACCGGCGGCTCCATGGCTAAAAGCAAAAGGATGTTGAGCAGATGGTTCTCGATGACGTCGCGGATGCAGCCGACGTCGTCATAGAAGCGGCCGCGGCCCTCGATGCCGAAATCCTCGGCCATGGTGATCTGCACGCTCTCGACGAAGTTGCGGTTCCAGATCGGTTCGAGGAAAGCGTTGGCGAAGCGGAAATAGAGCAGGTTCTGGATCGCTTCCTTGCCGAGATAATGGTCGATGCGGAAGATCGACCGTTCGTCGAACACCAGATGCAGCACCCGGTTCAGCCAGCGCGCGGACTGCAGGTCGTGGCCGAAAGGCTTTTCCACCATGAGCCGCGCGCCGCGCGCGGTGCCGGACTGCTCCAATCCTTGCACGACGGTTTCGAACATGGTCGGGGGGACTGCCATATAGTGCAATGGCCGCTGCGCCGAGCCGAGCGCCGTCTTCAATTTTTCGAAGGTCGTGGGGTCGCGGTAGTCGCCGCTGACATAGCGCAGCAGCGAGGCGAGCTTGGCGAACAGCTTGTCGTCGATACTGCCCAGGGCGTTGACGATGCCGTCGCGGGCCCGGTCCACCAGCTTGCCAAGATCCCAAGGCTCGAAGGCGACGCCGATCACCGGCTCGGTCAGCGTCCCCTTGGCGACCATCTGGTACAGCGCCGGAAATATCTTCTTATGCGCAAGATCGCCGGTCGCTCCGAAAAGCACCAGCGTGTCGGACCTTTCCTGGCTCATGCCGTCTCTCCCCTCAGGCACCGGTCTTCGGCTTCTCGACATGGCCGCCGAAGGCATAGCGCATGGCGGACAGAAGCTTGTCGGCGAAGGCGGATTCGCCTTGCGAGGAGAAGCGGTCGAACAGCGCCGAGGACAGCACCGGCGCCGGAACGCCGGTATCGATCGCCGCCTTCAGCGTCCAGCGGCCTTCGCCCGAGTCCGACACCCGGCCGCCGAATTGCGTGAGCGCGGGGTCGTTCTTCAGCGCGCCGGCGGTGAGGTCGAGCAGCCAGGAGCCGATGACGCTGCCGTGCCGCCAAACCTCGGCCACTTGGGCAAGGTCGATATCGAATTGGTAATATTGCGGATTTTCGAGCGGACTGGTCTCGGCATCCGCCGTGCGGCCGCGCTTGCCAGCATTGGCCGATTTCAGGATGTTGATGCCTTCGGCATAGGCGGCCATGACGCCGTATTCGATGCCGTTGTGCACCATCTTGACGAAATGGCCGGCGCCGCTCGGCCCGCAATGCAGATAGCCAAAGGCCGCGGTTCCGGCGTCCTTCGGCGGGTTGGAGCCTGGGTCGGCGCCGGGCGCCAGCGTGGCGAAGACCGAATCGAGAAGCTGCACGGCTTCATCGGGGCCGCCGATCATCAGGCAGTAGCCGCGCTCCAGTCCCCACACGCCGCCGCTGGTGCCGACATCGACAAAGTTGATGCCCTTGGTTGCCAGCTTCGCGGCCTGGTCGACGGCATCGTGATAATAGGAATTGCCGCCGTCGATGACGATGTCGCCGGGCTCCATAAGCGCTGCCACCTGGTCGACGATCTTGCCGGTGATCGCGGCCGGCAGCATCAGCCAGGCGCAGCGCGGCTTGGCGAGCTTGGCGACGAATTCTTCCAGCGAGGCGGCGCCGATGGCGCCGTCCTTGACCATGCCGGCGACGCTTGCCGAATTGATGTCGTAGACGACGCATTCGTGGCCGTCGCGCATCAGGCGCCGCACCATGTTGGCGCCCATCCTGCCCAGTCCCATCATTCCGATCTGCATGGTGTCATCCTAATAGCTTGAGGAAGAAGAAATCTTACTGGCTCTGTTCGTTTTGATCATGGTCTCGGTCCGAAAACCGGTTCCCACTTTTCACGACCATGATCTAGTCCGAAGGATCGACGCCGACGGTGAAGTCGACATTCTCCCAACGGCTGGCTTCGGGCCAGAAAAAAGTGAAGACGATCGTCGATCCCGGCTGCAGGTCTGCTACGGCCAAGTCGACGAGATGGACGCCGAAGGCGTTCTCGGCCGTCTTGTCGTCCTGCACCGTCAGCCATTTGTCGCTGCTCCAGTGAACCACACCGCGCGCTGATAGTTCCACGCGCAGGACCTTGCCGGCGGGAATGGAGCGAATCTTGTTGTTGAAGCGCCATGCGCGGAACGGCGAGACGGTCTTTCGCTTGATGTAGCGTTCGACGCCCTGCGGCGGCATGTCGAAGACCTTGCCGTCGCGCAGCGAGCGCAGGAGCTTGATATGCTCGGCATGCGCCCAGACCAGCGGCATGGCGCTGCCGGACGGCGCGCCGAGCCGCAATTCGCGCTCCGGCACGTCGGGCCTGTCCCAGACCTGCTCCGGCAGAAGGCCGCCCACACCGGCGTAGCGCTCGAAGGTTTCCAGCAGTTCGGCCGCTTTGTCGGGCCGTCCCGCCGCCAGCTCGTAATGGGCGCGCTCGCCGGCGAGCAGCGGCCATGGCCGGCCACGGCCGGTGCCGTCGAAGGGCGCGCCGTCCTCGTGCTCGCCATAGCCGTCGCCGGTGTAGCGGTACCAGAGCGGGCCTTGCGGTAGCTTACAGCGTAACTCGGCATCGATGGCTTTGATCGTGTTCAGGATACGCGGATCGTCCGCCGCCCTCAGGCCAAAGCGGACCAGCGCCAGCGCGTCGGGGCTGATGATCGCTTCGGCTGGCTTACCGGTGTCGGCCGGCGGGCGGTTCTTGATCGGCACGAAGCCGTCCTTGGGCGAGGCGGCCCCGGCTCCGTCCGGAGGCGCGATGCGGACATAGTAGCCTTCGATGCTTTCCCTGGCGCAGAGTTCGGTGCCGGTGACATAGGTCCAGCGCTCTATCTCTGCGTTCCAGCAATCGGCGGTCTCGCGCAAATACTTTGCCGGCGCATTTTTGCCGCAGGCATCCAGCATGTCGGCCGCCCCAAGCAGCGCCGCGATCTCGACCGCCAACGTAAAGGGGCTGTAGCCGGCATCCTCCTCCCAGCGGTCCTGCCCGGTAACGGGGCCGTTGCGCACGACATAGGAGGCCGCGCTCTCGATCATGGCTAAGAAATCGTCGAGCTCCGCGCGCGGCAGATGGCCGCCGCGGCGGAGCGCATCAGCGAGCAGCAGCGGAAAGGCGCATTCGTCCATCTGGATGCCCGGCCAATAGGGCGTGCCGCTCGACCAGCAATTTTGCGGCCAATGGCCGTCCGGCTGCTGGATCGAGCGCAGATAGGCGAGGATCTGCATCGCCTGCCTGGCGTCGCCAGCGGCGAGGAAGCCGCCCGCCGTCTCGACCAGGTCGCGCGGCCAGATCAAATGGTAACCGCCGAGATCGTCGTCGCCCTTGTCGAAGCCCCACGGGATCGAGAGGCTGGCGACGGCGGCTCCCGGCCTGGCGACCGACAGATGCGAGGCAAGTACCGCGGTACTGACGCGATAGCTGTTCAGGCCAGAGGCAGCTTGCCGGTCGAGCTTCTCCAGCCCGGCCTGGAATTTCCGCCAGTTGGCGGCATAGGTCTCGGCGGCCGCCTCGAAGTCCTGCTTGAGACCGCCCAGCGCGATCTCCGCCGCCTCTTCCGGCCAGGCGCCGAAGCCGAGCGCCAGCAACGCCGTGCCCTTACCCGCCGAGAAGCCGATCTCGCCGGTCAGCGCCACGTTGCCGTCCTCCGCGCGCTCAAAGGCAGGGTCGAGCCTGCCGCCGTTGTGGAGCTGCTGCCAGCCGTCGGAGACGCCGACATAGCCGGCCGAGCAGGCGCCCCAGGGCAGCGAGCAGGCCAGCGCGACGGAGACGCCGCGACCTGATGCAAACAGCACGCGATGCCCCTTGTGCTCGCCAACCCAGGCCGTGTTGCCCGTGCCGGCATTGACCAGATGCGGCGCGAGCAGCGCGTAGACGCGATAGTCCGGGGCTGAGCCCTTGAGCGCCGCGAAGGTGATTTCCTGCAGCAGGACAGGCTGTTTCGGATCCGTAAGGATGCGCTTTTCTATCCGGTAGGAACCATCGGCCGCCTTGTTGGCCAGGCGGTAGGCGGGCACGCCGTCCTCGAACGGCTCGATCACGTGCACGGCATCGCGCTTCTCTTCCGAGAAGGAGCCGCCGGGACCGATGACGATCAGCCCCATGTCGCGCGTGCAGGCGCTGTCGAGGCGCGGATAATAGATCTCGTTCAAAATGCCGTGGCTGATGGTGAACCAGAGCGGGCTTTTCGCCCAAAGCGCGGTGCCGACGCCGCTCTTGGCGCTTGACGTCCAGCGCGCGGGTATTCCCGGGGCGCCCTGTGCAACAGTCAGCGTCGCTGCCATGCCATGCGATCTCCTCGGCCATCCCTAAACCAGGAGCCGCAGGCTTTTCAATCGTCGCACCTGAAGTTGATCGCTTGCCGCCGCGGGGGCCATCGTTGACAGCGGCACTATCAAGCGCTCACTATTTCGCAAGCAGGGAGGAATGCGGGAAGCAAGACTTGAGGCCGCGCCATATGGCTTGGCGTTGCGCGTCTTTCCGCGACATTCATCCAAGGCAAGGGAGGAGACATGTCGGAGGTATCTCCCCAGCTGATCGACCGGCTGCTCGCGATCTCGCGGGCTTTGGCCGGGCATATCGATCCCGGCTCGGCGTTCCGGGCAACGGCGATCGAAATCGGCACGCTTATCCCGCACGACCATATCGACCTGGCGGTGCTGTCGCTCGATGGGCGCATGCATGCCTGCTACGAGGCGGGCTTCCACACCAGCTGGAGCGATCTGGCGCAGCATCCGGTCGAGGGCAGCCCGATCCGCCGCGTGCTGCGGGGTGAGACGCCTTATCTCCTGACCGACAATGCGCTCGTCGACGATCGCTTCCATTTCGAGGGGGCCTTCGACGGGCCGATCTTCGCCGCCAAGCTGCGCAGCCGCATCATCGTGCCGCTCAGGGCACGCGGCACCGTCGTCGGCGCGCTCAATATCAGCCGGCACGAGGCCGGCTGCTACACGCAGGCTGACGTCGACGTCGCCCAGCAATGCGCCGATCTCATCGCGCCCTATATTTTCGCGCTGATCCAGACCGAGGAAGCGCGCCGCGCAATGCTCGCCGAAAGCGAGGCGCGCAACCGGGCGGAGCTGCTGAGGGTCGGCGCCTCGCAGCTGACCGCCGGCATGGAGCGCGAGCGCCGCCGCATGGCGATGGACCTGCACGACCAGACGCTCGCCGACCTCGCCCGCATCGCGCGCCAGGTCTCGGCCTTCCGCAGCCGCGGCGTGGCGCGGACGGCGCAGCTTGCCGATCTCGAGCAGGAGGTGGCGGGTTGCCTGGCGGAGCTTCGCCACATCGTCGACGATATGCGGCCGAGCGTCTTGGAACTGTTCGGCCTGCGCGATGCCGTCGAGGCGCATCTCAACCGCAGCGTCGCCAGGGCCAAGCCGCCGATCGCGGTGCGCATAGCCGACACCAGCGACGGCAGCGCCGACGGCCTGTCGGAAACGCTGCGCACGGCGCTCTACCGGATCGTGCAGGAAGCCATCAACAACGCCGTGCGCCATGCCGGACCAAGCCGCATCGAGGTGCAGCTGGCGTCGACGCCAGGCACATTCAGCGTGACCGTGACCGACGACGGGCATGGCTGCGGCGCGGTCGATCCCGCGGCTCAAGGCGGCATCGGCCACATGCATACGCGGGCCGCCCTTGTCGGGGCGCGGCTGCGCTTCGAACCGGCCAGCCGCAAGGGCGGCACGCGGGTCGTCATCGAGATCGACCGCGAGCCCGAAGAGGGCAAGGGTTCGGCACGCAGCACTGCGGCGGCGGAAGGCCAGCCGGTGGCGGAGGCGATCTGATGCTGGTCATGATCGCGGAAAATGACGGCCTGCACCGCAGCTTCGCGCGGCGCACCGTCGAGCAATTGTGGCCCGGCGACGTCGAGGTGATCGAAGCTGGCGACGGCGAGGACGCCATCAATCTGGCGGCCGAGCGGCAGCCGCCGCATGTGGTGCTCGACCTGCAACTGCCCAAGGCGACCGGCATCGAGGTGGCCCGGGCCATCTGGAGCCGGCGCGCCGGCACGCATATCCTGTTCTGGTCCAACTTCGCCGACGAAGCCTATGTGCGGGGCGTGGCGCGCATCGTTCCGCCGGGCTCGGTCTATGGCTATGTGCTGAAGTCGGCGACGGAAGAAGGCATGCGCTCGGCGCTGCGCGGCGTGTTCCGCGAGGGGCATTGCATCATCGACCGCGAGATCCGCGGCATCCAGCACCGCGTCCAAGACCGCTTCGAGGGCATCACCGACGGCGAGTATGAAAGCCTGATCGACATCGCGCTCGGCCTGACCGACAGGGCGATCGCGGGGCGGCGCGGCCTGTCGATCCGCGGCGCGCAGAGCCGCATCAAGCATGTCTACGACAAGCTGGGCATCGTGCCGCCGGAAGACGGCGCTGGCGAAGCGTCGGTCTTCAACTCGCGCACCCGCGCCATTTATCTCGCCATGGCGCGCGGCCTGATCAACATCGACGCGCTGCGGCGGGAGCAGGAACAGCTCGACGCCTGGCTCGCGCAGGCGACGCCGCTGCAGGAACAGTAGCCTTCGGCTTCCGCCGACTGTGCGAAACCACAGTCGGCGCTGCGCTTAGACCCGTATCGCCCGGCTCGCATCCCGACTACGTTTTGTCCGACAAGAACAAGAATAACGGGAAGCGCCATGCCGTTCGTCAGCATACGGATACTCGAGGGCCATTCGCAAAAGCGCAAGAACGAGATCTCGCGCCGCGTCACCGAAGCGATCAGCGAGGTCGCCGAGTTGCCCATGGAAGCGATCTGGGTAGTGGTCGAGGACGTGCCGGGCAGCGACTGGTTCGTGGCCGGCAAGCCGGTTCGCGAGCCGAAGGGCTCGTAATGTCGATCCCGGCGCGCGCCCGTCATTCCGGCTTCGGCGACGTCGTCGGCAATGCGGCGATGGAGCGGCTTGCCACCGGCTACGGCTTCATCGAAGGGCCGGTCTGGCATCCTTACGAGAAATGGCTGGTTTTTTCCGATATTCCGCAAAGCCGCATGTACCGGCGCAGCGTCTCCGGCGAGATCGAGTTGTTCCGTGCGCCCAGCCACAAGGCCAACGGCAACACGCTCGACCGGCAGGGACGGCTGCTGACCTGCGAGCACGCAACCAGCCGTGTCACCCGCGCCGAGCCGAACGGCGCGACGACGGTTCTTGCCACCCATCACCAGGGCAAGCAGCTCAACAGCCCGAACGACATCGTCGTCGCCACCGGGGGCTCGATCTATTTCACCGATCCGACTTACGGCCGGGCGGAATTCTATGGCGTGCCGAGGCCGCAGGAGCTGCCGTTCCGGGGCGTCTACCGGATCGACGGCGACGGCGCGCGGCTGACGCTGTTGGCCGACGACTTTGCGCAGCCCAACGGGCTCTGCTTCTCGCTCGATGAATCGAGGCTCTTCGTCAACGATACCGAGCGCGGCCACATCAGGGTGTTCGGCGTTGAAGCGAACGGCGATCTCAACGGCGGCGCGGTTTGGGCGGTGACGGAAGGCGACGGGCCCGGGGCGCCCGACGGGATGAAGATCGACAGCCGGGGAAACCTCTATTGCACCGGCCCGGGCGGCATACACGTGTTCGATGCCTCGGGCGACCTTCTCGGCGTCATCGCGACACCGGAAGATTGTGCCAATTTCACCTTCGGCGATGATGACCTCAGAAGCCTCTACATCGCCGCCTCGACCTCGCTTTACCGGCTGAGGGTGCGCGTGCCGGGGCTGAGATTGTTTTGAGCGGGCGCGCTCGGATCGGATTGGAGTGAAGCCGGCCCGCAGGGGCCGACGGAAAGTGCAGCAGTCAACACATCTGGGAGGATATGACATGAAGAAACTACTGATCCTGAGCGCCTTGGCAGCCATGCTCGCCTCGGGCACCGCGCTTGCCGACACGAGCGGCAAGAAGATCGCCTTCTCCAATAACTATGCCGGCAATTCGTGGCGCCAGGCGATGCTCGACAGCTACGGCATCGTCACCAAGAAGGCGGTCGAGGACAAGGTGGTGGCAGCGGCGGACGTATTCACCACCGCCGACAAGGAAGTGCCGACCCAGGCCGCCCAGGTGCAGAACCTGATCCTGCAGGGTTATGACGCCATCGTCATCAACGCCGCCTCGCCGGATGCGCTCAACGGCGCCATCAAGCAGGCCTGCGATGCCGGCATCATCGTCGTCTCCTTCGACGGCACCGTCACCGAGCCCTGCGCCTACCGCGTCGTCGTCGACTTCAAGGACATGGGCAAGCAGGAAGTCGAGCAGATGGCCAAGTTCCAGCCCAAGGGCGGCAACCTGCTGGAGATCCGCGGGCTGGCCGGCACTTCGATCGACGATGCCATCCATGCCGGCATTCTCGAAGGCGTCGCCGCCCATCCGGAGTTCAAGATCGTCGGCTCGGTCACCGGCGACTGGGATCAAACCACGGCGCAGAAGGCCGTGGCGACCATCCTGCCGTCGCTGCCGGATGTCGTCGGCATCGTCGACCAGGGCGGCGACGGCTATGGCGCGGCCCAAGCCTTCGCTGCCGCCGGCAAGCCGCGCCCGACCATCATCATGGGCAACCGGCAGGACGAGCTGAAGTGGTGGAAGGAGCAGAAGGAAAAGGACGGCTACAAGACCTGGTCGGCTTCGATCGCGCCGGGCGTGTCGACTCTCGCCTTCTGGGTGGCGCAGCAGGTGCTCGATGGCCGCAAGGACATCCCGCACGATCTGCTGGTGCCCTATCTCGCCTTCACCCAGGACGATTTCGAGGCCGCGCTGCCGAACATCAAGGAGGGCGGCGTCGCCACGCACGAATACACGCAGGAAGACGCCATCGCGGCCATCAAGGTCAACATCAAGCAATAGCGGCGCGAAATTTGCCAGCCGCATCGCCAACCGGATAAAAGTTGAGGATGCTCCAGGCTATTGCAGATATCGTCAGGCTGGACGGCGCCGAAAAGCATTTCGGCGCCGTCCGCGCCCTTAACGGCGTCGACTTCCATGTCGGCGCCGGCGAATGCGTCGGGCTGGTCGGACACAACGGCGCCGGCAAGTCGACGCTGATGCATATGGTGGCGGGCACACTGCGGCCCGATGGCGGGCAGATCGCCGTGCGCGGCAATCAGGAAGCCGCCTATTCCGTGGCGCGCGCGCTCGAGCTCGGCATACGCTGCGTGTTCCAGGAGCTGTCGCTCTGCCCCAATCTCAGCGTCGCCGAAAACACGCGCATCAACCATCCCTCGCTCGCCGGTTTCGGCTGGCGGCGCAAGGCGGCCGGCCTTATCCAGGCCAAGCTCGACGAGATCTTTCCGGACCACGGCATCGCGGCGGACGACATTGCCGGCGACCTGTCGATCGGCCGGCGGCAGATGGTGGAGGTGGCGCGCGCCTTCACGCTGACGCGCGAACCGCTGCACCTGGTCATCCTCGACGAGCCGACCTCGTCGCTCGACGCGCATACGGCGCGCCAGCTGCTCGCCTTCGTGCGCCGCTTCGTCGAAGCGGGCGGCAGCTGCATCCTGATCTCGCATGTGCTGGGCGAAGTGCTGCAGAATGCCGACCGCATCGTGGTGATGCGCGACGGCAAGGTGGTCGCGGCCGACGCGGCAGGTGCTTTCGATCGCGACAAACTGGTCGCCGCCATGGGCGGCGCCGAGGGCCACCAGAAGGCCGCCGCCGAGGCACGGAAAGCCGAAGCCGGTGCGCTGCGGATTAAGGCGCGCCCGGCGCGGCAGCAGGACGGCAAGGAGCTTGTCGCCCGCGCGGGTGAGATCATCGGCCTTGCCGGTCTTGCCGGGCATGGCCAGACCGACCTGCTGCTCGCGATCTTCTCAGCGGCGTCGCGCGCCAAGGCCGGCGTCGAGGTGACCGCGCCGGTGGCGCTGGTTGCCGGCGATCGCCAGGCGGACGGCATCTTCGCGCAATGGTCGATCGCGCAAAACATCGGCATCCGCTCGCTTCAGCGCCTGCGCAACGGCCTGTTGATCTCGCCGCAGCGCGAGGCGGAGCTCGCCGAATCCTGGAAGCAGAAGATCGGCATCCGCACGCCGGATATGAACAACAACATCTATTCGCTGTCGGGCGGCAACCAGCAGAAGGCGCTGTTTGCGCGCGCGCTCGGCTCCGACGCCGAGATCGTGCTGATGGACGATCCGATGCGCGGCGTCGACATCGGCACCAAGCTGGAAGTCTACGGCCTCGTGCGCCAGGAGGCAGCCAAGGGCCGCACCTTCCTCTGGTACACGACCGAAACCGAAGAGCTCGACAATTGCGACCACGTCTATGTCTTCAAGAACGGGCGGATCGTCGCCAATCTGAGGCGCGACGAGCTGACGGAGGAAAAGATCATCCAGTCCTCGTTCGGCGATGCGGCCTGACATGACGGCGATCGCTCCCGGCACGCTCCCGAAAACCTCGCCGCGCGGCGGCGCGGCCAGGGCGCGCATGCTGCGCGGCCTTTTGCCGGCGCTGTCATTGGCGTTGGTGCTACTTGCGATCGCCTGGCTCAACCCGCGCGCCATCAGCTATTTCGGCTTCAATTTGATGCTCAACCTGGCGATCCCGATCGCTCTGGCGACGATCGCGCAAATGTTCGTCATCGCCGGCAATGAGCTCGACCTGTCGATCGGCACATTCGTCGGCTTCGTCGGCTGCGTCACCGCAACTTGGCTTCGGGACGCGCCGTTGCTCGGTATTGTCGTTCTGATGGGTTCGATCGGCGTCTATGCGCTGCTCGGCGCGCTCATCCATCTGCGCAACCTGCCGTCGATCGTGGTGACGCTCGGCATGAGCTTCGTGTGGCAGGGGCTCGCCATCCTCATCCTACCGAAGCCCGGCGGCAAGGCGCCCGACTGGCTGCTTTCGATCATGTCGTTCAAGCCGCCTTACATTCCATTTCCGATCCTCGCTGCGCTGCTCATCGCGGCCGTGGTGCATTTCGGCCTGATGCGCACCTCCTACGGCGTCATCCTGCGCGGCTCCGGCGGCAATGGCGCGGCGCTGAGGCGCGCCGGCTGGTCGCTGCTCCGCACCAAGATCGCGCTGTTCGCGCTGACCGGCCTGTTCGGCGTGCTCTCCGGCATGGCCTTGATCGGCATCACCACCTCGGCCGACGCCAATATCGGCAATGGCTATACGCTGCTGTCGATCGCCGGCGTCATTCTCGGCGGCGGCGAGTTCGTCGGCGGCCGCGTGTCGCCGATCGGCGCGGTCATCGGCGCGCTGACGCTGGCGCTCGCCGCGTCGCCCCTTCTGACCTTCATGCACATCCCGCCCGACTGGCAGGTCGCCGCCAACGGCGCGATCCTGATCATCGTGCTGGCGGCGCGGGTGCTGATCAGCCGCAGGGAGAGGTGAGCCATGGCCTCCGTGCGGATGCTGCTCGAAAAACCCTGGCTCTGGTCCTTCGTCGGTGCGCTCGTGGTCTGGCTGGCCACCATCGCCTTCACCGGCGGCTACGGCGCCGGCGGCATGGTCACGGCGGCGCTTTCGCTGGCCGTCTTCACCGTCATCGTCGGCGTCGGCCAGATGTTCGTCATCACGCTCGGGCCCGGCAATGTCGACCTGTCGCTGCCGGCCAATATCGGTCTCGCCAGCGCTGTGGCGATGAAGGTGATGGGCGGCAGCGATTCGATGATCGTCGTCGGGCTGCTTGCCGCGCTCGCTTGCGGTGCGGCCATCGGCGCCATCAACTACCTGCTGATCTGGGCGCTTCGTATTCCGCCGATCATCGCCACGCTGTCGGCGAGCTTCATCATCCAGTCGGTCGACATCAGCTATGGCCGCGGCCTGCAGATCAAGCCGCCGCCGGGCTTCGCCGATTTCACCAATTGGCAAATCCTCGGCATTCCGGTGCTGGCGATGTTGACGGTGGTCTTCACCATCGGCGCGGCGCTTGCGCTGCAGCGCATGATCTACGGCCGCTCGGTGCTGGCGATCGGCCAGAACATCCGCGCCGCCTGGCTTGCCGGCGTCAATGTCGGCCGCATCCGCTTCCTCACCTACACGCTGTGCGGCGCACTGGGCGGCATCGATGGCGCATTGCTTGCCGGCTATTTCCGCGGCGCCAATGTCGATATCGGCAACGAATACCTGCTCGCCTCGATCGCGGTCGTGGTCATCGGCGGCACCTCGGTCGCCGGCGGCAAGGCCAACGTGCCCGGCGTCTGGGGCGCCGGCCTGTTCCTGGTGCTTCTGCTCACCATGCTCAACACCTTCGGCGTCAGCGCCGGGGTGCGGCTGGTGCTGACCGGGCTGATCATCGTCGGGGTGATCACGGCGGCGGGTGGGGAAAGGGCTGTGCGCTGATATTCAGGTGAGGCCGGCCTGCAAATGGCGGCCTCCTGCGCTTCCGGTGCTCACGTACTTAAGTACGCTCCGCTCCGGTTCTCGGAATCCACCATTTTCGACTCGGCCTGACCTGAATCTCTGCCGAACTCACCGACGCTCGGCGCCAAATAGCGACTGAGCATCAGGACAACCATTGCGCCAGCGCAACATCCGGTTCCCATTCAGGGCGCGGCCTAGTAAACCCTCCCGGTCACAGCCGATCTCGGGAGGTTCCGCTTGTCCAGTTTCGTCAGCGTCGCGAACGAGAACGGCGTGGCGGTGGTCACCATCAACAACCCGCCGGTCAATGCGTTGAGTTTCCATGTCCGTAAGCCGCTTTATGAGGCGCTCGCCGTGTTGCGCGACGATCCCGCCGCCAAGGCCATCGTCATCGCCTGCGCCGGGCGGACTTTCGTCGCCGGCGCCGATATCACCGAATTCGGCAAGCCGGTCGAGCAGCCGGAGCTGCGCGCCATCATCGCTTTGCTGGAGACCATCGCCAAGCCGACGATTGCCGCCATCCACGGCACGGCGCTCGGCGGCGGATTGGAGCTGGCGCTCGGCTGCCATTTCCGCGTCGCCGATCGAGGCGCCAAGCTCGGCCTGCCCGAGGTGACGCTCGGCCTGCTGCCCGGCGGCGGCGGCACCGTGCGCCTGCCGCGCCTGGTCGGTGCCGTCAAAGCGCTCGGCATGATCGTTTCCGGAGCGCCGATTTCGGCCGGCGAAGCAAAGGCGACGGGCCTTGTCGATGAGACCTTCGACGGCGATCTATTGGCGAACGCGGTTCGTTTCGCTGACGAAATGGCCGATCGAGGCGGGCCGTTCGTGCCGGTACGGGATCGCAACGAGCGCCTTGCCGAAACCGATCTTGCCGCCTTCGACGCCCAGGCGGTTGACCTCGCCAGAAAAACGCGCGGACTGGAAGCGCCGCTTGCCTGTGCGAAGGCCGTGCGCAATGCCATCGCGCTACCCTTCGACGAAGCTCTCGCCGCCGAGCGGCAGCTTTTCGCAAAACTCGTTTCGGGCGACCAGTCGCGGGCGCAGCGGCATCTGTTCTTCGCCGAGCGCGAGGCGGCGAAGGTGCCCGGCAAGGACTTGCAGAAGCGCAGGATAGAACGCGTCGGCATCATCGGCGCCGGCACGATGGGCGGCGGCATCGCCATGGCCTTCGCCAATGGCGGCTTTCCGGTGACCCTGCTGGAGACCGGCGAGGAAGCGCTGCAGCGCGGACTGGCGATGATCGAGAAGAACTATGCCGTTTCGGTCAGCCGCGGCTCATTGACCGAGGAAGCGAAGCAGCAGCGGCTCGGTCTGTTCAAGGGCAGCACCGACTATGCCGATCTTGCAGATTGCGACCTCATCATCGAAGCCGTGTTCGAGGATATGGCGGTGAAGAAAGAGGTGTTCGGCAGGCTCGACGCAATCGCCAAGCCTGGCGCCATCCTTGCCAGCAACACCTCCTATCTCGACGTCGACGCGATCGCCGCCTCGACGTCGCGGCCGCAAGACGTGCTCGGCATGCATTTCTTCTCGCCGGCCAATGTCATGAAGCTGCTGGAGATCGTGCGCGCCGAGAAGACCGCGCCCGACGCGCTCGCGACGGTGACCGATCTCGCCCGGCGCATCGGCAAGGTAGCGGTCGTCGTCGGCGTCTGCCACGGTTTCGTGGGCAACCGCATGCTGTCCGCGCGCGGTGCGGAAAACGAAGCGCTGCTGCTGGAAGGCGCGACACCTGCCCAAGTCGACAAAGCGTTCACCGATTTCGGCTGGCCGATGGGACCGTTCCAGATGGGCGACCTCGCCGGCCTCGACATCGGCTGGCGCAACCGCAAGGCCCGCGGCCAGACGGCGGTGATTGCCGATACGCTGTGCGAAGAGGGGCGGTTCGGCCAGAAGACCGGCCGCGGCTGGTATCGCTATGAGAGCGGCTCGCGCGAGCCGCTTGCGGATCCCGAAGTCGAGGCGCTGATCCGCGCCAAGGCGGCCGAACGCGGCATCGAAGCGCGTGCTATCGGTACGGAAGAGATCATCGAGCGCACGCTCTATCCGCTGGTCAACGAAGGCGCGAAGATCCTTGAGGAGGGCGTTGCGGCGCGCGCGTCGGACATCGATGTCGTTTGGGCGAACGGCTACGGCTTTCCGGTGGGCAAGGGCGGGCCGATGTTCTGGGCCGGGCTTGAAGGGGCAGCCAGGATCATCGAGCGGCTGGAGTATTGGCACCAGCGCACCGGCAGGGCGATTTTCGAGCCGGCGCCGGTGTTGAGGAGGTTTGCCGAGACGGGGCGCTGGGAGAGCGCTCGCGGATAGTGCGGTTACGCCGCGTTCCTTCGCGCCCCCCTCTGTCCTGCCGGACATCTCCCCCACAAGGGGGGAGATCAGCTGTCGCGGCCGTCTTCGCTAATTTTCAACGTTGCAGGAATGAGCGTGGCGCCCAAGCTGCCAATCTCCCCCCTTGTGGGGGAGATGGCCGGCAGGCCAGAGGGGGGTGCTGTCCCGCCGACCTTCCCGGCTTGCTCGCAGCGACCACTGCCAAATTTGACCATGTGGACAAAACTCGGGCGCCGTTCCATAGTCCTGGCGTCTGACATTTTTTGAACGGCCGGCTCGACACGGCCGTCGAGCAGAGGGGAACTTCAATGGAAAACGAACGTAGTAAAACCCAACGCGCCGGCTTGTCGCGGCGCAACGTGCTGGAACTCGGCGCGCTTGGCCTCGCAGCGGCGGCGCTGCCGGGCGTGGCCTTCGCAAAGGACAAGAAGCTGAAGGTGGCGGCGATCTTCGCCACGCCGATCGAGGAGCCGTGGGACAACCAGATCCATGTCGCCCTGCAGAAGGCCGAGAAGGAACTGGGCATCGAATATAAATGGTCGGAGAAGGTGCAGACCGCCGACTTCAGCCGCGTGATGCGCGAATATGCGCAGGGCGGCTACCAGCTGGTGCTGGGCGACGCCTTCGCCGCCGAGCGCGAATCGCGCCGCACGGCAAAACAGTTCCCGAAGACGGCCTGGCTGTTCGGCTCCGGCGCCGGCCCGGCCGAACCCAATTTCGGCGTCTTCGACAACTGGATCCACGAGCCCGCCTATCTCTCCGGCATGATCGCCGGCAAGATGTCGAAGGCGGGCACAGTCGGCGCGGTCGCGGCGATGGGCATCCCCGAAGTGAACCGGCTGGTCAACGCCTTCTTTGCCGGCGCCAAGGAGGTCAATCCGAACGTCAAGAAGAAGGTCGCCTTCATCGGTTCCTTCTTCGATCCGCCGAAGGCCAAGGAGGCGGCGGTGGCGCAGATCGATGCCGGTGTCGACGTCATCTACGCCGAGCGTTTCGGCGTCATCGAGGCGGCGGTCGAGAAGAAGATTCTTGCCATCTCCAACATGTCCGACCAGTCGAGCCTCGGCCCCGACACGGTCATCACCGGTCCGATGTGGGACATGTACCCGACGGTCGAGCAGGCGATCAAACTGGTCAAGGCCGGCGTCTTCACCGCGCAGGACTATGGCGACTTCTCGCGCATGGCCAAGGGCGGCTCCTATCTCGCGCCCTACCACAAGTTCGACAAGACGCTGCCGGCGGAGGTCAAGGAGCTGGTCGAGAAGAAGAAGGCCGAGATCCTCGAAGGCAATTTCCGCGTCGACGTCGACGAGAACACGCCGGTCTCGGATTGAGCGCTTTGTGGCTTGGGGTTGGCGCCTAGCCACCCCCCTCTGCCCGGCCGGGCATCTCCCCCTCAAGGGGGGAGATTGGCAGCTTCACCGCTGGCTACATCTTTCGTGGCTGGAGATTGGCGAAAGCCGAAGTGACATCTGATCTCCCCCCTTGAGGGGGAGATGGCCGGCAGGCCAGAGGGGGGTGCGACGGGCACGCCCTTCCAGGTCAGGCCGACCCAAAGTCAACCCTTCGGGAGCACCCTTGTCCGCCCCTCTGATCGAAATGCGCGGCATCACCAAGAGCTTCGGCGCCGTCAAGGCGAACGAGGCCGTCGATCTCAGCGTCGCGCCCGGCGAGATCCTCGGCCTGCTGGGCGAGAACGGCGCCGGCAAGACGACGCTGATGAACGTGCTGTTCGGTGCCTATGCGCCGGATGCCGGCGAGATCCTGGTCGAGGGCAGGCCGGTCGCCATCCACAATTCGGCCGATGCGCTTGCAGCCGGCATCGGCATGGTGCACCAGCATTTTCATCTCGCGCCGCGGCTGACGGTGCTGGAAAATCTTTTGATCGGCATTGCAGGAAAAGCCGGCCGCATCGATCGCGCCGGCGGGCTGGCGCGGCTGAAGGAGATCGGCCGTCAGTATGGGCTCAGCCTCGATCCGGACCTGCCGGTGTCGGCGCTGTCGGTCGGCGAGCAGCAGCGGCTGGAAATCATCAAGGCGCTGTTTCGCGGCGCAAGGCTTTTGATCCTCGACGAGCCGACGGCGGTGCTGGCGCCGAGCGAGGTCGACGGCCTGTTCGCCGCCTTGCGCTCGATGGCGGGGCAAGGGCTCGGCATCATCTTCATCTCGCACAAGCTCAATGAAGTCCGAGCGCTCACGCATCGCTGCGTCGTCCTGCGTCACGGCAAAGTCGCCGGCCGTGTCGATCATCCGGCAAGCACGACCTCGGCCGAGATGGCCAAGCTGATGTGCGGTCACGAGATCGTGCCGCCGACAAGAGAGGCTTCGACGCCCGGCGCCTCCGTGTTGACGCTCGACGGCATTTCCACCTCCGGCCATGCCGGCACGCCGCTGCGCGATGTCTCGCTCTTTGTCCGGGCGGGCGAGATCCTCGGTATCGCCGGCGTCTCCGGCAATGGCCAGCGGGCACTGGCCGACGTCATTTCCGGGATGCTGCCGCCCAAGGCCGGCACGGTGACCATAGCCGGCAAAACGGTTGCGCAGTTTTCGCCGCGCGAGCTGCAGGCGCTTGGCCTCGGCCGCATCCCCGAGGATCGTATGACCACCGGCCTGGTCACCAACCTGCCTTTGGCCGACTCCATGGTGCTGCCGCGCATCGGCACCGAAGCCTTCAGCCGCAAGGGGTTGCTCAATCCGCTTGCGATCCGCGCCTTCGCCGAAGCTCAGATCAAGGCCTATGACATACGCTGCCCGGGGCCGATGGTGCGTGCCGGCGCGCTGTCCGGCGGCAACCTGCAGAAGGCGCTTCTGGCGCGCGAACTGGCTTTCGATCCAAAAGTGCTGATCGTGTCGCAACCGACGCGCGGCCTCGACATCGGGGCCGCGCGGTTCATCCACGAAAAATTCCTCGCCATGCGTGCCAAGGGCTGCGGCATCATCGTCATCGGCGAGGATCTCGAGGAGTTGCTGATGCTCTCGGACCGCATCGCGGTGATGTACGAGGGCCGCATCGCCGGCGCGCTTTCGGGTGCGGATGCCACCGTCGCGAGGCTCGGCCTGATGATGACCGGCGCGGAGGGAAGGGCGTAGAGCATATGAGATTGGCCCCAACCGACTCGCCCTTGCTCGGCATGGTCGCCGTCAAATCCTCATCCCGAGGCGGTCGCGTCAGGCTGATTTCCGACGTCGGCGCCGCCCCTCACCTGCCTGCCGGCATCCTCTCCCCGTATAGTGACGGGGAGAGGGCGCTGTCGCCGATGGTTTCGCCAATCGCCGGCGTAGCAGATAGGCGCCGGCGTTGCGGCCAGCCCCTTTCTCCCCGTCACTATACGGGGAGAAATGCCCGGCAGGGCAATGAGCGACTATCTGAGGTGTCAA
>NZ_JAVIJB010000056.1:0-36142 GCF_033977165.1 Mesorhizobium captivum
CGCGATGTCCTCGCACACCTGTTCGCGATGTCCCCGGTCCAAACACCCTTGTGGGAGAAGGTGGCCGAGCGAAGCTCGGTCGGATGAGGGGTGTTCCAGGGAACGCCATCGTCTCACTCGGCTGGAACACCTCTCATCCGTCTCGGCGCTGCGCGCCGATCCACCTTCTCCCACAGGGGAGAAGGGAAGGGCGGTGCCTACTTCCCCGCCGTCCCCACCGTCTCCAGTGTCTTCGGCGTCGTCAATTTGCCATGCCCCGAAACCGCGTTGCCGGCATCCGGCGCCAGCCGCATGAAGGTCACCGATGCGATCGCCGACACCGCCGCGACGATGAAGAAGGCGATGTGGAAGTCGCTCAGCGTCAGCGGCCCGCCATGGATCGAGGTCGACACTTCCAGGATGCCACCGGCCAGCGCCACGCCGAGCGCTATCGACAGCTGCTGGAATACGGCAACGATCGGCGTCGCCTTGCTGGTGTCGGCGGTCGAGACTTCGGCATAGGACAGCGCATTGACGCCGGTGAAGAACATCGAGCGGATGAAGCCGCCGACCAGCAATATCGCGAGCATCAGCGCATAGGGTGTTTCGGGCGTGAACAGGCCGTAGATCGCGATCGAGCCGGCCGCGATGAGCGAGCCCCAGATCAGCACTCGGCGGAAGCCGGCGAGCCGGAAGAGCAGCGCGGTGACGAACTTCATGCCGATGGCGCCGATCGCCGAGACGAAGGTGATCATGCCGGACTGGAACGGCGTCAGGCCGAAGCCGATCTGGAACATCAGCGGCAACAGGAAAGGCACCGCGCCGATGCCGATGCGGAACAGCGAGCCGCCGAGCACCGAGGAACGGAACACCTGGTTGCGGAATAGTGTTAGCGCGAGCAGCGGGTTCTTGGCGCGCCGCGCGTGCAGGAGATAAAGCGTGCCGCAAACCAGGCCGACGGCAACCGTGATGAAGCCGGCGATCGGCGGCAAGGCGGGCAGGCTGACCACCGAGAGGCCGAAGACGATGCCGGACGCGGCGAGGCCGCTGAGCACGAAGCCGGGGAAATCGAGCGGCGGCGTCTCCGTGGGCTCGGTTTCCGGCAAATAGCGGGTGGCGAGCCAGATGCCGGCGAGCCCGATCGGCACGTTGATGAGAAAAATCCAGTGCCAGGCGAAATAGGTGGTGATGAAGCCGCCGATCGGCGGACCGACCAGCGGTCCGACCAGCGCCGGCACCGTCAGCCAAGACATGGCAGCGACCAGTTCGCTCTTCGGCGTGGCGCGCACCAGCACCAGGCGGCCGACCGGCGTCATCATGGCGCCGCCCATGCCTTGCAGGAAGCGCGACACCACGAAGGCCGGCAGCGAATTGGCAAAGGCGCAGGCGACCGAGCCGGCGATGAAGACGGCGATCGCGGCGCGAAACACGTTCTTGGCCCCGAACCGGTCCGCCATCCAGCCGCTGATCGGAATGAAGATCGCCAGCGACACCAGATACGCCGTCAGCGCCAGCTTCAGCGCGATCGGGCTGGTATGGATGTCGATTGCGATCGCCGGCAGCGAGGTCGCGATCACGGTCGAATCCATGTTCTCCATGAAAAGAGCGACCGCCAGGATGAGCGGGATAATGCGGTTCAAGGGAGGGCCCTGATTTGACTTCGCGATGCTAGGCCTGGCTTGGGGCGAGCCGGCACGCCGGGGCGGTACCACCAATTGGCCCGGATGTCGCATTAATTTGCTGTCACTTTTGTGCGACCGCAACCACTGGTAGCTCCAAAGCGGTCACGCGCAACACTTTGCGATTGACGTAACGATCGGCTTTTCAACCGCAACAGGACGTGTTACCAGCCAGCGCCAATCCTGAAAGGGAAGATGAGAGTCGGCGTTGGCCATTTCGGCCCAGCGCCTTTTCCGCATTCAAAAGGACTGGCCATGGCAAAAATCATCGAGACGTCCACCGGCGCGCTGGCGCTGACCTTTGACGACGTGCTGTTGCAGCCCGGGCATTCCGAGGTCATGCCCGGCCAGACCGACATCCGCACTCGCATCGCAGGCGACATCGATCTCAACGTGCCGATCCTGTCGGCCGCGATGGACACCGTCACCGAGGCGAGGCTTGCAATCGCCATGGCGCAGGCCGGCGGCATCGGCGTCATCCACCGCAATTTCTCGCCGGCCGAGCAGGCCGAGCAGGTCAGGCAGGTCAAGAAGTTCGAATCCGGCATGGTGGTGAATCCCGTCACCATCGGCCCTGACGCGACGCTCGCCGACGCGCTGGCGCTGATGCGCGCGCATGGCATTTCCGGCATTCCGGTGGTGGAAAATGGCGGCACCGGTGGCCACACGGTCGGCCGGCTGGTCGGCATCCTCACCAACCGCGACGTGCGTTTCGCCTCCGATCCGTCGCAGAAGGTCTACGAGCTGATGACCCGTGAGAACCTGATCACGGTGAAAGAAAATGTCGACCAGGACGAGGCCAAGCGCCTCCTGCACAAGCACCGCATCGAGAAGCTGGTCGTCGTCGACCGGAAGGGCAATTGCGTCGGCCTGATCACCGTCAAGGACATCGAGAAGTCGCAGCTCAACCCTCATGCCACCAAGGACGCGCAGGGGCGCTTGCGCGCCGCCGCGGCCACCAGCGTCGGCGACGACGGCTTCGAGCGCGCCGAGCGCCTGATCGACGCTGGCGTCGATCTCCTGGTCATCGACACCGCGCACGGCCATTCCCAGCGCGTTCTGGATGCCGTGACGCGGGCAAAGAAGCTTTCCAATTCCGTGCGCATCCTGGCCGGCAACGTCGCCACTGCAGAAGGCACGCGGGCGCTGATCGACGCCGGCGCCGACGCCGTCAAGGTCGGCATCGGCCCGGGCTCGATCTGCACCACGCGCATCGTCGCCGGCGTCGGCGTGCCGCAGCTGTCGGCGATCATGTCGGCGGTGGAGACGGCCGAGAAGTCGGGCGTGACGGTGATTGCCGATGGCGGCATCAAATATTCGGGCGACCTCGCCAAGGCGCTCGCCGCGGGTGCCAGTGCCGCCATGATCGGCTCGCTGCTTGCCGGAACCGACGAGAGCCCGGGCGAGGTCTATCTGCATCAGGGCCGCTCCTTCAAGGCCTATCGCGGCATGGGCTCGGTCGGCGCGATGGCGCGCGGCTCGGCCGATCGCTACTTCCAGGCCGAGGTGCGTGATACGCTCAAACTGGTTCCGGAAGGCATTGAAGGGCAGGTTCCTTTCAAAGGACCTGTGGCTGGCGTGCTGCACCAGCTTGCAGGCGGCCTGAAAGCCGCTATGGGTTATGTCGGTGGGCGCGATCTTGCCGAGTTCCGCGACCGCGCCACCTTTGTGCGCATATCGAACGCCGGACTTCGTGAAAGCCACGCCCATGACGTCACGATCACCCGCGAGAGCCCGAACTATCCGGGCGGACTTTGATCAGGCTGGCGAACAGCCGGACCGTCTAAGCTTGTGGCGTGGCTTGACCGTGGCGGTGCTCCGCCTGTCGCGTCACGCGGCGGCGCTGTCCATTGCGTCCGCGACGGTCTTCATCGCCATGACGGCGCTGGAGTTTTTCTATTTCCGCCGTCTGAGCGGCGGGCTCCCCTCGCTTGACATGCGCGTCACGGGCTTCACGCCCGATGAAGGCATGGCATGGCTGACAGCGCTCGGCCGGCGCGGCGGCGAGATCATCATCGTCTGGCACTATCTGACTTTTGACCTTTTGTTCCCGGCACTGCTGTCGCTCACCTTGCTTAGCTTGATCCTGGCCTTCAGCCGGCGGCTGAGCAATTTCCGCGCCATGCCTGCCCAATTGCGGGCGCTGTCGGCGTTGGTGCTGGTCTTGCCCTACACACTGGCCGATTACGCGCAGAACTTCGCAATCGCGCGGCTGCTGTCCGATTTCCAGTTGGCCAATCCCGATTCGCTGTCCTTCGCCTCGTCGCTGACCGTGACCAAATTCGCGCTTCTGGCCGTTCCTGTCGCGGTCGTCGCGGTGTTCGCGCTGGCAGTACAACGGCGCTGAGCGGGCAGGGGGAATGAACCAGACCGCCATCTTCTGGCCCATGCTGGCGCATGTGCTTCTGGTCTACATCGTCTATCTGGTGATGTTTAAGCGGCGCTTTCTCGCCGTAAAATCAGGCGAGGCCAAGATCAGCCAGTACAAGGTCCGCTCGACCGAGCCGGCTTCGAGCGTCACCGTCGCCAACAACCTGATCAACCAGTTTGAGCTTCCGGTTCTGTTTCACGTCCTGTGCCTGGCGCTCTTCGTCACCAATGGCGTCAACTACCTGACGCTCGCGCTGATGTGGCTCTTCGTCGTCACGCGCTATGTCCACGCCTGGGTGCATCTCACCAGAAACTACCTGCTGTACCGCAGCCGCGCCTTCTTCCTCGGCGCGGGCGTACTTCTTATCGCCTGGATCTGGTTCGCGCTGCACTTGGCTGGGGCGGTGTGAGGACTAAAGATCGAACACCGCGATCCGGCGCTTGTCGAACTTGATGCCGATCTCGCCGCGCACCAGCCTCAGCGCCTGGTCGCCGAACACGGCACGCCGCCAACCCTGCAGCGCCGGAACGTCGGCGGCGTCGCCCTCGGCGGCGATGCGGTCGATGTCGTCGCTGGAGGCGAGCACCTTGGAGGCGACGCCTTCCTTTTCGGCGACGATCCGCAGCAGCACCTTGAGCAATTCGGCCGCCGCGCTCGAGCCCTCCGGCGGCTGGAACGCCTTCGGCAGTTTCGGCATCGCTTCCTTCGGCATGGCAAGCGCCGTATTGACCGCGCCGAGCAGTGCTGTCGCGGTCGCGGATCGTTCCCAGCCCTTCGGCGTCGTGCGCAGCCGGCCGAGGGCTGTCGCATCGCGCGGCGCCTGTTGCGCGATCTCGTAGATCGCGTCGTCCTTAAGCACGCGGCCACGCGGCACGTCGCGCTCGCGCGCCTCGCGCTCGCGCCAGGCGGCCACCGCCTGCACGATCGCCAGCTCCTGCGGCTTGCGCAGCCGCATCTTCAGCCGCTTCCAGGCGTCCTCCGGATGCGGATCGTAGGTACCGCGCGAGGTGAGAACATCCATCTCCTCGTTCAGCCAATGGGCGCGGTCCTCCCGCTTCAGCTCGGCGCTGAGGTGTTGGTAGACCTTGATCAGATGGGTGACGTCGGCGAGGGCGTATTCGAGCTGCTTGTCGGAGAGCGGCCGGTGCCGCCAGTCGGTGAAGCGCGAGGATTTGTCGAGCCGGGCGCCGGTGATGCGCTGCACCAACTGGTCGTAGGAAACGCTGTCGCCGAAGCCGCAGACCATGGCCGCCACCTGCGTGTCGAACACCGGATGCGGCACCAGGTCGCCCAGATGGACGATGATTTCGATGTCCTGGCGGGCGGCGTGAAAAACCTTGACCACCGCTTCGTCGGCCATCAGCCGGAAGAACGGTTTGAGATCGATGTCGGGCGACAGCGGATCGATCAGCGCCGTCGCCCCGGGCGCGGCCATCTGGATCAGGCAGAGGATCGGCCAGAAGGTCGTTTCGCGGATGAATTCGGTGTCGACGGTGACGAATTCCGACTTTTCGAACGCCGCGATAGCGCTCTCGAGTTCTTTCTGGGTGGTGATGACGTGCATCAAATCGCTTTTGGCATCATTTTTTAGGCCCCTTTCAATTTCAGCCGCGCGCGCTTTCGTCAAGCCGGCGCCACGTCATCATTCGTCGGCCGTGTCCGAATCGCCGCTTCTCCGCGCGAGCCGCGCGAATAGTGTCGAGGTGCGCAAAAGTGCCGTGAAGCGGCTGCGCTTGCCTGCCGGAACACCCGATCGCACCTGTATCCGGTAGAGGATCACGACAATGAGAATGGCGTAGACGGCGGCGCTGAATACAAACAGGGCGCCCGGTCCGAAATACTGCATCACCGCCGATGCCGCGAACGGGCCGCCAATAGCGCCGAAGGAATAGAACAGCATCAGCGCCGCGTTGATCAGCACGAACTCGCCCTTGTCGGCGCGGTCATTGGAGTGTGCCGCCGACAGCGAGTAGAGCGGCATGGCGAAGCAGCCGAAGATGAAGACGATGACGAAGTTAAGGAACGGATCGCCGTGCGCTACGAAGGCAAGCGTCAGCGCTGCGACCATGGCGCAACAGGTCGTGGTCAGCAGCACCGAGCGCCGGTCCCAGCGGTCGGAAAGGTAGCCCAGCGGATACTGGATCAGCGCCCCGCCGAAGATGCCGACGCTGACGAAGGTAACGACATCGGCCACCGACATGCCGATCTCCTCGGCATAGACCGGCGACAGCGTGCGGAAGGCGCTATTGGTGACGCCGACGGCTATGCAGCCGATCGAGCCAAGCGGCGAGATCCGCCAGACACGCGGAAGGTCGAGCTTGACCTCTTCGGGCGGCGCCGGGTTGGAGCGGTCGCCGAGCGAGACCGGCACAAGCGAGAAGGTGATCATCATCGACATGACGGCGAAAATAGCGAAGCCGCCTGCGCCGAAGACCGGGATCAGGAATTGCGCACCGGTGACCGAGCCGATGTCGACCATGCGGTAGATTGCGAGCACCCGGGCCCGGTCCTTGTTGGTGACGCCGGAGTTCAGCCAGGCTTCCATCACAGTGAACAGGCCGGCGAAGCAGAAGCCGCCGGCAAAGCGTATCGCACACCACATCACCGGATCGATGACCAGCACCAGAAGCAGCGTGCCGACCGAGGCAATGGCGGCAAGCGCCGAAAAGGTCCTGACATGGCCGACGGCCTTGAGGATGCGGGTGACCGCCAGGCAGCCGAGCAGGAAGCCGGCAAAGTAGAACGTGCCCATCAGGCCGATCGCCGTGGCGGAAAAGCCCTCCTGCGCGCCGCGCAGCGCGATCAGCGTGCTTTGCAGCCCGTTGCCGCCGAGCAGGATGCCTGCGGCAATGAGGAGCGGGATCAGCGGACGAATGGAAGACATTCAGGGAAGGCAATCACGTTTCAGTGATCCTTCTTGGACCATTGAACCCGCCAATGCCAGTGGCAAATGCTTACATGAGGACGGCCACGTTCCTGCATCCGGCCGAGGGACATGGGGCTACCAATCGGGTAGGGGCCTCTAAGCTTTGCCGGCTCGTATTTCCATCTCCTGCACGATCGTAGACGGCGCCTCGCCTGGAATCGCATTGATGGCCTCCGCGGCCGGCCGCCGGCCAAGCGAGCCTGCGGTCAGCAGGCTGAGCGCGATGAACGGGATGCCGATCCCGTAGGCCGAGCGGATGCCCCAATGGTCCGACGCGAAGCCGAGCAGCGGCGGACCGAGCAGGAAGGCGATGAAGGAGATCTGCGAAAGCGCCGCGACATTGATCGCCGCGGGCCGGTCCGTCCGTTGCGCTGCGGCGGAGATCGCCAGCGGGAAGAGGGCGCTGCTGCCGATGCCCAACAGGGCAAAACCCAGCATCGAGACGAACGGCAAGGGTGAGAAGAAGACGACAAGCACGCCCGCCGCCAGCGCTGCCAGCAGCACGCGCGCCACCCCGCTTGGCGAGTGGCGGTCGACGAAGGAGTCGGCGAAGAAGCGCGTGGTTGCCTGCGAGAAGGCAAACAGCGCCACCGTGAAGCCGGCGACGAAGGGGCCGGACTCGAACACGGTGCGCATATAGATCGCCGACCAGTCGATGCTGGCGCCTTCCAACAGCATCGCCGAAAGCGTCACCGCCACGAGGACGAGGATCGGCAGCGTCGGCCGCGCGAACATCGGCGCCTTGTCGCCAGAACTGGTGAAGCGGGCGGGCGCCGGCTCGAAGCCGCCGAGGAACAGTGCCATCGCAACCGCCACCATCGGCGCCACCAGCGCCAGATGGAGTTGCGGCGAAAGCCCCAGATGCGCCATCGCGCCGCCGAACAGTCCGGCGCCGAAGAAGCCCGCGCTCCAGAATGAATGCGCCCGATTCATGATGCGACGCTTGAGCAGGAACTCCGTTCTGTCGGCCTCGACGTTGAGGATGATCTCGACGCTGCCGATCATCAGCCCGACCGGCAGCAGCATCAGGAACAGCGCTTCCGGTCCCGGCGCGTGCACGGCGACGGAATAGACGAGCGCGATCAGCGGCACGAGCCAAAGCAGCGCCCGGCGAAAGCCAACACGCTCCAGGACAGGGGTCGCCAGCGTCAGCGCGGTCAAGGTGCCGATCGGCGTTCCGATCAGGCTGAGCCCCAGCGTGCCGTCCTCGATTTCCATGGCGCGCTTGATGTCCGGCAGGCGCGGGAAAATGTTGCCCATGGCGAAAGAGTAGATCGCGAAACCGGCATAGACGCGGTGCTGAGGGGCAAGTTTCAAGCCAAAGGTCATTGCGGCATTCCATTGGGGAGGGGGGACGGCGTCGCCGATCCAATGCCCGTTTCTTGCATAAACGTGCAAAACATGCAACAACATGCACAAAGAAATAGGATCATGCATGCTGACCGAGGAACGACACCAATTCATTCGCGACCGGCTGGCGGCGGAGGGAAAGGTGCTGGCCGGCGAGCTCGCCAGCCGCTTTGGGGTCTCGGAAGATACGGTTCGCCGCGATCTGCGCGAGCTGGCGAAAGCCGGGCAGTTGCGTCGTGTCTATGGCGGCGCGGTCGCGTCGGCGCCCTTTGCGGCGGCAACGATCAGCCAGCGCAGCAGCCATGCGGTCGAGGAGAAAATGCGCCTGGCGAAGGCGGCGGTGGGGGTGGTCGCCTCAGGGCAGACCCTGTTCATCGACGGCGGCACCACCAATGAGGCGATCGCCAGGGCAATCCCGCGCAATATCGAGCTGACGGTGGCCACCAACTCGCTCGGCGTCGCATCGGCTCTCGCCGATCTGCCCCTGGTCGAGCTGATAATGCTCGGCGGCCGGTATGTCCGAGACCTCGGTACCTGCGTCGGCGGCGACACGCTTGCCGCCGTGGCGCAGCTCGGCGCCGATCTGTTCTTCCTCGGCTCCTGCGGGCTCGATGCCTCGCGCGGCGTCACGGCTTTCGATTCGGCCGAAGCGGAAGTGAAGCGGGCCATGGCCAGGAACAGCGCCGGCATTGTCATTGCCGCCACCAACGACAAGCTTGCCACCGCGGCTCCCTATCGTGTCGCGGCGCCCGACGCGATCCGCTATCTGGTGGTCGAAAGGACAGCCCCCGCCGCCATCCTCGTCGACTTCCAGCGACAGGGCGCTGAAGTCCGCTTCGCGTGAACGGCCGCAACCGCGAGCCTGTGTGACTGCTTGTCCTGTGTGACCGGTTGCCTTGACAAAGCCGGCCTCTCATGCGCTTTTCGCGCCAATTTTCAGGGCCGGGCTTTTGCCCGCAATTCCGGACTTCACCAATGACAATGCATCGTTACCGCAGCCATACCTGTGCCCAGTTGAGAAAGAGCGACGTCGGCAATTCCGTCCGCCTGTCGGGCTGGGTGCATCGCGTGCGCGACCATGGTGGGCTGCTCTTCATCGACATGCGCGACCATTACGGCCTGACCCAGATCGTCGCCGACCCGGATTCGCCGGCCTTCAAGACCGCCGAAACCCTGCGCGGCGAATGGGTGATCCGCGTCGACGGCGAGGTCAAGGCGCGCCTGCCGGAGACCGTCAACATCAATCTGCCGACCGGCGAGATCGAGATTTTCGCGCGCGAGATCGAGGTGCTGTCGGCGGCCAAGGAACTGCCGCTGCCGGTGTTCGGCGAGCCGGACTATCCGGAAGACATCCGTCTGAAATACCGCTTCCTCGACCTGCGCCGCGAAACGCTGCACAAGAACATCGTGGCGCGCACCAGGATCATCGCCGAGATGCGCAGGCGCATGGGCGAGGTGGGCTTCACCGAATTCTCGACGCCGATCCTGACGGCATCCTCGCCGGAGGGCGCGCGCGACTTCCTGGTGCCCTCGCGCATCCATCCCGGCACCTTCTACGCGCTGCCGCAGGCGCCGCAGCAGTACAAGCAGCTGATCATGGTCTCCGGCTTCGACCGCTATTTCCAGATCGCGCCCTGCTTCCGCGACGAGGATCCGCGCGCCGACCGTTTGCCCGGCGAATTCTACCAACTCGACCTCGAGATGAGCTTCGTCGAGCAGGACGACGTGCTGTCTACCATGGAACCGGTGCTTCGCGGCGTCTTCGAAACCTTCGCCGACGGCAAGCCGGTGAACCAGAAATTCCGCCGCATCCCCTATGACGAGGCGATGCGCACCTACGGCACCGACAAGCCGGACCTGCGCAATCCGATCGAGATGCAGGCGGTATCCGATCACTTTCGCGACTCCGGCTTCAAGGTCTTCGCCAACATCCTGGCCAACGACCCCAAGGCCGAGGTGTGGGCGATCCCGGCCAAGACCGGCGGCAGCCGCGCCTTCTGCGACCGCATGAATTCCTGGGCGCAAAGCGAAGGCCAGCCGGGCCTCGGCTACATCTTCTGGCGCAAGGAGGGCGACAAGCTCGAGGGTGCGGGACCGATCGCCAAGAACATCGGCGAGGAACGCACTGAGGCTATCCGCCAGCAGCTCGGCCTAGCCGATGGCGACGCCGCCTTCTTCGTTGCCGGCGACCCGAAGAAGTTCGTCGCCTTCGCGGGTGCCGCGCGCACCCGCGCTGGCGAGGAGCTCAACCTTGTCGACCGCGACCGCTTCGAGCTGTGCTGGATCGTCGATTTCCCGTTCTTCGAATGGAACGAGGACGAGAAGAAGATCGACTTCGCCCACAATCCGTTCTCCATGCCGCAGGGTGGCATCGATGCGCTCGGCGGCCAGGAGCCGCTCGGCATCAAGGCGTTCCAGTACGACATGGTCTGCAACGGTTTCGAGATCGCCTCCGGCGGCATCCGCAACCACCTGCCGGAAACCATGGTCAAAGCCTTCGAGATGGTTGGCTTCGATCGCCAGGCCGTCGAGGAGCGTTTCGGCGGCCTCTACCGCGCCTTCCAGTATGGAGCGCCGCCGCATGGCGGCATGGCGGCCGGCATCGACCGCATCGTCATGCTTCTGGTCGGCGCCAAGAACCTCCGCGAGGTCACCATGTTCCCGATGAACCAGCAGGCCTACGACCTGCTGATGAACGCGCCTTCGGAAGCCACCCCGCAGCAGCTGCGCGAGCTGTCGCTGCGCGTCGCGGTGGCGAAGAAGGAAGGTTAGGAATCGCAATCAAACGGTTCGATTCGCTCGGAGAATCGGTCTCAAAAAAAGCCCGGCATCATCGCTGCCGGGCTTTTTTGTTGAGCGCTCCGCTCGATCAGTCCTCGTTCGCCTTGACCTTGACGCCCAGCGTCTTGGGCAGGTCGAGCGGGTTGGACATGGCGCCGGCCATGATCAGCGCGAACGGCACCGACGACGGGGGCTCGGCCGAGACTTCGAGGCTCTTCGGGTCGTCGAGGAACTTGTTGACCGCCGCCGAGACTTCGGCCGTCAGCTCGGGATTGTTGAGCTGCGCCATGCCGAACGGCACGATCGCCTTGGCCTGGTTGGCGACGTCCTTGCCCGACATGCCCTGCTGCTTGCCGACATAGTCGAGCACCTTGCCGGTCAGCGAATCGTCGTCGAAGCGCACCGAGGCGCCGTTGAAGGAAAGCTGCTGCAAGAGGCCGAGCATCGCCATGCCTTGTGCCGAATTGTCGGCGCCCTCGGGCTGCGAGGCGAGCTGCTTCTGCATGGCCTGCATGGACTTGATGAAGTCGACCGTGTAGCCGCCGAGGTCGAAGGTCATGCCGAGCGTGCCGGCATTGTCGACCGAGATGTCATATTTCGACAGCTCCATCTTGCCGTCGCTGGGCTGCCAGGTGCCGGCCATCGAGACGGTGCCGGAGATGTTCTGGTAGCCGAGCGCCTCGATCGCTTCCTTCGACTTCGGGTCGTCGACCAGCGAGAGATCGGCATTGAACTTTTCAGTGTTGGCGGTGAAGTCCATCGCCTTGCCGTCGGCCGGCGGGGTGATCTGGACGGCAAGCCCGTCCATCGAGAAGGCGGTCTTGTCGCCGACCTTGACCGTCATGTTGGAGAGTTCGGCCGACTTGTACATCATCAGCGAGCCGAGCGGATCGGTGCTGCCTTCGGCCGGCACCTTCATGTCGTGGATGACGAAGGGGCTGAGATTGAGCGTCACGCCGTCCTTGGAGTGTTCCAGGGCGGAGGTCGAGACGGTCGCGATCTCGAAGCCGCCATTGGCCTCGGTGACGCCCTCCAGCTTCACGTCGCCGATCGGCAGCGCTTCCTTCTCGGCAGCCGGCTTGATGGAGACGCCCTGCAAGACGACATTCGAATCGTCACCCGTGGCCCCGGTCCAGGAAATGTCGACGCCCTGGGCGGCAAGCGTTGCCTTGACGCGCTCGGCCACGGCCGGATCGGCAGCAAACGCGGCGTTGAGCGGCAGGGTCAGCAGAAAGGTTGAAAAAGCCAGTTTCTTGAGCATTGAGCGTTGAATTGTCATGGCGAGTTCCCTGTCCTGAAAGTGTTTTGAATTCCTGCACGGTCACCATTCCGTGACGAACGGGACGGGAAAAAGGCGATCCCCGGCCCATTTGTCGAAAACGGCGACGAAAAGCAAATCCGGGCCGGCACGCTTTGCATGGTGCGGTGAATTTGTCATGAAGACCGCGGCTCTCCTGCGCCGGCGCATTGCATGCCCGGATAGAGGGCGCATGTAACAGATTGATGTTGGCCGGCGTCGCCGCTTGCAGCCGATGCCTGTTGCAGATGGGCGGCAAACTGGAATGTTCGCCTTGCCGCTTCCGTGAAATCCTTCACATCACCGGTTGCGGCCTTGCGCGGCGATTGCTGCGCGACGAATCCGCCGACTTCCAACCCGGCGCTTGCCGCGAATCACCCGCTCGGCTAGTCCAAATCCATGGGAAAAAGGCATTTGCCGCCTGAAGACAATGGCGGCGGCGACAACATCGAACCGGTCGATCTGAAGGAGGCGCTCGAGAAGCGTTACCTCGCCTATGCGCTGTCGACCATCATGCATCGGGCGCTGCCGGATGTGCGCGACGGACTGAAGCCGGTCCATCGCCGCATCATGCACGCCATGCGGCTTTTGCGGCTCAACCCCGACCAGGGCTTTGCCAAATGCGCCCGCATCGTCGGCGAGGTGATGGGTAAGTTCCACCCGCATGGCGACCAGTCGATCTACGATGCCCTGGTGCGCCTCGCGCAGGAATTCTCGATGCGCTACCCGCTGGTCGACGGGCAGGGCAATTTCGGCAATATCGACGGCGATAACGCCGCCGCCATGCGCTACACCGAAGCGCGCATGACGGAAGTGGCGACCGAGCTGCTTGCCGGCATCACCGAGGACGCAGTCGACTACCGGCCGACCTACAACGAAGAGGACGAGGAGCCGGTCGTTCTGCCCGGCGCCTTCCCGAATCTGCTTGCCAACGGCTCGTCCGGTATCGCGGTCGGCATGGCGACCTCGATCCCGCCGCACAACGCCGCCGAGCTTTGCGACGCCGCGCTGCACCTGATCGAGCATCCGGACGCGCCGGTGGCCAAGCTGATGGATTTCGTCCAGGGTCCGGATTTCCCGACCGGCGGCATCATCGTCGACAGCCGCGCCTCGATCCTCGAAGCCTATGAGACCGGCCGCGGCGGTTTCCGCGTCCGCTCCAAATGGAGCCAGGAGGACCAGGGCAGGGGCACCTGGAGCATCGTCGTCACCGAGGTCCCCTATGGCGTGCAGAAGGCCAGGCTGATCGAGAAGATCGCCGAGCTCCTGATGGCGCGCAAGCTGCCGCTGCTCGAAGACATCCGCGACGAGAGCGCCGAGGACATCCGCATCGTGCTGGTGCCGAAAAGCCGCACGGTCGACCCCGGCATCCTGATGGAATCGCTGTTCAAGCTCACCGAGCTCGAAAGCCGCTTCCCGCTCAACATGAATGTCCTGTCGCGCGGCAAGGTGCCGAACGTCCTGTCGCTGAAGGGCGTGCTGAAGGAATGGCTCGACCACCGCCGCGACGTGCTGATCCGCCGCTCGAAATATCGGCTGGGCGAAATCGAGAAGCGCCTGGAAATCCTCGCCGGCTATCTGATCGCCTATCTCAACATCGACGAGGTGATCAGGATCATCCGCGAGGAGGATGAGCCCAAGCAGGTGATGATGGCCCGCTGGTCGCTCACCGACAACCAGGCCGAAGCCATCCTCAACATGCGGCTGCGCGCCCTGCGCAAACTCGAAGAGATCGAGATCCGCAAGGAATATGACGGCCTCACCGAGGAGAAGAAGCAGATCGAGGCCCTGCTGGCGTCGGACGTCAAGCAATGGGCGACGATCAAGTGGGAAGTCACCAAGATCCGCGATCAGTTCGGCCCAGAGACCGAGCTCGGTAAGCGCCGCACCCAGTTCGCCGACGCGCCCGAGCACGATCTGACCGACATCGCGCATGCCATGATCGAGCGCGAGCCGGTCACTGTCGTGGTGTCGGAAAAAGGTTGGTTGCGCGCCATGAAGGGTCATCTGACCGATCATTCGCAGCTTGCCTTCAAGGAAGGCGACAGCCTGAAGCTCGCCTTCCATGCCCAGACCACCGACAAGATCCTAGTCTTCACCACGGGCGGCAAGTTCTACACCATCGGCGCCGACCGGCTGCCGGGCGGGCGCGGCCATGGCGAGCCGATCCGCATCATCGTCGACATGGAGAACGACCAGGACATCGTAACCGCCTTCGTCCACGATCCGAAGCGCAGGCTGCTGCTCGTCTCCTATGATGCCAACGGCTTTGTCGTCTCCGAGGACGAGGTCGTCGCCAACACCCGCAAGGGCAAGCAGGTGATGAACGTCAAGGCGCCGGACGAGGCCAAGCGCTGCATTCCGGTCGCGGGCGACCATCTCGCCATCGTCGGCGAGAACCGCAAGATGCTGGTCTTCCCGCTCGCCGAGATCCCGGAGATGGCGCGCGGCAAGGGCGTGCGCCTGCAGAAATACAAGGACGGCGGCGTGCTGGACCTGAAAACCTTCACGATTGAAGCCGGCCTGACCTGGCAGGACTCCGCCGACCGCACCTTCACCAAGTCGCGTGACGAACTGGCCGAATGGATCGGCGCCCGCGCCGCCGCCGGCCGCATGGTGCCGAAGGGTTTCCCGAGGACGGGGAAGTTTGGGTGAAGTGCGCCTTTCCTTCTCCCCTTGTGGGAGAAGGAAGAGCCCAAACATTTGGACTATCGTCACGATTGCTGCACTATGATGGTGCATAAGCATCCATCGAATTGCCGGGCAGGGGAGAAACGCCGGGTTGAAGCGGGCTGAAATCCAGAAGCCAGGGCAGCGCCTGTTCGGTCTGTCGACGCCGCTCAGGGCTGCCGTCATCCCGCCGCTGTCGGCGGCGCGCTGGCTCCTGGTGCTGATCGTCGCCGCCGGCGTCTATTTCTTCCACGGCTTCCTGTTCCCGGTGCTGGCCGCGCTCGTCATCGCCTTCGCCAGCTGGCCGCTCTACCGCAGGCTGCTCGCCGCCGTCGGCGGTAACCGCACGATCGCCGCCACCCTTGCGATCCTCTTCATCCTGACCTTCCTGGTTGTGCCGATCGCCCTTGCCGGCACCTATGCCATCAACGAGCTTCGCGAATGGGTTGTGTGGGCGATCGAGACCAACCGCCACGGTTCCGCCACGCCGCAATGGATCGCCACCATGCCGGTGATCGGCGAGTGGCTGAACCAGCAGTGGGCGGCCAATCTCGGCCATCCCGGCGGCATCGGCGAGCTGATCCAGATGGTGAGCGGTTCCAACATCGGCACCATCTACCGCGGCGCGCTGGCCGCCGGCGGCAGCGCGTTCGGCCTGCTGCTCACGCTGCTTTTCATGCTGATCGCGCTGTTCTTCGCCTATCGCGACGGCGAATCTTTCGCGGCACAGGTCGATCGTCTCGGCGAGCGGATCCTGCCGACGCGTTGGGAGCGGATATCGCGCGTCGTGCCGGCCACCATTTCATCGACCGTCACCGGCATGACCGTCATCGCCATCGGCGAAGGCCTCGTGCTGGGCGTCGCCTACTGGCTGGCCGGCGTGCCGTCGCCGGTGACCCTCGGCGCGCTCACCGGCATCATGGCGCTGATCCCGGGCGGCGCGCCGCTCTCTTTCACGCTGGTGTCGATCTATCTCGCCGCCAGCGGCAAGTTGTTTGCCGGCATGGCGCTGTTCATCTGGGGCGCGGTCGAGCTCTTCATCGTCGACAAGACGTTGCGTCCGAAGCTTGTCGGCGGGCCGATCAAGCTGCCGTTCCTGCCGACCTTTTTCGGCCTGATCGGCGGCGTCAAGACGATGGGCTTCCTCGGCCTGTTCATCGGTCCGGTGCTGATGGCGCTGCTCGTCGCCATCTGGCGCGAATGGCTGCGCGAGGTCGAGATAATGGACGAGCAGGCGCCTGCTACAGATGAAGGGAACGAGCCGCCGCGGATCGAGGCGACGCCTGAGACCAGGAAAATTCAGGCCGGGTGACCGACCGCAAGGGCCACACGGCGCTTGCGGCCTTCATGCAATTGCCAGAGCGAATGGGCAACCAGCGTCACGATCAGGATCGTGCCGCCGATCAGGCTGTCGCGTGTCGGAGCCTCGGCAAAGATCAGCCACACCCAGATCGGCGCGAGCACGGTCTCGAGCACATAGAACATCGCCACCTCCGGGCCTGAAATGTATTTCGGGCCGGCGGCCAGGCAGAAGAACGAGATCGGCATGATCACGGCGCCGTTGAAGATGATCCACCACGGCGCGTTCACTTGCAGCCCTTCGCCGGAGACCATGAATATGGCGAGCGCCAGCGGGAAGATGACGCCCACCAGCGAGGTGAAGCCCATGTCCTTGCCGCTGGCGCGCGAGATGGTGATGGCAAGTGCAACGAAGAAGGCAGAGCAGAGCGCCATGAAATCGCCGAACAGCTTGCCCGTGCCGACAGAGCCGCCGACGATGACCAGCACGCCGACGATCATCGCGAGCATTGCAATCATAGTCCCGAGGCGCGGACGCTCCTTGAGGAACAGCCAGGAGAGCAGCGCCGCGAATACGGTGTTGAAGGCGAGGATGAAGACGAGATCCGCGGTCGAGGTGTGATAGACGGCGGTGACGAAGGTGATGCCGGTCAAACCGTAGCACAGCGCCACGGCAAGCCCCGACCAGCCGGGGATGAGTTGCGGCGCGTTGCTGCGCAGCGCACGCCAGACGGCCCAGATCACCAGCGCGGCGATGAGCGTGGTGCCGGTGCGCAGCATCATGATGGTCCAGGGGCTGCCGTCGGCCAAGCGGATCAGCGGGATGTCGACTGTCAGCGTCAGCCCGCCGATGGCGGTGATCAGCAGGCCCTTCTGGTGGTCGTGGTGGGGGGACATGATAAGTCTCGCAATGAATTTTGCAGACGGCTGGCATCATCTCGCACTCTTCACCGAGTGGCGGAAACACCAGCTTCCTGCCCTTTGAAACAGTTAAGGTCGGGCTTTGGGAAAAATGGTCAGCGACTGACCGCTTCGTGGTCGTAGCGTTCCCAGCCTTTCGGGCCGAGATGCTCCTGCGGCATGAAGCGCATCTTATAGCTCATCTTACGCGAGCCGTTGACCCAGTAGCCGAGATAGACGTGGGGCAGTCCCATCGCCTTGGCGCGGGCGATGTGGTCGAGGATCATGAAGGTGCCGAGCGAGCGGTCCTCCAAATCGGGATTGAAGTAGGAATAGACCATCGACAGGCCGTCGGCCATCTTGTCGGTCAGCGCCACGGCGATCAATTCACCCTGGCCCTTGCCGGTGATGAAGGTATCCGGGCCGCGGCGGCGGTATTCGATGATCTTGGTGTCGACATGGGTGTCCTCGACCATCATCGCATAGTCGAGCACCGTCATGTCGGACATGCCGCCGCGCCGGTGGCGGGCGTCGAGATAGGCGCGGAACAGCGAATATTGCTCGGTCGATGGCTGCGCGTCATGCATGGCGCCGATCAAGTCGGCATTGCGCTGGATGACGCGGCGCATGTTGCGGCTGGCGAGATCGGCATGATCACGGCGCCGTTGAAGATGATCCACCACGGCGCGTTCACTTGCAGCCCTTCGCCGGAGACCATGAATATGGCGAGCGCCAGCGGGAAGATGACGCCCACCAGCGAGGTGAAGCCCATGTCCTTGCCGCTGGCGCGCGAGATGGTGATGGCAAGTGCAACGAAGAAGGCAGAGCAGAGCGCCATGAAATCGCCGAACAGCTTGCCCGTGCCGACAGAGCCGCCGACGATGACCAGCACGCCGACGATCATCGCGAGCATTGCAATCATAGTCCCGAGGCGCGGACGCTCCTTGAGGAACAGCCAGGAGAGCAGCGCCGCGAATACGGTGTTGAAGGCGAGGATGAAGACGAGATCCGCGGTCGAGGTGTGATAGACGGCGGTGACGAAGGTGATGCCGGTCAAACCGTAGCACAGCGCCACGGCAAGCCCCGACCAGCCGGGGATGAGTTGCGGCGCGTTGCTGCGCAGCGCACGCCAGACGGCCCAGATCACCAGCGCGGCGATGAGCGTGGTGCCGGTGCGCAGCATCATGATGGTCCAGGGGCTGCCGTCGGCCAAGCGGATCAGCGGGATGTCGACTGTCAGCGTCAGCCCGCCGATGGCGGTGATCAGCAGGCCCTTCTGGTGGTCGTGGTGGGGGGACATGATAAGTCTCGCAATGAATTTTGCAGACGGCTGGCATCATCTCGCACTCTTCACCGAGTGGCGGAAACACCAGCTTCCTGCCCTTTGAAACAGTTAAGGTCGGGCTTTGGGAAAAATGGTCAGCGACTGACCGCTTCGTGGTCGTAGCGTTCCCAGCCTTTCGGGCCGAGATGCTCCTGCGGCATGAAGCGCATCTTATAGCTCATCTTACGCGAGCCGTTGACCCAGTAGCCGAGATAGACGTGGGGCAGTCCCATCGCCTTGGCGCGGGCGATGTGGTCGAGGATCATGAAGGTGCCGAGCGAGCGGTCCTCCAAATCGGGATTGAAGTAGGAATAGACCATCGACAGGCCGTCGGCCATCTTGTCGGTCAGCGCCACGGCGATCAATTCACCCTGGCCCTTGCCGGTGATGAAGGTATCCGGGCCGCGGCGGCGGTATTCGATGATCTTGGTGTCGACATGGGTGTCCTCGACCATCATCGCATAGTCGAGCACCGTCATGTCGGACATGCCGCCGCGCCGGTGGCGGGCGTCGAGATAGGCGCGGAACAGCGAATATTGCTCGGTCGATGGCTGCGCGTCATGCATGGCGCCGATCAAGTCGGCATTGCGCTGGATGACGCGGCGCATGTTGCGGCTGGCGGTGAACTCCTGCGCCAGGATGCGCACCGACACGCAGGCCCGGCAGGACTCGCAGGCCGGCCGGTAGGCAATGTTCTGCGAGCGCCGGAAGCCGCCCTGGGTCAAGAGGTCGTTCATCTCGGGCGCCTTGTCGCCGACAAGGTGCGTGAACACCTTGCGCTCGAACTGGCCCTCCAGATACGGGCACGGCGACGGCGCGGTCAGGAAGAACTGCGGCGACTGGGTCGGATGCTGCGTCATCGATCCTTGGAAACGCTCCTGCGAATCGCCCTACCTTTGGCCCGGCCGGCGAAAAATTCAACAGGATTGTGTGGCCGCGGCCGGCCCAGGCTGTTCATATTCTAGCACAACCGGCGCGGCGACGGCGGGCGACGGCACCGTCAGACATCGGTGCGGGTGACGACCGTGCCGAGAAGCAGGTCATGCAGCGTGCGCTTGCGATCGGAAAACAGCGTGACCAGCAGCACCAGCGGCGTCAGGATGACGTTGCCGGCCCAGAACAGCACCGAATGCACCACCGCGGTCAGGCCGTCGATGCGCGTGCCGTCAAGCCTGTCGAGCCGGATGCCCATCATCTTCATGCCGGTTGTTGCCTGGTCGCGGCTGCCCAGCGTGTTCCAGATGTAGAGGATGGCAACCGCCGGTACCAGCACGGAAAACAGCGCCCAGCCGAGGCCGAAGGTCAAAAGCCCAAGCACGGCGACCAATATGGCGAACGGGATGGTGAGCAGCGCAACGATGAAATAGTCGAGGAGGAAGGCGAAGACGCGCCTGGTGCGCACGCCGCGATAGGCGCGCGTGTCCTCGAACTTCGTGGTGATGATCTCGCCGTCAAGCACGTGCGTGGTCATGTCATGCCCTCGTAACAGGCCGGACATAGGTCTCGGCCATTCGCCACTGAAATGGTGAAAGCCGCCGGAGGAATCAAGGTCGAAGGCTCGTGATGCATGCTCGGCAAGCCGTGGCGAGCGCGGTTGCGGCGGTTGAATTCATGGCGCCGATCGCGTTACTTTGCTGCGGCGCAACAAGACGCCGAGGGGAAGGGGAACATGGACTACGACATGCTTGTCATCGGCAGCGGCCCCTCTGGGCGCCGCGCCGCGGTGCAGTCGGCCAAGCTTGGCAAATCGGTACTGGTGGTCGATAGGGGCCGGCGCCTCGGCGGCGTCTCGGTGCACACCGGCACCATTCCGTCCAAGACGCTGCGCGAAACCGTGCTCAACCTCTCCGGCTGGCGCGAGCGCGGCTTCTACGGGCGCGGCTATCGGGTTAAGCAGGACATTTCCGTCAGCGACCTCGTCGAGCGCCTGCACAAGACGCTCGATCACGAGGTCGAGGTGCTGCAGCATCAGTTCATGCGCAACGCGGTCAAAAGCGCGCGTGCCACGGCCAAATTCCTCGGCGCCAACAAGGTCAGCCTGACGACCGACAATGGCGACTACAGCGAGGTCGGCTTCGCCAATGCGCTGATCGCCGTGGGCACCACGCCGCACCGGCCGCGCGACGTGCCCTTCGACAAGACGCGCATTTTCGACAGCGACGAGATGCTGGAACTCGACCGGCTGCCGCGCACGCTGACCGTCATTGGCGCCGGCGTCATCGGCGTCGAATACGCGACCATCTTTTCGGCGCTCGACGTGCCGGTGACGCTGGTCGAGCCGCGCAATACCATCCTCGATTTCGTCGACCGCGAGATCGTCGACGATTTCATCCACCAGATGCGCGACCGCGGCATGACTATCCGTCTCGGCAGCACGGTCAAGGAAATCGCCTCCAAGCCCGACTATGCCGAGGTGACCCTTGCCGACGGCCGCACCATCCGCTCCGAGATCGTGCTTTATGCCGCTGGCCGCAGCGGCAATCTCGGCAGCCTCGGCCTCGACGTGGTCGGCATCGAGGCCGACTCCAGGGGGCGCATAAAGGTCGATCCGCACACGTTCCAGACCGGTGTGCCCAACATCTACGCCACCGGCGACGTCATCGGCTTCCCGAGCCTGGCCTCGACCTCGATGGAGCAGGGCAGGGTGGCCGCCTGCCACGCCTTTGGCGTGGCGCTGCCGCCGCCGCCGGAAACTTTTCCGTACGGCATCTACGCCGTGCCGGAAATCTCCACAGTCGGCCAGTCGGAGGAGCAGGTGCGCGAGAGCGGGATCGCCTATGAGGTCGGCGTCGCGCGCTTCCGCGAAACCTCGCGCGGCCACATCATGGGCGTCAACTCGGGCTTCCTGAAGCTGCTCTTTTCGGTCGAGACGCGCCGTCTGCTCGGCGCCCATATCGTCGGCGAGGGCGCTACCGAGCTCATCCATATCGGTCAGGCCGTGATCAATCTCGGCGGCACGGTCGACTTCTTCGTCAACAACACTTTCAACTACCCGACATTGGCCGAGGCCTACAAGATCGCCGGCCTGGATGCCTGGAACCGGATGGGGCAGGGGTGAACAGCCCTGGTACGAAGCGCTGCCTAGACTTCCAGTTGTGACAACAGCGCCAGCATCACATCGGCCGAAGGCATCGGCAGCACGGCCTCGATCTCCGCCGGCCGCACACCAGCGATCGTGTCGCTGCCCGCGGCGACGGTCCCGAGCGGCCCGCGGAAACCATGCTTCGACCAGGCAAGCTCCTGCAGCTTCGGGCTGGTCAGCGCTTCGAGCAGCGGATCGACCGTCGGGTCGATGACGATCAGCGGATGCGCCGAATAGACGGTTGGGCGCGGATAGAGGATTTCCGGCTTGGCGCCGGCGCCGGCCTGCACGCGCTGCCAGCGCGCCGGATCGGCCAGCGCCCATTCCACCAGCTGGTTTTCGTAGCCCACCGCCATCGGCTCGGCGCCGAGACCGCCGGCGATATACTGGTCGAACAGCTTGCCGGATGAGGACGATTTCAGACCCATGCTGCGGAAGATCGACTTTGCTTCCTCGCCATGCCGGGCAAGCAGTTCCTGGGTCGCCACGTCACCGCTCATCAGGCTGAGCGTCAGACCCGCGAACATGAAGCCGGAATTCGAGCGGTTGGGATCGGTCGAGACGATGCGCGCCCGGCCATAAAGCTCGGAAATGCCAAGATCCGACCAGTTCTTGCCGGCAAGAATGGCATCGAGCAGCGCCTTGAGGTCGAGCTGGTTGTAGCCACCCCTGGCGGCGACCGTGACCAGCCCGCTCTTCTTCAGGCCCTCGACCACCGGTCCCCAGGTGTAGATCACGATCGGCGAGTTGAGCACGACCTGGTCGTTGCGGATCGCCACCCCGCTCTTGCGCGCGAGATCGACCATGATCGAGGAGGAGGGCCACAGGAATTGCGGCTTCTGGGTGAGCAAGGCGGGCTCGCGCACCATCTCGACCGAGCCGGCGACGCGAGCACCGAGTTCAAGTCCGTAGCCGCCCAGCGCATGCACGACATCGGGATCGGCGAGGAAGGCCTGCTTCTCGCCGCCGATAAAGCCGAACAGATGCGCCCGGTTGCCGAGATAGCCGCGGAACTCCGGCCGATCCTTCACTGTCAAGTAGCTGCCCGTGCCTGCCGCGGCGGCGGCCAGCAATCCCAGTCCGAAAGCGCGGCGTGAAAGGGCCATCAGCGACCGATATCCTCTTTCAGCGACTCCTGAATGAGCCGCAAATCGACGTCCAGCGTGCCGAGCTCGGAGTCCGCCAGGCTGTCGGCATAATGCACGAAAGCATCCTGCAGCTTGGTGATCACCGCGCCGACATTGGCAAGTCGTTGCCGGTTGGGCGCCCGCCGGTCGGCCAGCGACGCATAGCCTTCCGCGACTTCCGCGGCCTGCGGCACATAATAGGTGAGGAAGCGCCGCACCGAGGCCGCGCTTGCCGGCTTGGCCTCGACCCTCGCGATGACATCGACGGCGATGTCGGAGAGGTTCTTCACCTTGGCCTTCATGTCCTTGTCGGCGATCGAACCGGCTGCCGCCGTCAGCCTGTCGGCCGCCGGCTGCGCCTGCGCCAGCAATTCGCGCGCGAACGCCACCTGGCCGCCGCCGATCGAGCCGAGATCGAGGCCTTCAAACAGCTGCCGCGGCGCCAGTACGAAGACCAGCCCGGCAAAGACCAACACCGAGATCACCGCCGAGACCAGGAAGGGGAAATGGGTAAGGGTGCTGAGGCCGATCAGCAGCGCGGCCGATACGAGGCCCGCTACGATCCAGTTCCAGTCATTGCCGAACAAGCCGCGCATCATCAGCCTTAGTTATAGCCGCGCGCCGCGCGGAAGGCACCGGCGAGGTCGCCGCTGCCGTCGAAGACGCGTGCCGAGGTTGCCTTGGCGAGGCTGTCGAGCTGGCTCTTGTCGGCATCGCCGAAGGTGATGCCGAACACCGGAACGCGCAGGGGAGCCTGGCGCCATTGTGCCAGGAAAGGCTCGGCGCTGCCGTCGGTGCGGCCGTCCGTCATGATGACGATCGCCGGCAGATATTTCGTCAGGTCGGCGGTCGCCAGGATCTTCTGCAGCGCCTGCCCGGCGCAGGCATACATGTCTGTGCCGCCGCCGGCATGCTGTTCGGCCACCGCGCTGAGCAGCTGGCTTTGGCCAGCCGGGTCGCCCGTCGCGTCGAAAATGTTGCGCACAGCGCTGTCGAAAGGCAGCACGAAGATGTGGTCGGAAGGCGTCCACTGCACCAGCACCTCGCTCGCCTTTTCAGGCGTGAACAGGAACTGCGCGGCTTGCTGCAGTTGCGTCTCGCCCTCGTTTTCCATCGAACCCGAGAAGTCGAAGCAGAGCGCCGTCAGCGAAGGCTTGCGCAGGGCCTCCTGGTAGAGGTTGAGCGCCGTGCGGATCACCGCCGGCTCCGGCATGCGGATCGACGTCACCAGCTTGCCTGGATCGAAATTCCAGTCAGGCTCGGCCGTCGCCAGGACCGCCGCGCCGCCGAGCGGAAGCCGCCTTCCAGTATCGGCGATGCGCTTGCGCACCGCGTCCGACTGCAGGTACGCGAGCAGGTCGGAGAAGAATTTCTCGATCTCCGGGCCGCGCCCTTGGTCGATGAAGCCGAGCGGGGAATCGCCGACCGCGACGCCATCGGCCGGATAGATCGCATAGAGCGGCTGGTCGCCCATCTGCTTGAGCTTGTCGTTGGTCTCTTTGAGCGTCGCTTCGTAGTTCCACATCGCGTCATAGAGCGTGCCCTTGCGCGCGGAATCGACATAGAGGTCCGCCAACCATCCCGACGAGCCGGACGAGCGCTCGACGCCTTGCAGCAGGGCGCTGACCGTGTCGTGCACGGATGCGCTGTCGAGATCGCCTGGCTGGATCACTTCCTTGCCGCCGAGCGCGCTGGAGAGCATGGCGAGGTAAGCGCTGGCGCCGGAGTTGGACTGCGTCGCCGACGTCATCAGGAATTTGAGCTTGCCATCCTTCACCGCGGCAAGGATGTCCTTCATGAAGACGTCGTTGCCGATCCAGCCGAGCTCGGCGGCCTTGGATTTGCGCACGCCGAGGATAACCGGCATCTGCGCGATCGAGGTGAGGTTGCGCACCTTGCGGCCGGAATCGAACAGATCGACCCAGACGCTCGAGGCCGGCCACACCGCATCCTGGTCGAGCCCGCCGGGCTTCTGTAGGGCGAGCCCGATGTCGAGCGATCCCCGGTAGGATATGGTGCAGGTCGCGCCCTGCTTGGCGCAGAATTCCTGCACGATCGGCTCCAGCACCGTGTTTTCGGAGCCGGACACGATCGAGAATTTGACGTTGCTCGAATTGCAGGCAGCCAGCAGCAGCGAGACCGCCAGGACCAGAACCGACGTCAGCGATTTCGGCATCGAGGTTCCGTCAGCCCTGGGTGAGCGCTTTCTTGAGATCGGCAGTCATCTGGTCCATCTGCTTCTCGGCCTCGGCCCGCTTCTGGCGGCCTTCCTGCTGGACCTTGAGCACGCCCTGCACCGTGTCGATCAGGTCGCGGTTGGCTTGCGCCAGCGTCTCGACATCGATGATGCCGCGCTGCGCCTGCTCCTCGATGGAGATGGCCTGGTCCTTCATCATCTTCGATGTCTGACGGATCATCTCGTTGGTGGCGTCGGTCACCGTCTTCTGCAATTCGAGCGCCGACTTCTGGTTGGTGAGGCCAAGCAGGATGACCATCTTCTGCTTCCAGGCGGGCACCGTCAGCGCCGATGTCGCCTGCAGGTTCTCGATCAGCGTCTCGTCGCCGGCCTGGACGATCCGGATCTGCGGCATCTGCTGGATGCCGAGCTGGCGCGCCTGCACCAGATAGAAGACGCGTTTTTCCAGCCGGTCGAGCGCCTGCACCGCGTCCTGGTAGGTCTGCGCTTCGAGTGTGCCGCCGGCGTCGCCGGCTTTGGCGTCGGCCGCGGCTTTCAGCTTCGGCAATTCGTTGGCCCGGTAATCGTCGACGAACTTCTTGCCGGCCTGGACATAGGCATCGAGCTTGAGGATGGAGTCCTTGGTCTGCTCATGCAGGTCGTCGAGCACGGCAATGTCGCGCCTGAGCGTGTCCTTGTGGCGGTCGAGCTCGAGCCCGATGCGGTCGATCTGGCCGGCGACATCCTCGTATTTTTCCTTGAAGCGCTCGAGCCGCGCCTTGAACGAGGAGAACAGGTTGCTGAGAAACCCCTCTTCCTTCAGCGAGGCCGGGTCGAGGTTCTTGGCCTTCATGATGATGTCGGTGAGCAGCGTGCCGGTGTCGCCAAGGTCTCGGTTGCGGATCTGCGAAAGGATCTTGTCGGCATAGTCGCTGACCGTCTGCTGGGCGCGGTCGCCAAAGACCGAGATGGCGGCGCGGTCCCCGATGTCGATGCCGCCTTCGATCCTGGCGATCTCGCCCGGGCTTGCGGCAATGACAGGCAATTTCGAAGTGTCGTCGAGCAGAGTGATGCTGTTCTCGTCGGCCATTGAGACCTCTCCCTGAGTGAACAGCATCTCGATAGACAGTATGTGACAGTGATATGACGATGAAGCGGCACGCCGCTTCAGGTCGTGAAATAGGTTTCCTTTCAGCGCCTGCGCGATGGAAGCATGTTTCAGGCGGCCCGCCAGGGCCCCGCAAGCCATTGCCGCGCGATGGCAGCATCGACCTCGCCGAATTCATGGCCCGAGGCGACGATACGCGCATCGACCTCGGCGCCGCGCTCACTCAGCAGCGTTACCAGGGACGGGGCGAAGGGGCCGTAGGTCTGGTCGGCCGCGCCGGCGATGACCAGCACCCGCGTTCGGGCGAGGTTGGTTGCCGGCGCCTCGTCGAGCACCGGCATCGCCCTGAGCAACGCCGCCTGCCTCACCAGCCCGGGGTGAAGCAGCATCAGCGTGGAAACCAGATTGGCGCCGTTGGAATAGCCGAGGAAGGTCGCGCGCCCGAGGTCGAGCCCGTGGCGTCGCGCGGCTTCGGTTGCGAATTGAGCGAAGGCGGCCGTTTCCACGCGGATGCTCGACTGGTCGAAACTGGTCGGCGTGATTCGCTCGAACCAGCGGAAACCGTCCTCTTGGGCGATGCGGCCGCGCGCCGCGACAAGCGTCGCGTGCGGCGCGATCTGCCTCGCCAGCGGCGCCAGCGTCGTTTCGTCCACGCCAGATCCATGCAACACGAAAAGGCATTCGCCGCTTGCATTTGCCGGTACGAGCAAGCGATAGGGGAAAGGCAGATCATGGCGCAGCACGCTGTTTTTGTTGGCATGTTCGGACATGATCACATCCTTTTGATTTTACGGAGATTTCGCTGATTTGCCGGCTTCAAAACGGAATGTTTTCAAGCTCCGAGAAAGTTGATTGAACCGGGCGCATTTCAGACCGTTTCTGCGCCGATACACTCCCGACGGGAGGAATCGAAGCGGTGCGTCGGGGGTCGCATTGCTGGAGATGAAACACCAGCTCTGAGGCCTTTTGTCGATGACCATCCCCGTTTCTCAACGCGACACGCGTATCAACGATCGCGACACGCGTATCAAGGATCGCGATACGCGTATCAAGGATCGCGACACGCGTATCGATGTGCTGCGCGCGCTCGCCTTGCTGACCATTTTCGTCGACCATGTGCCGGGCACCGTCTTCGAAAACCTGACCTACAAGAATCTCGGCTTCTCCGATGCGGCCGAGGCCTTTGTGCTGATCTCCGGCATTTCGGTGGCACTCGCCTATGGCAGCAAGTTCAAGCCGGGCGGCAGGCTGCTGGCGACCCTGAAGATGTGGCGGCGCGCCGGCGTGCTCTATGTCACCCACATCGTCATCACCATGGCGGTGATCGCGATGTTCTGTGCCGCAGCGGTGTTTGCCCACCGGCCGGAACTGCTGAAGATGATCAACATCGAGCCGCTGATGCGCAACACGCCGGAGGTGCTGCTCGGCATCGTCACGCTTGGCCATCAGCTCGGCTACAACAACATCCTGCCGGTCTATGCGGCGCTGCTTCTCGCGGCGCCGGCCTTCGTTCTGTTCGTCAGCTACAGGCCGGTGGCGGCATTGACGGTGTCCGGCATGCTGTGGCTGGTCGCCGGCATCTGGCAGATCGCGCCGCCGAACTATCCCGAGCCGGGTCTCTGGTTCTTGAATCCCCTGTCCTGGCAGTTCCTGTTCAACATCGGCCTCGCGGCCATGCTGCACGTCAAGCGCGGCGGCGCCATCCCCGTAAACCGGTGGCTGCTGGGCTTCGCCGGCGTCTATATTGTCGGCGCGGCGATCTGGGTGCACAGCCCATTGTGGGGTCAGATCACCTGGTTCGACCTGCCGGTGGTGATCGGCGGCTTCGACAAGACCTTCCTGTCGCTGCCGCGATTGCTGCATATACTTTCGGTCAGCTACCTGATCGTCGCCCTGCCGGCCGTGTCGAACCTCTTCCGTGCCAGGCCCGACAATCCGCTGGCGATCCTCGGCAAGCGCTCGCTGCCGGTGTTCGTCGCAGGAACGGTGATCGCCATGGCGGCCCAGGTGCTGAAGCTGATCAATCCGGGCGGCCTCGCCTATGACACGCTGCTGATCGCCGCCGGGATCGCCATGCAATTCGCGCTAGCGCTGTATCTCGAATGGCTCGCCGGTCTCGGCCCGGCCCGCGCCAGGCCGGCACGCGAAGAGATTGCGCGCCCCACGTTTGGCGCGCAGCCTATACCGGCGAGGGTTGGCGGCTACTAAGGGCTTGTCAGGTTCTCGGCGCCGGGCCGGTGGAGGCCCTGACGACCAGCTCGACGCCCATCGTCTCGCGCCGCACCGCGCCGTCGAAGTCGAGGATCATGCGCGCGGCGCGCCGGCCGATCTCGGTGATCGGCTGGGCGATCGTGGTCAGCGGTGGGTCGCTTAGCGCGCCGTCCGGCACGCCGTCGAAGCCGACGATGGCAACGTCCTCCGGCACCTTGAGGCCTCGCCTAGTCAGCCATTCGATGGCGATCAGGGCCATCCTGTCCGACATCGCCAGGATGGCGGTCGGCTGTTCGCCGCCGGCGAAGATCGCTTCGAGGCCGGCCCTGGTGCTCTTCTCCTCGTTCTCGGTCTCGAAAATCGGCACCTTCGTCGTGTCGACGCCGAAGCGGGACAGTTCCTCGAAATAGCCGGCGAGACGATCGCGTGTGCCTGTATAGATCGCCGAGCGAACCATTTCCGGCGTGACGAAACCAGTGCGGTCCTCGCCGAGGGTCAGCGACAGCACCGCGAAACGGCGGTGACCGAGCTCCGCGAGATGGCGCGCGGCGAGCTGCCCGCCGGCGACATTGTCGACGCCAATCGCCGAAATGGTCTCATCGTGAAAGCCGAGCTCCAGCGCGACGAATGGCAGCCTGCGCTCGCGCGTCAGGTCGACGAGGCGCGAGCCGCCTTCGATGCAGAACAGGATGAAGCCGTCGACCAGCGCGCTCTGGATGTTCCAGGCAAGCTTTTCCTGGTTGGCGGCCGAAACCAGGGCGATGCCGGCGCCGGTGGCGTCGCAGGCTTCGGAGATGCCGGCCATCATGACGCGGGCGAAGGGATCCTCGAAGAAATAGGAGAGGGGCTCGGTCGTGCCGACACCGATGGCGTTGACCTTGCCGGCGCGCAGCAGGCGCCCCTTGGGGTCGGGGCCGGCATAACCCATCGCTTCCGCCACCGCCTTGACCCGCTCGCGCACCTCGGCGCGCACGATCTCCGGGCGGCTGAAGACGTTGGAGGCCGTGCCATGCGAGACACCGGCCGCCTTGGCGATATCCGCCAGCCGGATGGGTCGTGCGTGGCCTTCGATGGGTGATGCCATGTCGTTCCTCCGAATCCGGTCACATGACGAACATGACCGCGGAATGGTTGCCGGTCATCTAACATTTTTCTTGGATCGATTCAAATTTTTGCTTGACTTCGGCGGCATAAGGCATATGATTTGAATCGATCCAAGTCGCTTTGGCGAGTTGGAGCCAGGTTCAAGAAGGAGGGTGCCATGCATCCGGTCAACTATCTGTTTGAAGACGTCTACCGTAACGATTGGGGCATTGCCTCGGCTGCGCTGAGCGAGCGGCGCCGCGGCAAGGCAAGCCCGTGGAAGCGTGAGCCACGCTTCATCATGGAGCGTAAGCGCGCCTGAGAAGTCTGCTTTTTCGGTCGATCAATTGGATCGATTCAACCAAGGGAAGTCAGCCATGCATCCGATCAGCCACCTTTTCCAGGATATCTATCGCAACTATTGGGGCATCTCGCCGGCGACCGACAGGCCGGAACGGCAGCGCACAGCGGAGCCGGCGACGCGCAGGCTCAAGCTGCTTCAGAAGCGCCGGTAATCTCGGCGCGGTCCGTTAGACGAATCTCCCCGCGATGGTGGCACGGATAGCTCTAGGACCGGGGCCGCCACAGCGCCGAGACGGCGATCGCCAGCCAGCCGGCGATCAGAAGCGTGCCGCCGATCGGCGCCGACATCGGAAACAGCCGCGAGCCGAGGAAATCCCTGGCGAGAAGATCGCCCGAGAACAGCAGCAGGCCGACGAGCAGCACCAGGCTTGCGATCCGGAGGCACCGGTTGCCGCCGATAAGGCCGATGGCGAGAAAGACCGGGGCGTGCATCAACAGGAAGGATGCGGCCGTGCCGGTGAAGGCGCCGCCGCGATGCGCGGCGGCGGCCGACAGCGCCACGCCTGCTGCGCCGACAATGCCGCCCGCCAGCACGAGGATGCGGCCGGCGCCGTTTGAGGATTGCCCCGCAAGGCTCATTTCGATGCTCCGTGTTCGGCAGGGCGGCCCGCCAATCAGGATTCGCCGGCCTCGATCAGCATATGCCGCGCCCGCCGCGACTGGACAATCCAGTTATAGACCGCACCCAGCGCCATCAGCACGGATGTGCCTAAAAACACCGCCCGCATGCCGAAATGGCCGCCGACGAAGCCGCCAGCGAGCGGCCCCGCGACCTGGCCGACATATTGCGCCGAGATCGACAGTCCGAGCACATTGCCGCCGACGCCGTCCGGAATGTTGTGTCGGATGACGCTGGTGATGCAGGGCAGCAAGCCGCCGAGCGCCAGGCCCATCAGGAAGCGCAGCCCGATCAGTTGCCAGCCGTCGGTGACGAAAGCCTGCGGAATAAGCAGCAGCGCCGAGACGGCGAGCGCGCCGACAACGACATTCCAATGGCCGACGCGGTCGGCGAGTTTGCCCAGCCACGACGAGGACAGGATGGTGCCGAGTGCTGCCGCCGACATCACCACGCCCGCAACCATCGTCACCTTGCTCTGGTCCTCGACGAGCTGCTGCACATAAACGGTGATGATCGGCTCGATCGACATGGTAGCGAAGGCGAGCAGCATGCCGGTTGTCAGCATGGCGACGACCGGGCGCTTGTCGGGGATTTGCGACCAGCCGCTTTTCGGTTTCGCTGCCGAAGCGGCGTTGGCCGCGGGCGGGCGCGGGTTTTCCTTGATCAGGAAAGTCGTGGTCAGGAAAGCGAGAAAGATCACGCCGCCGGACAGCAGGAATGTCGCGCGGATGCCGATCACCGGCGGCAGCACGCCGCCGAGCAGTGGGCCGACCAGCGAGCCCGCCGTGATGCCAGCCGAGAGCACGCCGAGCGCCCAGCCGGAGCGGTCCTTCGGCGTCTGCATCGCCACCAATATCGTCGAGCCGGAGGAATAGCCGCCGGCAAAGCCGATCAGGAGCCTCAGCAGCACCAGTTGCCAGACGCTCTCGACCATACCTGTCAGCGACATGCAGATCGCCATGCCGAACGAGGCGCGCACCAGCATCAGCTTGCGGCCATAGCGGTCGCCGAGCCGCCCCCAGAGCGGCGCGACCAGGGCCGCGGCAAAGAAGGTGGCGCCATAGGCAATGCCCGACCATTGCACGATCGCCGCGTGCCCATCGACGCCGAGTTGTTCGACGTAGAGCGGCAGGAACGGCAACAGCAGCGTCATGGCAATCAGCGTGCTGAACGAGCCGGCGAAGCAGACCGCAAGATTGCGCCGCCAATGGACGTTGTAGCCGCTCTGTTCCGTGGTGTCGTCCGCCATGTCATGCCTGCACTGTCGTCTGGGGTTGTTCCGGATACCGATTTGGGATACCAAGGCGGTATCCGTCATGAACCTCAACCCAGCCGCTGTCAATGCGGAGCCGAAAAAGCGGAACGACAATGTCGCAGATGCAGAATGTCGAAAGGCAGCTTCGCGAAATGATCCTCGGGCTGGAGATCGGCCCGGGCGAGCGGCTGACCGAGCGCTGGATCGAAAGCCGCTTCGGCGCCTCGCGCACCCCGGTCAGGGCCGCATTGCTGCGCCTTGAGACCGAAGGGCTGATCGGCCGCGACGGCCGCGGCTGGACGGTAGCGCCCATCAACCTCGCCGAGCTTGGTCAGATCGCCGTCTACCGCGAGGCGGTCGAGGTGGCGGCGGTGAGGTTGACGGCAGCGCTCGAGGATCGCGGTGGGGTCGAGGTGATCGCGGCGATGCTCGATTCCTGCGACGCCGATACGCCGCGCGAGGAATGGCACCGCGTCGGCATGGATTTTCACATCGAGCTGGCCAGGCTTTCCGGCAATGAATTTCTGCTCAGAGCCGTGCGCGACGCGATGACGAGGCTGTCGCGCGCCCGCTGGCTGGAAGTGCGCGACGAGGCGGCGCTCGGCCGTGCATGGGCCGAGCACCATGCGATCCTGGCGGCTGCGCGAAAGGGCGATGCCGACGAGGCGGCGCGGCTGCTCTCGGCTCATATCGCCGGCAGCCGCGACCGGCTGGTGACATCGCTGCATGACGACCGGCGCGGCCTGCGCGCCAGGGGCTTTGCCGTTGTCGCTGCCTGACCCCGCAAACGTCGTCGAATACTAGAGCAATTCCAGGAAAAGTGTGAAACGGTTTTCCGTTCGGAATTGCGTCAAAACAAAGAGATAGAGCGGTTCGCCGTTTCCATGAAACGGTGAAACGCTCTAGGACTCTCACAATTTCGTCCGGTTGTGCGGGCTTGCAAGATGTTCGGCACAATGCTGTAGGAGACGCGGGGAACAACCCCGCATCTTTGAAACGACGGACGCATGGCTTCGCCCTTACGCACCGCAGCGCGGGTATTTTATTTCGTACGCAACATCACGCGCGATGTGGCGCCGCAGGCTCTCTTTCGCCATCGCCTGGCCAGCCGGCTGCAGCAGGCGAGGCTCTCCAGCAAAACGGTCCGCGACCGCGTCAGCTATTACAACAAGCTCGACCATAGCTTCGTGCCGAGCGCGGCTGCCGTGCCGGCCGGTCAAATACCCAAGTTCGGGAGCATGTACTATTACGATCTGAAGGAGTTCGCCCGCTACTTCGATCGCGACCTGCTCATCGATCTCGAGTTCGGCGATGTCGTCGACGTGCCCAAGACGCCGGCGATCGTCAAGGACCGGCCGATCCGTGACGACAACGGCAATGCCGTGATCATGAAGCTCGACAAGTTCCGTCATTTCCGGTTTCCCCGCGATGGGCTGTCCTTCGCCGACAAGCGCCCGATGGCGGTCTGGCGCGGCGATCTCAACAATCCGATCCGCAAGCGGTTCGTCGACGCCGTGCGCGGTCTGCCGGTTTGCGACGCGGGCTCGCCCAAGCCGAGCGCGCCGGAGAACTACCGCAAGCCCTACCTCACGATCCCGCTGCAGCTGCAGTTCCGCTACATCGTCTCGCTCGAAGGCAACGACGTGGCGACCAACCTGAAATGGATCATGAGCTCGAACTCGCTCTGCCTGATGCCGCCTCCGACCTACGAGACGTGGTTTGCCGAAGCTGAGCTCGAGGCCAATGTCCACTACGTGCCGCTGGCGCCCGATTTTTCCGATGTCGCCGACAAGATTGCCTATTTCGAAAAGCATCCGGCGGAAGCCCAGCGCATCGTAGCGGCGGCCAACGCCTATTGCCGCAGATTCAGCAACGAAAAGGACGAGTGGGCCGTCTCTCTGCTCGTCCTCTACAAATATTTCGTGCTGAGCGGCCAGATCAAACCCGACGCGGAAGTCTGGCGCCACGTTGCGGGCTGACCCCGCGCCCTTAGAGCAATTCCAGGAAAAGTGCGTAGCGGTTTTCCGTCCGGAATTGCGTCAAAACAAACACTTAGAAGCGGATCAGCGATTCTATCGACGCTGAGCCGCTCTGGGGCGCGGGGACGCTTAGTACGTGCTCTCAGATATCGCTGCGGTCGAGCACCAGGTCGGCCGGGCCGAACCGGTCCTTGGCGGTGAACTGCTGGTGCCAGTAGGGATAAAGCACCGGCGGCCGGCCGACGGCGTCGAGGCGCAGGCGCTCGTCGAGCGACAGCGTCAGGCTTGCCGCGGCAAGGTTGTCCTTGAGCTGGGCTTCGTTGCGGGCACCGATCACCAGCGAGCTGACGGCCGGACGGCCGAGCAGCCAGGCCAGCGCCACCTGCGCCGCCGAAACGCCGCGCGCCTTGCCGATCTCGACCAGAACGTCGACGATCCGCCACAACCTGTCCTCGTCGCGGATCGGCGGTTCCGACCAGCCGCCAAGTTGGCGCGCCGTCGGGCTGTCGCGGCGATATTTGCCGGAAAGCAAGCCGCCGGCCAGCGGGCTCCAGACGAGCACGCCGAGGCCCTGGTCGACCGAGATCGGCAGCAACTCGTACTCGGCCTCGCGCGCTTCCAGCGTGTAGTGGATCTGCTGGGTGACGAAGCGCGGCTGATGATGGCTGTCGCTGATCGAGAGCGCCTTCATCACCTGCCAACCAGAATAGTTGGAGCAGCCGACATAACGGACCTTGCCCTGGCCGACCAAGGTGTCGAGCGCGGCGATCGTCTCCTCCAGCGGCGTGACGCCGTCCCATTCGTGCAGGAAATAGATATCGATGACATCGGTCTTGAGCCGCTTCAGGCTCCTCTCGCATTCGCGGATCAGATGATGGCGCGACAGGCCTTCGTCGTTGGGGCCGTTGCCGATCCGCATGCGCGCCTTCGACGCGATCAGCACATCGTTCTTGCGCTTGCCGCCGAGCGCCTCGCCGACGATCTCCTCGGACAGGCCGTTCGAATAGACATTGGCGGTGTCGATGAGGTTGATGCCGGCATCGATGCAGGTGTCGATGATGCGCTTGGCTTCGGAAAGATCGGAATTGCCGACGGCGGCGAACGGGCCCGTGCCGCCGAAGGTCATCGTGCCAAGGGTCAATGTCGAAACCTTAAGGCCGGAACGGCCGAGGGTGCGGTATTCCATGTCAGGTCCTCGCGATTTTATTTTGAAGAGGCGCGCCGTGGCGGACGCCGGAAAGAGGCGAGGGTATTTGTAGGACAATTCCGGCGGCTTGTCGCCCCGCCATCGATACGGGTCGACCACATATCGGCTGGTCCAGCATTGCTGATCCGCGCTTGCAATAAAACCGTCATTGCGCGTCTGTATCTCAGTCGGCTTACCGAGTTGCGTTTCCGGCCATGGCCTGAACGCACGAAGGGGCTGACAGGCAGGAGCTGCGCGATGAACGAACTCAAAACGAATTCCGGAGCCAAGGACTGGCTGGAAGCCGAGCTCGAGGACACGCTCGACGAGGACTATGAGCTGGAGATTTCCGAGCCGGCGCTCTCGCTCGAGATCGCCAAAATCTACAAGAAGTCGCATCCGCCCTCCATCGAGCGGATGACCTATTTCCGCGAGCTGCTGCGGCTGCAGTCGGAGCTGATCAAGCTGCAGTCCTGGGTCGCCTACCACAAGAAGAAGCTGGTGGTGATCTTCGAGGGCCGTGACTCCGCCGGCAAGGGCGGCGTCATCAAGCGCATCACGCAGCGCCTCAACCCGCGCATCGCCCGTGTCGTGGCCTTGCCGGCGCCGACCGAGCGTGAGAAGTCGCAATGGTATTTCCAGCGCTACGTGCCGCATCTGCCTGCCGGTGGTGAGATCGTGCTGTTCGACCGCTCCTGGTACAACCGCTCCGGCGTCGAGCGCGTGATGGGTTTCGCCAACTCGGATCAGGTGGAGGAATTCTTCCGCGACGTGCCTGAATTCGAGCGCATGCTGGTGCGCTCCGGCATCACGCTGGTCAAATACTGGTTCTCGATCACCGACGAGGAGCAGCAGATGCGCTTCCTGATGCGCATCCACGACCCGATGAAGCAGTGGAAACTGTCGCCCATGGATCTGCAGTCGCGCGTCCGCTGGGAGCAGTACACCAAGGCCAAGGAAGAGACTTTTGCCCGCACCAACATCAAGGAAGCCCCGTGGTTCATCGTCGAGGGCAACGACAAGAAGCGAGCGCGGCTGAACTGCATCGACCACCTGTTGCAGCAGATGCCCTACGAAGACGTGCCGCACGAGGAGATCACGTTGCCCGAGCGCGTCTTCAACCCGTCCTACGAGCGCCAGGTGTTGCCGCGCGAGCTTTATGTGCCGCAGAAGTATTGAGCTGTATTTCCTTCTCCCCGTGAACGGGGAGAAGGTGCTCGAAGGGCGGATGAGGGGCAGCGCCGACGTCGGCGGTTGAGCCTCAATTCGTCGCGCAGGCCAAATGCGATGGGTCGCCGATCTCCATCAGGCAGCGCCGCCCCTTGTATCTGCACGGACAGAGATTTGTGCGATGGAAGCGACTGAGCCTCGAACCGG
>NZ_JAVIJB010000057.1:0-35533 GCF_033977165.1 Mesorhizobium captivum
AGCCGTGGCCCGAATAGTAGACGACCGCGAGATCGGCGCCGTCCGCCGCCGCAAGATAGTTGCGGAACTGCTCCTCGAACTGGAGCTTGGTGAGATCCTTGGCGACGAACACGTCGAAGCCGGCCAGCCGGAACGTGTTCGACACATCCTCGGCATCCTTGTCCGGGTTCTTGAGTGCCGGGATGTCGCGGTATTCGGAATTGCCGATCACAAAGGCAACCCTGCGATCGGCATGGGCTTCGAACGCCGTGAAGCCCATGAGGATCAAGGCTGCAAGGAACGCGCAGCATCGCAGCATGGCAAATCCTTAACTGCTATGACCTGTCGGCCGCAGGAACGCAGCTTGCGGCGCCGGGGTCTGTTAAAGAGTTCACAATCTGCCGGGACCGGGGCAGACCGCATGCATAACGACAACAGGCATGCGTCTTATCCAATCAAGTTCTAAAATACTCCAGAGACATGGTGGCTGCAATGACGCTGCGCTGCGTCCAGGAGCGGCGTGGCACATTTGCGCGGCACCGATCTTGGGATAGATGCAAGAACATGACAGCCAGAGTGATAGTCCTCGACGCCAGGTCGCTCAGCGTGGCGGATGTTGCCGAGATCGCGCGGCGCAATGCCCGCCTCGTGCTTGGCGAAGAGGCCGTGCGCCGCATCCGCGCCAGCCGGGCGCTCATCGAGCGCCTCACCCAGCTCGGCAAGCCGCTCTACGGCGTCACCACCGGCCTTGGCGCCTGTGTCGACACGCCGCTGGCCGAGGCCGATCTGGTCGCCTTCCAGCACAGCGTGCCGCTCAGCCACTCGATGGGCGCCGGCCCTGCCCTGCCGACCGAAGCGGTGCGGGCGCTGATGACGGCGCGCATCTCCGGCATGGCCGCCGGCGGCACCGGCGCCTCCGAGCGCGTCATCATGGGCCTGCTTGCGGCGCTCAACGCCGGCGTCCATCCGGTGATCCCGTCCTGGGGATCGATCGGGGCGGCGGACCTCGCGCCGCTCGGCCACATGGCGAGGGCGCTTGGTGGCGACGGCGAGGCCGAGTTCCAAGGCAGGGTCATGCCGGCCGCCCAAGCGCTGAAGCTTGCCGGGCTCGAGCCGCTCGACCTGCGCGAGAAGGACGGCCACGCCATCATCGTCGCCAACAGCCTTTCGACCGGAACGGCATGCCTCGCCCTCGAGGACGTCGCTTGCCTCATCGACTGGTCGCTGGCAGCCGTGGCTCTCAACTACGAGGCGTTCCGCTCCTCCCTCAAAGCCATCGACGAGGATGCGCTGGCGGCGCGGCCGGCATTCGGTCAGTGCGAGATCGGCGCGCGGCTGAGATCAGAGCTGGCCGGAAGCGGGCTTTGGCACGACACCGCCGCGCGGCGCCTCCAGGATCCGCTGAGCTTCCGCTGCGTGCCGCAGGTGTGGGGCGGCCTGCTGCATGCCTGCGAGCAGGCCAGGCAGGCGACGGAGATCGAGCTTGGCCATTCGGGCGACAACCCGGTGATCCTGCCGGCGGCCGAAAGAGTCGTTTCAAACGGCAATTTCGACCTGACCGCCTTCACGCTGGCCTGGGAACAGCTAGGCCAGGCGCTCGCGCATTGCGCGGTCGCGACCGCCAACCGCTCGATGAAGCTGATGTCGCCGACGGTCGCGGAACTGCCGCGTTTCCTGTCGGCCCGGGGCGGCAGCCGCCAGGGCTACGCGGAACTGCAGAAGCCGGTCGCCGCACTCGAGGCCGAGATCAGGCACCTCGCCAACCCGATGTCGCTTAGCCCGCTCGCGGTTTCCGACGGCATCGAGGACCAGTCGTCGATGGCGCCGCGGGTGGTGGCCAAGACCGCAGGCATCATCGAGCGGCTGCGCTATCTCGTTGCGATGGAATTGATCTTCGCGGCAACCGGCGTGGAACTGCGCGGGGTGGTGGATAGCATAGGCGACGGGCCGCGGCGCAGCTATGCCGCCGTGCGCGCTCTGGTCGCGCCGCTCGACGACGACCGCGAGATGAGCGCGGACATGACGCGGATCGCGCGGATGGTGGCGGGGCCGCGGTTCTGATCAGAACTCGCGCCGGTCCCTCGCCTGCCTCTACTTTGCCAGCCGCGCTGCGTGCCACTTCAAATGGTCGTCCATGAAGGTCGAGATGAAGTTGTAGGAATGGTCGTAGCCGTCTTGCATGCGAAGCGTCAGGCCGATGCCCGCCTTCCTGCAGGCGTCTTCCAGCAGCCATGGGCGAAGGCCGTCCTGGAGGAAGCCGTCGGCCGTGCCTTGGTCGACCAGAAATTCGCCGAACCGGTGGCCGTCCTCGATCAGCAGCGTGGCGTCATAGGCGCGCCAGCTTTTCTCGTCCGGCCCGAGATATTTCTCGAGCGCCGGCCGCGACCAGCCCGCCGTCGTCGGCTGCACGATCGGCGCGAAGGCCGAGCAGCTCCTGAAGCGCTCCGGATTCTTCAGCGCGATCGTCAGCGCGCCGTGCCCGCCCATCGAATGGCCGAAGATCGCCTGGCGTGACATGTCGACCGGAAAGTTCGCGGCGACCAGCGCCGGCAGTTCCTCGGTGACGTAGGAATACATGCGGTAGTTATTCGCATAGGGCGCCTGCGTGGCGTCGACGTAAAAGCCGGCGCCGCAGCCGAACTGCCAGTTGTCCTTCTCGTCCGGCACATCAGGGCCGCGCGGGCTGGTGTCGGGGCAGACGATGACGAGGCCCAGTTCGGCCGCCAGGCGCCGGTACTCGCCCTTGTCCATGACATTGGCATGGGTGCAGGTCAGGCCGGACAGATACCATAGCACCGGCACGTGGCCTTCCGCGGCCTGGGGTGGCGCGAAGACGGCGAAGGTCATGTCGCAGGCGCAGGTCTCCGAGACGTGCGAATAGACGCCCTGGACGCCGCCATGCGATTTGGACGCGGAAAGAACTTTCATCGGTTCTGCCTTCTCGTCAGGGAATGTCGGATCCGGCATAGCCTCCGAACCTCGCGCCCGCAACCTTGCGCCTCACACAATTGCAATTTCGGAAAATGTGCCGCGGATCGGCGGACGCTTCCCTCTACCGCTAGTCGACCGCCAGCGCCGTCACCTCCCGCCGGAAAGGCAGAGCGTCGCCGATATCGGGTTCGTCCAGCTCGCGGGCGAAGCGGTGTCCGGCATAGGTTGCCCAGGCGATGGGTCCCGGCGCTTCGGCGTCGCCGATAACCTTGACCGAACGGATGCCGTTGCCGGCCCACTCGTTTTCCCGGGCCTTGAGCTCGCGCCAGACGGCATCGTCCTGATTGCGCGACGTGACCAGGACGACGGCATCGGCGGCCAACTCCTGGCGCGCGCCGGTATAGACGCAGGCCGTCACGACACTGCCTGAAGCGATAGTCGTGACGGTCCTGTTGAGGACGATACCCACTCCCAATCCCGCCAGGCGACGGTGGATGGCGCCCTGCTCCAGCGTGTTGCGGGTCCAGTCAGAGACGTAAGCCGATGGGGTCACCAGGGTCACCTTTGCGCCCTGACGCGCCATCAGCTCGGCGAGAACACCGCCCATGTAGTAATGGTCGTCGTCGAACAGCACGACATTGCCGGAAGGGACCTTGCCGTCCATCAGATCGTCGGGCGTGTAGACCGGCATGGCGGCGTCGATCGGCATCGGCACGACATGGGCACGGGCGACGCCGTCGCGCCGCCAGGTCGATCCGGTTGCGACGGCGACGTTCTGGAAGCCGAAGGACAGGATGTCGTCCGCCGACAGCCGGCTTTCGAAATAGATGTCGACATTCGGCATCTGGCTGAGCTGGTACTGGCGGTAGTCGCGCACCCTGCCCCAGGCCGACAGGCCGGGAAGCAGGCACTCGCGCGCCACGCGTCCGCCGAGCTCGGTGCCCGCTTCCGCTATCGCCACCTGATAGCCGCGCAGGCCGAGCGCGCGGGCGGCCTCCAGGCCGGCTGGCCCAGCGCCGACGATCAGCACGCTGTCGCTGTCTCCCTTGGCCTGCATGCGCTCCGGATGCCAGCCCTTGCGCCATTCCTCCATGAAGGTCGGGTTCTGCGTGCAGCGCGAGATCGACATGGTCATGTCGCCGGTGATGCAGATGTTGCAGCCGATGCATTCGCGGATATCCTCGATACGGCCCTCCTCGACCTTCTTGGGCAGGAAGGGATCGGCGATCGACGGGCGCGCGCAGCCGATGAAGTCGAGCGTGCCCGATTTGATCATCCTGACCATCATGTCCGGCGAGGTGAAGCGGCCGACGCCGACGATCGGCTTCGAGGTCAGCTTCTTGATGCCGGAGACCAGGCTTTCCTGCGCCGCCTCTTCCTTGAAGCGCGACGGCCCGGAGCAGTCCTCCCAGGCGCCGTGGGCGAGATCCCAGAGGTCGGGCAGGTCGGCAAGCATCTCGATCATGTCGCGAACTTCCGAATTGGCGAAGCCGAGCTCGCCGATCATTTCGTCCAGCGACAGCCTTAGCGTCAGGCCGCAAGTGTCGCCGATCGCGTCGCGCCCTTCCTCGATCAGCTCGCGCATCAGCCGCGAGCGGTTTTCCAGCGAGCCGCCATATTCGTCGCTGCGCTGGTTGGTGGCGGTCGACAGGAAGTGCTGGATGATGCCGAAGCCGTGCGCGCCGTAAAGGCACACCAGATCGAAACCCGCCTGCTTGGCCCGCTTGAAGGCATTGCGGTGCCAGCGGCGCAGGTCGCGGATATCCTCTCTGTCCATGGCGCGCGCCTGCACAGGATCGTTGGTGAAGGTGCGGATCGGCAGGGCCGACGGCCCGCGCGGGACCTCCTTGGTGTAGAGGTTGGGACCGTTGATGCCGGAATAGGCGAGCTGTATGCCGGCGAGCGCGCCGTGCTCATGCATGGCCTTGGCCATCTTGGCCAGGGCCGGAATATCGGCGTCGTCCCATAGCCTGAGCTCGATGAAGGGCGTGATCTCGGAGGTGTGATGCATCTCCGTCTGTTCGGTGAAGATGACGCCCCATCCGCCTTCAGACTTCATGCGGCGCATCTCGGCGGCGGCCGACGGATCGCGATAGCCGCCGCCATTGCAATGCGGGACCTGATAGAAGCGGTTCTTGGCCGTCACCGGACCTATCTTCATCGGCTCGAACAGAATGTCGTAGCGTGGGTCGCGCATGTAATTCCTTCCTCTCGGCTTGGCGCTGCCGCTGCTCCGAGCATGATCCCGAAAAGTGGGAACCGGTTTTCGGAAAAGATCATGCTCCAACAAAGAGTTGGATCAGGATGACGATTCAACGAAGCGTCATCCTGATCCAGAGATTACTCATAAGTTGGCGCCAGCGCGGGAAAACTACGGATTTCTTCTGTGCCGATTAGGACGCGCCTAATCGCGCTTGCGTGGATTAGTTTGCGATAAACCGGAGCTGAGCCAAATGCGACTTCAGGGCCGCCGCGGCACGAAGTACACAGCCGGTAGCGCAAGGACAAGAGACATGGACAGCATCAGTATCCTCGAACGGCTGATCGCCTTCCCGACGGTGAGCCGCGACTCCAACCTCGACCTCATCGGCTATGCGGCCGACCTGCTCGGAGCGAACGGCATTGCCTGCCAGCTCATCCCCAGCGCCGACGGCCACAGGGCTAACCTCTTCGCCACCATCGGCCCCGCCGATAAGCCCGGCATTATGCTGTCCGGCCATACTGACGTCGTTCCCATCGACGGCCAGAACTGGACGCTGCCTCCATTCGCGATGACCGCGCGCGACGGCAGGCTTTACGGACGCGGCGCGGCCGATATGAAGGGATTCGTGGCCTCGGCGCTCGCGGCGTGCCTCAAGGCCTCGAAGATGGCGCTTGGCACGCCGTTGCATCTGGCGCTCTCCTACGACGAGGAGGTCGGATGTCTCGGCGTGCGCGACCTGATCGAAATGCTGAGCGCGGCGCCGCAGCGCCCGCTGCTGTGCATCGTCGGCGAGCCGACCAACATGCAGGTGGCGACAGGGCACAAGGGCAAGCTTGCGGCTCGCGCCATATGCCGGGGACGGGAAGGCCATTCGGCGCTCGCCCCGCTGGCGCTCAACGCCATCCATCTCGGCTGCGATTTCGTGCGGGTGTTGCGCGACGAGCAGGAGCGACTGGCTCGCGAGGGCGCCTGCGACGGCGACTACGACATTCCCTACACGACGGTGCATGTCGGCAAGATCAACGCCGGGGTGGCGCTCAACATCGTGCCCAATCTTTGCGAGGTCGATTTCGAGATCCGCAACGTTGCCGCCGACGATGCCGCCGGCATTCTCGACAGGCTGCGCATTGCTGCGGCGCGCATTGCCGCCGACGCCGCTTCGATCGCGCCCGAGGCCGCAATCGACATCGAGATCACCAACACCTATCCGGGCCTCGACACTCCGGCCGCTTCGGAAGCGGTGGCTTTCGTCAAATCGCTGACCGGCGCCAACAGTACCATGAAAGTCGCTTTCGGCACGGAAGGCGGATTGTTCAGCCGCGATCTCGGCACGCCGGCCGTCGTCTGCGGACCTGGTTCGATGGCGCAGGGGCACAAGCCGGACGAATTTGTCAGCGTCGAACAACTGCGACGCTGCGACGAGATGCTCACGAGACTGCTGTCGCGTCTCACCGACGGCTGGCCGTGATCTTCCTCATTTGACTATGCGTTCGGTGCCGAAGACGCCCTGCTCGACCACGAAGCGGCGGCAGTGGTCGATGAAGGCCTGCACCGTCAGCGTGCGGTGCTCGGCGTTGGGCAGCGCAATTCCCATCATGAGCGGCCTGAGGTCGCCCAGCAGCGGCACGAAGACCAGCAATTTGCCGTCCGGCGACATCGTGTTGAGCGGCCGCATATTGGCGATGCCATAGCCGAAGCCATTGGCGACCATCGAGCGCATCACGGCGATGTCGCCGGTGCGCTCGGCGATTTTGGGCCGCAGGCCCTTGGGCTGGAAAGCCGACAGGAAATATTCGCGGCTATAGGGCAGATCGAGCAGCACCATCGGCTCATCGACCAGTTCCTCCGGCGTGATGCCGGCCCGCGCCGCCAGGCGGTGCGCGGCCGGCAGCATCACATAGGCCGGCAACTGGATCAGCGGCTCGAACGTCATGTCCTGCGACAGCTCGAGATCGTAGGTCAGCGCGGCGTCTATTTCGCCACGCTGCAGCATCTCGAACAATTGCCCCTGGTTGCGCTCGAACTGCCTGACGCGGACATCCGGATAGGCATCTTCGAATTTCCGGCGCAGCGCCGGCAGCACGATCTGCGCAAAAGTGAGCAGGCAGCCGATCGCCAGCGGTCCGCGCACCTTTTCGGCGATATCGCCGGCAATGTCGTGCAGCGCGTCCGCATCGTTGAGCAAGCGCGCGGCTTCCTTGAGGAACAGGCGCCCGCCCGCTGTCAGCGCTAGCGCATGTGAGTGTTTGCGCACGAAGAGCTGGACGCCGAACTCCGCTTCGAGCTGAGCGATCGACGCCGAGATCGACGGCGGCGAGACGTTCACCTGCTCGGCCGCCTTGGCGATCGAACCGGCTTCGCCAACGGCGACGAAATATTCGAGCTGTCTGAGCGTGAAACGGAGCGGCATGGGCGGCTATGATGCCCGTTTGGTCGCTGCAATCAAGTCGCGGCCGCTCCTCAATACTTGATCCAGGTGGTCTTCAGCGCGGTGTATTTGTCGAGCGCGTGCAGCGACAGGTCGCGCCCGAAACCGGACTGCTTGAAGCCGCCGAATGGTGTCATCGGGCTCAGCGCATCGACAGTGTTGACCGAGACCGTGCCGACCCGAAGTCGCTCGGCGATGCGATGGGCGCGTGACAGACTGTCTGTCCACAGCGAGGCAGCCAGACCGTAGATGCTGTCGTTGGCAATTCGGAGCGCCTCGTCTTCGGTGTCGAAGGCGATGACCGACAAGACCGGACCGAATATCTCGTCGCGGGCAAGCGGATCATCGGGCGAGACATTGTCGAAGATCGTGGGCTGCACGAAGCTGCCGCGACCGTCGACGGCGACCCGACCGCCGCCGGTGACCAGCCGAGCCGACTTCTTGCCGCTGTCGATGAAACGCATGACGGTCGCGGCATGCCGCGCGTCTACCATCGCGCCCATCCTGGAAGCCGGGTCGAGAGGGTCGCCAGGCTGGGTCGCCGCCGCGCGCTCCGCCAGCTTCTCGACCAGCGCATCCTTGACGCCGCGCTCGACCAGTAGCCGGGAATTGGCCGAGCATACCTGTCCCTGGTTGAAGAAGATGCCGAAGGCAGCCATGTCTGCCGCCGCATCCAGATCGGCGCAATCCGCGAACACCAGATTGGGGCTCTTGCCGCCGGTCTCCAGCCAGACCTGCTTCATGTTCGACTGGCCGGAATATTGCAGGAACATCTTGCCGACGGCGGTCGATCCGGTGAAGGCAATGCAATCCACATCCATATGGCGGCCAAGCGCCTGGCCGGCGGTCTCGCCGAGGCCGGGCACCACATTGAGCACGCCGGCCGGCAGGCCCGCCTCCATGGCGAGCTCCGCCAGCCTGAGCGCCGAGAAAGGCGATTGCTCGGCGGGTTTCAGCACCACCGAATTGCCGGCCGCCAGCGCGGGCGCGCATTTCCACGTCGCCATGTCGAGCGGGAAATTCCACGGCACCACTGCGCCGACGACGCCGAGCGGCTCGCGCCGCACCAGAGCTAGGTCGCCCGGGCCCGTCGGCGCCACCTCGTCATAGACCTTGTCGATCGCCTCGGCATACCACTGGAAGATGGCCGCCGAGCCCGGCACGTCGATGGTAGCGGCATCCTTGACCAGCTTACCCATATCCAGCGATTCCAGCAGAGCGAGCTCCTGCAGGTTCTCCCTCAGTAACTGCGCCAACCGCAGCAGGACCTCCTTGCGATGCGCGGGGCTCGTTCGCGACCAGACGCCGGCTTCGAAGCTGCGTCGCGCCGCAGCGACGGCAAGGTCGATGTCCTCTTCGCCGCAGGAGGCGACCTCGGCGAGCGTCGCCCCCGTTGCCGGATTGATGCTGGCGAACGTACGGCCGGAGCGCGCCGGCACTGCCTTGCCGTCGATGAACGCCTTGTCGCGAAATCGGATCGCGGACGCCTTGCCGATCCAGTCCTTGTGGCTGAGTTCGCTCATCACTGGCTCCAGACGGGTCGGATCACTGGTCACCGGGAACACCGTAGCTCGGCGCATCGGACGGGTTGAGGGCGCGGGTGACGTAGGCATCGAGCTGCGGCTTGTAGATCTCCCACAGCGCCGCCAGCTGCTCGATCGGACAATCCTCGGTCCAGTCGCAGCGCAGGTCGGCGACGGGCCATGACACATCGCGCACCAGCTTCATGCCGGCGGAGCGGACGGGCCCCGCCTCCCCGCCGGCCTTCAGCGCGGCGCGCATCGTGGCGATCAGCCGGTCGCCAAGGTCTCCCTCGGAGGCCAAAAAAGCGTCGACCATGGCAGAGGGAATGCCGTCGTTCGAAAGCAGGTTGCCGCCGCAGGCGACATCCTCGCCGCGCGCTTCGGCCCAGATGCCGAGCGCTTTCGGTCCCGAATGAATTGCGCTGCCGCCGGCCGCGTCGACCGCCAGAACCTGCCGGTATTCGCTGTAGGCGGCCGTGCGCTTCAGGATCGCGACGGCCTCAGTGGCGGAGGCGCCGCGCGCCATCAGCTCCAATGCCCGCGGTCCCAGCGTCGGGTCGGTGACGTTCTGGCTGGCGACCGCGCCGACGCCAGCCTGCGCGTAGGCGCAACGGGCCGCGACCGCGGGAGACGAGGAGGATACCGCTACCCCGAACATGCCCGTGCGCTTGCAGCGTGCAACGATGGAGAAGGTCATGGCGCTCAGTCCAGGATGATGGCGGTGCCATCATCCGGAATGACGGCCGTGCCGTCGATCTCGACCAGCCACTCCGGCCGCGCGAGCGCCGATACGACAAGGCCGGTCGAGACCGGGTGGACGCGCTTGATGTATTCGCCCATCGTCCGGTAGACGGCCTCGCGATGGCGGACATCGGTGACGTAGACGACCACCTTCACCAGATGCTCCATCGTGCCGCCGCACTCCTCGATGAGCTGCTTGATGTTCTGCATGACCTTGTGGGTCTGCTCGGCCGGATCGTGACTGTCGATGGTCTTCGCGGTGTCGAGGTCCTGCGGGCACTGGCCGCGCAGATAGACGGTCCGGCCGCCGCGCGTAACGACCGCCTGGCAGAGATCATTGTCGAGCTTCTGCTCGGGATAGGTATCCTTCGTGTTGAAGGTGCGAATTCGTGTATGCGCCATCTTGGTCTCCATAAGGGTCGGGCTCGCTGCTTTGGTCAGGCGTCCACGGGCTCGCGCTTCGCGGCGGCGTGGTAGGCCAGATATTTTCGCTGCGTCGAAATACGGTCGGCCACGTGCTTGGCATCGTGCCAGACGCCCCAGATGAAGCTCGACCCTCGTCTCGATTGCCAGGGCAGACCCAGGAAATAGATTCCCGGCTCGGTCGAGACGCCGCGATGATGCCTTGGCCGGCCCTTCTCGTCGAAGGCATCGACCTTCAGCCAGCTGTAATCGACGGCAAAGCCCGTCGCCCACATGATCGCCGTTATCCCAGCCTCGGCCAGATCGAGCTCGAGGATTGGGTCGGTCACGCATTCTGGGTCCGGGTCGATACGGCGGGCCGCGGGCTCTTCCGGAAGGTCGAGACCGTTGCGAGCGACATAGGCGTCGGCTTCGTCCAACAGCGACATCAGGCTCGCGTCGCCGCGGGCAATGTTTTTCGCAAGATCGGGCGCGAAGCTCATCACACCGTCCTGATACGTCTTTGTCATGCCGACGAGTGTGAGCCCCTGCGCGGCCAGGCGACGGAAATCGATCGTCTCGCCGCCGCGCGCGCCGCTGACCGCGATCGTTACATGTTCCGTGCCGGGTCCTGGGGTTTCGAGGTCCCATTTGCCGAGAACGCCCAGCCACCAGCAGAAGTCGCGCCCGCGATAGGCCCGCGGCGGACGGTCGTGGGGACCGACCGAAAGATAAACGCGCCTGCCGGCGCGTTGAAGCTCGTCGGCGATCTGCACGCCCGAGGATCCCGCTCCGACCACCAGCACCGCGCCCTTCGGCAACTGCCCGGGGTTGCGGTAGGCGCTGGAATGGATTTGCAAGACGCCCGCGTCCGCAGGAACGACGGGCGGAATGACGGGGATCTGGAATGGTCCGGTCGCGGCGACGACGCTGTTGGCCTCGATCACGCCGTCCGACGTCTCGACGCGGAATCCGGGTCGGCCGACACTCCTTTGCACAAGCTCGACCTCCACGCCGCAGCGGATCGGCGCACCGATCTGCTTTGCGTAGGCGACAAAATAGTCGGCAACCTCCTCCTTGGAAGGAAAGCCATCGGGACCCGTCCGCGGAAACTCCATGCCCGGGAAGCGGTCATGCCAGGCCGGGCCGTTGGCAACCAGGGAGTCCCAACGCTGCGAGCGCCAGCGCTCGGCAATCCGGCCGCGTTCAAGGACCAGGTGAGGCACCCCGCATTTGCTCAGGTGCTCGCTCATAGCCACCCCGGCCTGGCCGCCGCCAACGACAAGCGTGTCTATCGTCTCAACCGACATGCTCAGTCCTTTTCTGACCATCCGACGGCTTCCGCCGCGCGGGATGAAAACCGATTTCCGGCAGCGGCTAGATGCAACCCTGGATGACCCATTTCGCCGTGCGAACAAGCAATTGCGTCATCCGATCGCCTCGCTACTGGAGTCCACAAGTAGCAGCACGCGCCGGTGGGCGCCCATAACGAATCTCCGAAGTCACGCGTAACCATTTCCGAATTTCTCGCACCGATAGGCGCACCTAGTGTTCCAGCGGTCGGATCGACAGCGCCGCGCGAGGTGGCGGGCGAAGCTGGACACACGTCGGCACGGTACTAGTGCCGGAACAGGGATGCGCTTCCGCGGCGACCGGTTCCGCCATGCCTCGAGCGCCGGCATTCTTGAGGGGCTGGGCATGAAGACTGAAAGCTATGACTACATCGTCGTCGGCGCCGGTTCGGCGGGTTGCGTGGTGGCCAACCGGCTGAGCGCCGATCCGTTGGTCAGAGTGTGCCTGATAGAGGCCGGCGGAAGCGACAACAGCCTGCGGGTCAAGGTGCCGGCGGGCATCCTGTCGCTCTACGGCAACCCGAACTACGACTATTGTTTCGTCGGCGTGCCGCAGCCGCATCTCAACAACCGCAAAATTCCTGTCAACCGCGGCAAGGCGCTGGGCGGGTCGAGCTCCATCAACTCGATGGTCTATATTCGCGGCGCCGCCGAAGATTATGACGAGTGGGCCGGGCTCGGCTGCGCCGGCTGGAGCTACAGCGACGTGCTGCCCGTGTTCAGGAAGCTGGAGCGCAATCTGATCGCTCAGGACCCGCGCTATCACGGCAGCGACGGCGAGCTGCTGGTCGACAACCCGCGCGATCCGAACGTGCTTTCAAGCATGTTCGTCAAGGCCGGCAAGAATGCCGGCTTGCCCGCAAATGAAGACTTCAATGCCGAAAGCCAGTTCGGCGTCGGGATCTACAACGTCACGCAAGATAGGGGCCAGCGCTTCAGCAGCTTCAGCGCTTTCATGCGTCCGGTGCTCGATCGCAAGAACCTGACGCTGATCAGCCAATGCGAGGTGATCGACCTTGTCATCGCCGACGGGCACGCGACGGGCATGCGCGTGCGGCATGAGGGCCAGCAAAAGATACTTGCGGCCAGCCGCGAGATCGTGCTCTCGGCCGGCGCCGTCAATTCGCCCAAGATCCTGATGGCATCGGGCATCGGACCGGCAGCCGAGCTCCGGCAGATCGGCATCACGCCGGTTCTCGACCTGCCCGGTGTCGGCAAGAACCTGCAAGACCATGTCGACGGCATGATCACCGTGCGCTCCAGGAGCACCATGACATTCGGCCTGTCGCTTGCCAACCTGCCCCGTATCGCCGCCGCGCCGTTCCAGTATTTTGTGCGCCGCAAGGGCATGCTCACCACCAACTATGTCGAGGCCGGCGGCTTTACGAAAACCAGGCACGCGAACGGCCTTCCCGACATCCAGTTCCACTTCGTGCCCGGATATCGCAGCCATCGCGGCAGGCTGATCGAATATGGCCACGGCTACGCCGTTCACACCTGCGTGCTCAGACCGAAGAGCGTGGGCGAGATCAGATTGTCACGCCACAGTTCTCGCCGGGACGTCCTGATCGATCACCGTTTCTTTGCGGATGAAGACGACGCCATGGTGCTGGTCGAAGGCATCAAGATCGCGCGCAAGATCCTTGCCGCATCGGAGTTCGATCCGGTGCGAGGGAAGGAGATGCTTCCGGGCAAGGACGTCCGAACCGACGACGAGATCCTCGCCTATCTGCGCGCCGAAGCGCTGACCGTTTACCACCCCGTTGGGACCTGCAAGATGGGAACGGATGCGATGGCGGTCGTCGACCCGGCGACGCTTAGGGTGCGCGGCGTGGACGGGCTTCGGGTCGCGGACGCTTCCATCATGCCGAAGTTGATCGGCGGCAACACGAATGCGCCAAGCATGATGATCGGACAGAAGGCTTCGGAGATGATCCTCGGCTCCAACTGGCGGAGCGACAGATAGAAGATAGAAACTGCCTCGCCGTTTCGCGATCGGCATCTGCTTTCACGCAATTCCGGACGGAAAACCGCTGCGCACTTTTCCTGGAATTGCTGGTCTGCTTTCACGCAATTCCGGACGGAAAACCGCTGCGCACTTTTGCTGGAATTGCTCAGTGATCCTCGTCGATCTCGTCGTGCAGCAGGCCGAGGATGCGGCGCTTGAGCGCGATGAAATCGGGTTCGAGGATCACGTCCATCGAGCGCGGCCGGGGTATGTCGACCTTGATCTCGGCCTTGATCTTGCCGGGCCGGGCCGTCATCACCAGCACGCGATCGCCGAGAACCAGCGCCTCGTCGATATCGTGGGTGACGAAGAGTACCGTCTTCTGCTGCCGCTCCCAAACGCGCAAGAGCAGCTTCTGCATGGTGCCGCGCGTCTGGCTGTCGAGAGCGCCGAAGGGCTCGTCCATCAACAGAACGGCCGGATCGTTGGCAAGGGCGCGCGCGATCGCCACACGCTGCTTCATGCCGCCGGAAAGCTGCGCGGGGTAATGGTCCGCAAAGGGCGTGAGGCCGACCTCGTTGAGATACTGGTCGACGATCTGCTTGCGCTGCTCCGCGGGCAGACCCTTGCGCTTCGGTCCATATTCGATGTTGGCACGCACCGTGAGCCAGGGAAACAAGGTGTAGCTCTGGAACACCATGCCCCTGTCGGGACCAGGTTCGATCACTTCCCTGCCGTCGACCTTGATGCTGCCCGAGGTCGCGTCGTTGAGGCCGGCAGCGAGATAGAGCAGGCTGGATTTGCCGCACCCTGAGGGGCCGACGATGACGCAGAATTCGTTCCTGGCCACTTTCAGCGACACATCGTCCAGCGCCAGCACGCCGTTGGCGTCACCATAGCGCAATGTCACGTCTTCGATCGCCATCGTGGTGCCGGCCGACCGCGGATCGCCGGTTGCATGAGCCGGGCCGGCCGGATTGTTCGCCTTGATGGTTTCGGTCATCACTACCCTTGATCCGGCTGCGGTTTGTGAGGTTGCGTTCAAAATCAAGGTGCCCATGGCGCGACCCTCGCCCGGATGATGCGGAATGCCGTGTCGGTGATGAGGCCCAGAAGCCCGATCGCGGCGATCGCCATGAAGATCACATCGACCTGGAAGCCGCGCATCGCCTTGAGGCTGATGTAGCCGAGGCCGCTCGACGCGGCGACGAGCTCGGCCACGACCAGATAGGTCCAGGCCCAGCCCATGGTGACGCGAAGCGTGTCGAGGATCGCAGGAAGTGCTGCCGGGAAAATGACGTGCCACACCGCTTCGCTGCGCTTGGTGCCCAAAGTGTAAGAGGCATTGACCAGGTCCCTGGACACGCCGCGCGCGCAATCGGAAATCATCACGAGCTGCTGGAAGAACGTGCCGAAGAAGATCACCGCTATGCGCTGCTCGATGCCGATGCCGATCCAAAGGATGAACAGCGGCACGAAGGAGGTCACAGGCAGATAGCGGATGAAGTTGACCAGCGGTTCCAGCGGCGCCTGCACCGCCCGGTAAGTCCCCATCCACAGCCCCAGCGGCACCGCGATCAGCGAGGACACGATGAAACCGAGAAGAACCACCTTGGCGCTGGTCAGAGTGTGGTAGAAAAGGCTGCCGTCCAGGGACATGCGATAGGTCGTCTCGAGCACCGTTCCGGGTGTCGGCAGGAACATGTTCGGCACGACGCGGCCATAGGACAGCAAAGCCCAGCCGCCGATCACGACCACCCACATCGCAAGCGCGAGCGTCGTTGCCATGCCGGCGGGAATGTTGGCGAATGGGGTCGTCAGGCGCGTCCACGCCGTCCGCCTCTGTGCCATAAGATGGCCTCCGTGATTTAAGCGCGAAACGCTGGCTTGTGAGAAAACGGGGTCGGCCCGGACGGGCCGACCCCGACGATTCCGAAGGCTCACTGTTCCTTGATGAAATCGGTGTCGAGGATGGTTTTCGCGTCGATCGTCATCTTGAGCTTGCCGGCCTTGCCCCAGATGTCCTGCGCGAAGGTCACCAGGTCGGACGCCTCGCTCTTTTCCGGCGCGCCGAAGAATTCCAGGTTGCGGGCGCGGTCGTAGTAGCGCACGCCCTTGGCGCCGGCGGCGAAATCCTCGGGCTTCTCGAGATAGCCGCCAATGCCCTTGGCCATGATCTCGTAAGCCTTTTCCGGATTGGTCTTGATGTATTCGACCGCCTTGTAATAGCCCTTGACGAGGGCCTTCACGTCCTCGGGATGCTTTTCAATCAGATCGCATTTGAGGGCGATCACATCCACGATCAGGCCGGGGGTGGTCGTGGAATCGATCAGCACCTTCCCCTTTCCGCCCTTGCGGACTTCGGTGAGGTGCGGCTCCCAGGTCACGGCAGCAGGAACCTGGCCGGCGATGAAGGCAGTCGCCGCGTCGTCCGCGGTCATGTTGGTGACGCTCACATCGTCCTCGGTCATGCCCTCCTTCTTCAGGAGCACGTTGAACCAGAATTCGGAAACGGAGCCCTCGTTCAGGGCGACGGGCTGGCCCTTCAAATCCTTGAGCGACTTGACGTCGGCCTGCGTGACGACGCCGTCGCCGCCGTGGCTGTCATCGATCGCCAGGACATATTTGAAGCAGAGCTCGTCCGAGCTGTACTTCATCAGCTCGTCGACGGTGGAGGCGGCGCCGTCGAGGTCACCGCCGGCGACCGCGGCCATGTAAAGCGCTGATTCTTCGATGATCTTCAGGTCGACATCGACGCCGGCTTCCTTGAAGTAGCCGAGGTCGCGGGCAAGAAACAGCGGTCCGTAGCCCACCCAGGTGGTCATGCCAAGGCGAATGGCGCCGGCGTTGGCGGATGCGGAAAGCCCGAGGCTCAGCAGGCCTGCGCCGACTGCGGTCATCAGGCTATTTCGGAATGTCTTCATTGTCGTGGTTCCCCTATGGCTGTGTTGCCGGCATCGGCTCCATTCAAGTGGCCTATGCCAAGCGGTGTTTCGGCAGCCGCTCTCTTGTTATGCGTCGCCTCCCAGGCGCGCCTAGCATGTTCTAGGTCCCGCAAGAGAGCATCCGGGCCGGATCGCCAAAAGAAGTCTTTTTCTGTCCTTTGCTTCGCCGAAACCGAAGCAGAGGGCGCTTGCGTTCCGCCGCAGGGGAACTCCCGGGCTACGGCCTCAAATGGTGGCCGCCTCGTGAGATCGTTACGAAAACCGGAGACTTGCGCCGGATGCGAGGATCATTGCCGCGCCTCCGGCATCGTCAAGCGATAAGCTGGTCGATCCTGATCGGCAGGTCGCGGATGCGCTTGCCGGTCGCGTGATAGACCGCGCTCGCCACGGCAGCGGCGGTGCCGACATTGCCCAGTTCGCCCAGGCCTTTGACGCCGGCCGGATTGACGGCGTGGTCTACCTCCGGGACCAGGATCACCTGCAGATCCTTGATGTCGGCGTTGACCGGCACGAGATAATCCTGCAGGTCGCGGTTGACGTAGCGGGCATAGCGCTGGTCGACTTCGGTCGCCTCATGCAGCGCCTGGCCGATGCCCCAGATCATGCCGCCCATCAACTGGCTGCGCGCGGTGCGTGTGTTCATGATGCGGCCGGCCGCGAAGGCGCCGACGATGCGCGGCACCCGGATTTCCCGCGTATGGCGGTTGATGCGGACTTCGACGAACTCGGCGCCGAAGGCGTATTTCACCGAATCCTCATCCTGGTCACCGCCATGGAATTCCGGCAGGCCGGCGTAGAGCTTCTTCAGCGCCCCAGGCGTCGCGCCCTTGGGCGCGAACTCGGCATATTCGTCTATCGCGCCGACCTGCATGATCTTGAAGACATCCTCAATCTTCGTCGAGGCGCCGCCCTTCGCAACGATCTTCCCATCGGCGAAGTCCAGCTCCTCGTTGTGGGAACCGGCAAGCGGGGCGCCTTCGTTTGTCGCGGCCGCGGCAAGCTTCGTCCGGATCGCATCGCAGGCCTTGAGCACCGCCGAGCAGACGCTCGCGGTGGAAATCGAGCCGCCCGACACCGGCGCCGGAGGCAGGCTGCTGTCGCCCATCTCGACATTCACCTTGTCGATCGGGACGCCAAGACGTTCCGAAGCCATCTGGCCGGCCACGGTGCGGACGCCGGTGCCGATCTCGTGCGAGCCGCATTGCACCCTCACATCGCCGTCGGACGTCAGGCGCACACGCGCCGCGCAGGGCGCCGCGGCGGTTGGATAAATCGCCGTGGCGCAGCCCATGCCGACCAGCCAGTCGCCGTCGCGCATCGCCCCGACCTTCGGGTCCCGCTTCGTCCAGCCGAAGGCGTCGGCCGCCTGTTCGTAGCACTGGATCAGCGAGCGGCTGGAGAACGGTTTCTTGCCGATCGGCTCCGTCTTCGGTTCATTGATGCGGCGGAACTCGACCGGATCCATGCCGAGCGCCACCGCCATCTCGTCCATGGCGTTTTCCAGCGCGTAGACGTAGGGCGTCTCGGGCGGCGAACGCATGTAGCCCGGCGTATTGCGGTCGGCCTCCACCAGCGAGACATGGGTCAGCACCGAGCCGTAATCGTACATGCGGCCGGTCGCCGACGTGCCGCCGACGACATAGGCGTCCGTACGAGACGTCATTTCCCAGCCCTCATGCGCGAAGGCGGTGATGTGGCCGTCCCTGCCGGCGCCGATCCGGATTCGATGCCGGGTTTCGGCCCGGTAAGTCTGTGTGCCGAAGGCCTGCATGCGGCTCGTCACGCAACGCACCGGCCTGCCGAGCCGTTTTGCGGCGACGGCGACAATCGCGGTGCGTGACGTCATCGGTCCTTTCGAGCCGAACGCCCCACCGATGAAGGGGCTGAGAATGCGCACATTCGCCGGATCGAGCTTCAGCTGCCTGGCAAGCTCGACCTTCCAGCCGGTGACGTTTTGCGACGGCTCATGAACGGTAAGTTGATCGCCCTGCCAGAGCGCCGTCGTCGAGAACAGCTCGATCGGATTGTGATGCTGGGTCGGCGTCGAATAGCGCGCGTCGATCTTGACCGGAGCCGCCGCATAGGCAGCGTCAAAATCGCCCGCTTTCACGTCCTCCTTCAGCATCGGGCTTTTGCCGGCTGCGGGAACGGTCTTCGTTCCAGGACTGTCGAAGCTTGCGGTCGGCTTCTCCTCCTCATATTCGGCGCGGATCAGTTGCGCGGCCTCCTCGGCCGCCTCGAATGTCTCGGCAACGGCCAAGGCGATGATCTGCCCATCGTGGAAGATCGTCCGCTCGTGCAGCGGTCCGACCGAGGTTGCGCTGCCATTGCCGAACTTCGGCCTGTCGACCCTATCCATGTCACCGTATGTCACGATATCGAGCAGGCCCGGCACCGCTCGAGCCTCATCGAGATGAAGCTTGGTCACTCTACCTTTGGCGATGCTGCTGGTTGCAAGCGCGCCATAGGCGATGTTGGCCGTCGGCAGATCGGCCGGATAGCCGGCCTGCCCGGTGACTTTCAGCCGCGCATCGACGCGCGGCAGGGGTTCGCCCTGGTTTTCCCTGGGTTTCGGAGCGGCTGCGTCCATTGTCACACCTTCATGTCTCGGGTTTCGAGCAGAGCGCGCACCAGCGTTCGTTTGCCGAGTTCTACTTTGAACGCGTTGTGCTGGCGCGGTTCGGCATCGACAAATGCAGCTTCCGCCGCAGCACTTGCCGACGCCTCGTCGAGTTTCTTGCCTTGCAAGGCCGCTTCGGCCTCCTTGGCGCGCCAGGGCACCGTCGCTACGCCGCCGAGCGCGATGCGCGCCTCGCGGACGCTGTCGCCGTCGAGGTCGAGCGCCACGGCGGCCGACGCCAGCGCAAAGGCGTAGGACTCGCGATCGCGGATCTTCAGGTAGCGCGAACGCCGGGCCCACGGCATGGCCGGCACTTCGATGGCGGTGATGATCTCGTCCGCCGCGAGATCGGTCTCGATATGCGGCGTGTCGCGAGGCAGCCGATGCAGCCTGGCGAAGGGAATTTTGCGCGCTCCGCGCGAGCCCTCGGCCCGAACGACGGCGTCAAGCGCAATCAAGGCCTGGGCGAAGTCGCCGTGATAGGTGGCGATGCACGCGTCGCTGGCGCCCAGCACCGCGTGCTGGCGGTTGAAGCCTTCCATTGCCGCGCAGCCCGAACCCGGCACGCGCTTGTTGCAGGCCCATGAGGTCTCGCGGAAATATTCGCAGCGCGTCCGCTGCAGGACGTTGCCGGCAAGGCTCGCCATATTGCGGATCTGGCCGCTCGCCGCCAATCTCAGACTGTCGGCAATGACGGGATAGCGGCGTTTGACTTCGCTGTGGTCGGCAGCCTCGCCCATCCGCACCAGGGCGCCGAAACGGATGCCGTCGTCGGTGACCCTGATCTGTCTGAGCGCCGGCTCTTCGAGCCGATTGAGATCCAGCAATCGATTTGGCGCAGCGACACCGAGCTTCATATAGTCGGCGAGATTGGTGCCGCCGGCAATGAATTGCGCGTTCGCCCGCGCCGGCTGATCCTCATTGGTCGTAAATCTGGACGCGACGGCGACCGCGGCCGAAATATCCGTCGGCTGTTCATAGATGAAAGGGCGCATCGTCAGGCTCCCCTCGACTGGTCACGCGCCTGGACGATCGCGGCGACGATGTTCGGATAGGCTGCGCAACGGCAGATGTTGCCGCTCATATATTCGCGGATGTCGTCCTCGGAGTTTGCGTGGCCCTCGTTGATGCAGCCGATGGCCGACATGATCTGACCCGGCGTGCAGTAGCCGCACTGGAAGGCGTCGTGATCGATGAAGGCCTGCTGCATAGGATGCAGCTTGCCCTCGCTCGATGCGAGGCCCTCCACCGTCGTCACCTCCTTGCCCTGGTTCATCACGGCGAAGCTGAGGCAGGAGAGCACGCGTTTCCCGTCGACAAGCACCGTGCAGGCACCGCACTGGCCGTGGTCGCAGCCCTTCTTCGTGCCGGCAAGGCCGACATGATCGCGCAACGCATCCAGCAGGCTCGTCCTTGTGTCCAGCGAAAGCGCGTAAGGCTGCTTGTTGATGCGCAGCGATATGGCGACCGCTTCCCTGAGTTTGGAATGGGTCGCAACCGGCGCTTCCGCCTTCGCCGCAGAGGTCAGCAACGGCGCGGCAGCGGCGGCTGAAACCGTTCCGGTCATGAAGCTTCGTCGGCTGAGGCCAGTCGCGCTCGAGGCGGGGTTTGGGGACATAGCTCGCTCCCTGGCTGGCTGGGTATCAGCGCTAACCTCTCAGCCGGGGCATTGTTCCGGATTTATCCGCGCAAAAGCAGGTCACGAAAGAGTGACCCCGGAAGCTTCCAGGGCATCACGATGAGCCGGTATCTGGGATTTTGAGACAAAGCCGGTTGTGACGGCAAAGGAACTTTTCCGAATGCCGAAGGTTGACCCTCGGCTTGGCGATGCGCGGCGGCGCCGCGCAAGATCCCATCCGAGCAATTCCAGGAAGAGCGCGCAGCGGCTTTCCATCCGGAATTGCGGAAGAACAAATACTTCGATCGAAAGGCATGCCGGTGGATACGAATTCTCCAGTTGCCGAACCCGTGGACGAGACGCAGCGGCCGACGCGCCGCGCCGACACCCGAAAGACAGCCGAGGCCGAGGCCTTGGGGGATAAGGCCGACGCATCTCGTCAAGATGGGGGTGCTCCCCAGGACAAGCGACGCGGAAGCCTTTTCGGGTCCATCAAACGGCACCCTGTCACAGCGGGAACCGTCCTGCTTGTCGTCCTGCTGGTCGCGGCCGGCGCAGTGCTCTGGTGGCTGAACGCGCGCAACTACGAATGGACGGACGATGCCTTCATCGACGCGCGCACGGTGACCATCGGCGCCGAAATCGCGGGCCGTATCACGGAGCTGGCCGTCGCCGACAATCAGCCCGTCGAGGCCGGCGCCGTCCTGCTTCGCATCGACGACAGCGACTACCAGGCTTCGCTCAAGCAGGCGGAGGCCGGCGTGGCGGCGGCGCAAGCCGAGATCACCAATGTCGAGGCCCAGACCCAGGCGCAGAACGCCAAGATCGATGCCGCGCAAAAGCAAGTCGCCCAGGCACAGGCGGCGCTGGAATTCGCCAAGTCGGAGGATCAGCGCAATCGCGAGCTGCTGGCCCGGGGCACCGCTACCCAGCAGCAGGCGCAGCAGGCAGCGTCAACGCTTCGGCAGGACCAGGCCGCCCTCGATACGGCCACGGCGAATGCAGGCGCCGCGAAAAGCCAGCTCGCCGTGCTGCAGGCGCAGGGCAAAAGCGCCGAAGCCAAACTGCAGCAGGCGCGCGCCAGCGAGGACCGGGCCAAGACCACGCTCACACGCACCACTGTCGTGGCTCCGGTCGCCGGCCGGGCGACCAACATCACCGTTGCAAAAGGCACCTATGCGCAGCCCGGGCAGGTGTTGATGATGTTCGTTCCGAAGGACATCTGGGTGAAGGCCAATTTCAAGGAGACGCAGCTCGACTTGATGCGGCCCGGCCAGCCGGTCGACATCGCGATCGATGCCTATCCGGAAAAGACCTTCCATGGCCGTGTCGACAGCGTGCAGGCCGGCAGCGGCACCGCCTTCAGCCTACTGCCGGCCGAGAACGCGACCGGCAATTTCGTCAAGGTCGTTCAGCGCGTGCCGGTCAAGATCGTCTTCGACAAGCCGCCCGACGTCTATCTCGGTCCGGGCATGTCAGTGGTGCCGACGGTCACGGTGCGATGACTGACTCGGCACTAGCCCATGGCGGCGAAAGCCGCTCTGCCGCGGGCGGGCGCAACCCCTGGCTCATCGCTGTCGTCGTCTCGATCGCGACCTTCATGCTGGTGCTCGACACTTCGATCGCCAATGTCGCGCTTCGCAACATCGCCGGCAGCCTTGCAGCCGGCATGGACGAGAGCACCTGGGTCATCACCACCTATCTCGTGGCAAACTCCGTCATCATTCCAATCAGCGGGTGGCTGGCCGACGTCATCGGCCGCAAGCGCTATTACATGCTCTGCGTCGCCACCTTCACGGGCGCGTCGCTGCTCTGCGGCCTGGCGCCCAATCTCGAAATGCTGATCCTGTTCCGCATCCTTCAGGGGCTCGGCGGCGGCGGCATGGCGCCGAGCGAGCAATCAATCCTTGCCGATACCTTCCCGCCGGAAAAGCGCTCGCAGGCCTTCGCGCTTTACGGCATCGCGGTCATCGTCGCGCCGACCGTCGGCCCGACGATCGGCGGATGGCTGACAGATCATTTCTCCTGGCACTGGATCTTCTTCATCAATGTGCCCTTCGGCATTCTTTCGCTGGCGCTGGTGCAATGGCTGGTGGTCGAGCCGGATGTGCTGGAACGCGAGCGCCGGGAGAGGCTGCAGGGCGGCCTCAAGGTGGATTGGGTCGGCTTCATCCTGGTGGCGCTGGCGCTCGGCTGCCTGGAGGTATTCCTCGACGAGGGCCAGCGCAACGACTGGTTCTCATCGAGCTTCATCACCAGCTTCGCCGTGATCTCCGCCATCTCGTTCCTGATCCTCATTCCCTGGGAGCTGACACGCAGAGACCCGATCGTCGACATGCGGCTCTTGTTCACGCGCCAGTTCGGCACGTCGTTCCTGGTCATGATGGCGGTGGGCGCGGTGCTGTTCAGCACGACCCAGCTCATGCCTCAGCTGCAGCAGACCGCGTTCGACTATACAGCGACGCTGTCTGGCCTTTCGATGATGCCGGGCGGCATCGCAATGCTGATGCTGATGCCGATTTCCGGCATTGCCTCAGGTTTCGTGCAGCCGAAATACCTGATCATGATGGGCATGTCGGCGGTGGCGATAGCGCTCTGGCATCTGACCTCGCTGGCGCCGGATGCGAGCTTCAGCTTCTTTGCCTTTGCCCGCGTCTTCCTGATGGTCGGCCTCCCCTTCCTGTTCATCCCGATCTCGACGGCAGCCTATCTCGGCCTGCCGCCAAGGAAGACCAACCAGGCTTCCGCGCTGATCAATGTCGCCCGCAACATCGGCGGCAGCATCGGCGTCTCGCTGACGACCACGGTGATCGCACAGAACGCGCAGCTGCATCAGTCCAACCTGGTCGCGAACACCACGCAATCATCGTCCGCGTACCAGCAGACATTGCGGCAGGTCAGCGAATTTTTCACCGCCCAAGGCTCACCCGCCGTGCAAGCGAAGGCGCAGGCGGTCGGTTGGGTCGGCCAGCTCATCGGCCGCCAGGCGACGCTCCTCGCCTATGTCGACGTCTTCCGCTACACGGCGATCGCCACCGCGGTGCTCGTGCCTCTGGCGCTTCTGTTGCGGTCGCCCAAGCCGTCCCAGCCGCCGAAATAGCGTGCCGACAGCGCGGCTCACCGATTCTGGTGAAGGATCGTTTCGGCGGCAATGACCAGGTCATGTTGGGGCCTATGGTTGTTTCGAAGCGCCGTGCCGAATGCCGAGGTTTTGCCTAGTAGCCGCGCCGCGGATCGACAACATTCGCCAACGGCTCGCCGCGCCGGTAGCGGGCAAGGTTGTCGGCGAACATGCGCGCCGATTTCACGTCCCAGCCGTCGTAGACCGAGGAGCAATGCGGCGTGACGATCACATTGTCGTAGCCCCACAGCGGATGTGCCGGCGGCAGCGGCTCGGTGGCGAACACATCGAGAGCCGCGCCCTTGATCCGGTCAGCATCAAGCGCCGCAAAAAGTGCGGCTTCGTCGACGACGCCACCGCGGGACACGTCGATCAGCACCGCCGACGGCTTCATCGCCGCGAAGGCCTCGCTTCCGACGATCCCCCGTGTGCTTTCGAGCAGCGGCACGGCGCACAAGATGAAATCGGCACGGCCCCACAGCCTGGGCAGATCGGCCATGGCGTGGACTTCATCGATGTGGTCGGTCGCTTTCGGGTTTGCGCGCACACCCAGCGTCGTCATGCCGAAGGCCTTGGCCCGGGTAGCGGCCGCCTGCCCCGTCTTACCGAGCCCAAGGATCAGCAGTGTCTTGCCCTGGATCGGCTCGACCTTGCCGGCCGTCCAGTTCCTGGCTGCCTGCTCGCGCGCGAAACCGCGCAGGCCGAGTGAGAAGGAAAGCATGGCGCCGAAGACATATTCCGCATCATGTCGGCGGCGACGCCGGCCGAATTGGTCACCGTCACGCGCGCCGGATTCCATGGGCGCAGATGATCGGTGCCGGAACCGCCGACCGAAACCCAGCGTACCGTCTGACTCTCGACCAGCGCCGATCGTGGATATCGCGATCCCCGATCGAACTTGATGGTGAACACCACTTCGGCGCCGGCGTCCGAAATCATGCCGGGCAGCGCCTCGTAGCTGTCGCAGCCGAGCGCCATGAGATCGGGATGGGTTTCGGCGAGCACGGCCATCGGCCCGTCCGGCCCGTCGCTGCTTACGATGATTGTTGGCCGCGCGGACATTTCAGCCTCGCCTCGGACCGGGGATGTGATCGGCAAGAGGACCCAGCGCCTCGAGCAAGGCCTTGCCTGCCTGCGTGGTGGTGTTCTCATGCGGCGCGCGCAGATTGAGCCAGCGATGGTCGCCGGAGCGCACCGCAAGGGCCGCCTTCATGCCGCCGATCAGCCCGGCGTCCTGCACCGCCTTGCGAAATGCCTTGATGGCGGCATCGGCGGCGGAGACGTCGCGGCCCGCGCGCACCCCCTCATACACGGCCCGGATCGCCTTGGCGTTGAGGTTGACCGAGGCGGAGATGCAGCCGCCCGCGCCGCTTGCCAGGCCTTGGGTGAGCTGGCCTTCGGAGCTCGGAAAGACGGAGACGTTGGGCGCTGCGGCAATCACGGCGGCGGTGTTGTCCCAGCTTCCGGCGCTGTCCTTGTAGGCGACGACGATGTCCGGGAAGGCCGCATTGAGCCGCGCCGCCAGCGCCGGCGATACCGGCACGCCGGAATTTTGCGGGATATGATAGAGGATCAGCTTGAGCTTCGGGCTGGCGACCTTCTCGATCAGTTCGGAATAGTAGCGCGCCTGCCCGTTGTCGCCCGCCGCCATGTAGAAGAACGAAGGCAGCACCATGATGCCGGCGCAGCCAAGTTCCAGGGCATGCCTGCTGAGCTCGACCGTGTCGGGCAGCGCCGTGACACCCGTGCCGGGCATCATCCTGTCGGCCGGGATGCCGGCCTCGGCCAGCCACTCCAGTGCCTGCATGCGTTCGCTTGGCGACAGCGACAGCGCCTCGCCGGTCGTCCCGAACGGCGAAAGATAGTGCGCGCCCTGGGCAAGCACCCATTTCGCGTGGCTCACCCACAGGTCGCGGGCGACGCTGCCGTCTTTTTCGAAGGGCGTCAGGATGGGCGCTATGACGCCTTGCACGCTATTCATCGATGGTTCTCCCGGATCGTCGTATCGCCGGCGGCGCGCTTTACTGCCGCGGCGACTATTCTGATGAAGAAGGCCGTCGAGGCAATGTCGAAGAAGACTTCCCTAACTCAGTCGCAGCCTTCTGGCGGAGCCTTTTCCCGTGCGCGCCGCCAGCCCGTGGACCTACTATCCTTCCGAGAGCCAGCTTGCGAAAGGCGGCGTGGTGAAGACCGTCAAAGGCTGGATCGTGGAACGAGCCAGCGCCCACGTAGAAACAAGTTTAGAACCAGGCCGATCGGCATAGCGAGGCTCAAGCCCTCCCCCGCGAACTCAAGCGGATCGCACTTCGCGCTACGATCCCGTCGCGCGCCGCGTGATGCGTTCGAGACCAAGCAACAGGACCAGGGTTGCGGCCACCAGGATCATGGAGAGCGCCGCGCCCGCAAAAATGTCGCCGCGGTCTGTCAGCGAGAAGATCGATACCGGAAGCGTCACCCAGCCTGGCGGATAGACCATCACGGTGGCGCCGAGCTCGCCCATGGAAAGCGCGAAGGTCAGGCCGAATGCCGCGGCGAGATAGGGCGCGAGCAGCGGCAGCGTAACGTGCCACAGCCGGTAAGCGGGCCTCGCGCCAAGGCTCGAGGCGACCTGCTCGAAGTCTGGCGACAGCCGCGCCAGGCCAGCCGATACATCGCCGAAGGTGAAGGCCGAAATCAGCACGAAATGCGCGACCATGACGATCGCGACGGTGCCGTTGAGCAGCAGCGGCGGATTGCTGAATGCAACGAGCAAGCCAAGGCCGACGGACACAGAAGGCACGGCGCTCGGGATAAAAAATAGCAGTCCGAGCAAGCGCTCCATCGTGGCGCCTTGCACGCGCAGCGCCAGCGCCGCCCAGGCGCCGCTGACCAGCGCCAGGGCGCTCGCGGCGAAACCCGTGACAAGGCTGGCCTTCACTGAGTCGCCGGCCGAACCCTGGACGACGTCGCTGTAATGCTCCAGCGTCAGGCTGCTGGGCAGCACGCCGTTCCACTGGCCGGTAAGACTTGAGAGCAGGATGACGGCGAGAGGCGCCAGGAACAGCACGCCGAACAGCAGCGCGAAGATCGCCCAGATGGCGATACGACCGGATCTCGGCCAGACCAGCATGATTATGGTCCCAACCGGCCGGCGGCGAGACGGTAAAGGCCGAAGAGCCCGAGCGACAGGACGATGTTGACCATGGCGATGATACAGGCGACCTGGTATAGCGGGAGACAGCCAATGGAACTCTTCATTGCCATCTTCACCGGCACCATCATCGCCGCGACGCCGCTGATTTGGCGGCGCTCGGCGAGCTGGTGGTCGAGAAATCCGGCGTGCTCAACCTCGGCATCGAAGGCATGATGCTGATGGGCGCGGCACTCGCCTTCTGGGCCGTCACCGCGGGCTATTCGATGCCGGTCGAGATTCTGGCCGGTGCGCTGGCGGGCGCCGCCGCTTCGCTGCTGTTCGGCGTGCTCGCGCTGACCTTCCTCACCAACCAATACGCCGCCGGCCTGGCGCTGGCGATCTTCGGTTCGGGCGTCTCCGCCTTCCTCGGGCACGGCTTCGGCAGCGCGCCGATCGAGGCGCTGCATCGCGTCGACATCCCGATCCTCTCCGACCTGCCGCTGATCGGGCCGCTCTTCTTCCGCTTCGACCCGCTGGTCTATCTGGCGCTGGTGATGTTCGTGGCGATCAGCTGGTTCCTCTACCGCACGAAGGCCGGGCTCATCCTGCGCACGATCGGGGAATCGCCGCAGACCTCGCACGCGATCGGCTATCCGGTGATCGGGATCCGCTAGATGGCGGTGCTGTTCGGCGGGCCGATGGCGGGCCTGGCAGGCGCCTATCTGTCGGTCGCCTACACGCCGCTCTGGGTCGAGAACATGACCGCCGGCAAGGGTTGGATCGCGCTGGCGCTGGTGGTGTTCGCCACGTGGCGGCCGCTGCGTGTCCTGTTTGGCGCCTGGCTGTTCGGCGGCATGACGATCCTGCAGCTGCAAGGGCAGGCGCTGGGGCTTCAGGTCCCGTCTGAGCTGCTGTCCGCCCTGCCCTATCTGGCAACGATCGTGGTGCTGGTGCTGATCTCGCGCGACCGCCAGATGCTTGCCCTGCACTTTCCCGCGTCGCTGGCTAAGCCGTTCCGCCCCGCTGCCTAGCCTAATCTAAAGGACCACCGACTGGCGATCGATTGGAGGTGCCTACCCGGACCGGCCGCGGGGGACTGTTCGGCATCTCACCCGTCGTCCGCCGCACCTATCGGTCATACCTGGTAGAATTCCCGATACCACTTCACGAAACGTGGAACTCCGATCTCGATTGGAACCTTCGGCCTGAAGCCGGTCGCCTCCTCAAGCGAACTGACATCGGCGAAAGTCGCCGGAACATCGCCGGGCTGGATCGGCATGAGGTTGCGGTTCGCCTTGCGGCCGAGCGCGTCTTCCAACACCTCGATCAGCCGGTTCAGCTGAACAGGCGCATTGCCGCCGATGTTGTGGATCCGGAACGGCGCGTTGCTGGTCGCCGGATCCGGCGTAGCGCTTTTCCAATCGGGATTGGCTGTCGCGGGCTGCTGCGTAACGCGGACAATGCCTTCAACGATGTCGTCGATATAAGTGAAATCCCGCTGCATGTTGCCATAGTTGAACACGTCGATCGGCTCGCCGGCGAGGATGGCCTTGGCGAAGATGAACAGGGCCATGTCCGGCCGTCCCCAGGGACCGTAGACCGTGAAGAAACGCAAGCCCGTCGTCGGCAGCGCGAACAGATGGCTGTAGGTGTGGGCCATCAGCTCATTTGCCTTCTTGCTGGCGGCATAGAGGCTGAGCGGATGGTCGGCCGAATCGTGGACGGAGAACGGCATGCGCGTGCTGCCGCCATAGATCGAGCTCGACGAGGCATAGACCAGATGGCCGACCGAGGCGTGGCGGCATCCTTCCAGGATATTGAGGAAGCCGTTGAGATTGCTTTCCGCGTAAGCGTGCGGATTGGTCAGCGAATAGCGTACGCCGGCCTGCGCCGCGAGATTGACGACAATCTCCGGAGCGGCTGACAGAAACAGCGCTAAAATGCGGTCGCGCTCCGTGAGATCGAGATGCTCGAAACGAAAGTTCGGGAACCCGTTCAGCCGGTCGAGCCGCGCCCGCTTCAGGTTGACGTCGTAGTACTCGTTCATGGAATCGAGGCCGACAACGTGCCGGCCGTCTGCGAGCAGCCTCTGGCAGAGGTGAAAACCTATGAAACCGGCCGCGCCGGTGATCAGAATTGGCCTGCTTGATGTCACGGCGTATTCCTAGCGTTCATTTCGGGCCGAGCCTCAAAGACTCCAGTATTTTATCCTGACCGGAATCTCGTTCGGCTTGATGGCAGACTTGATGTCGAACAGCATTCCACCTGGCCTGATCATCTGAAAAATACGGGACTTCTCGCCCTCCAGATATTGCTTGTGAGGAACCGCCAGAACAAGCCCGTGCAAATCGTCTATCTGGTCGAGCGGCAGGATTGTTTCGCCATGGTCGCGTCGAGCGGTTTCGGCATCGGCAAGTGGGTCGTGGACTTTAGGGACGATTCCGAACTGTCTTAGCTCCCTGACCATGTCGAAAACGCGGCTGTTGCGCAAATCCGGCACGTCCTCCTTGAAGGTCAGCCCGAGGATGCCGATCGAAGCTCCCTTGACTGGCATGTCCGAGCGGATCAGTTGCTTGACGACCTGTTGGGCGACAAAGGCTCCCATGCCGTCATTGATGCGACGACCGGCGAGGATGATCTGCGGATGGTACCCCTCAGCCTCCGCCTTGGCGGTCAGATAGTACGGATCGACGCTGATGCAGTGGCCACCCACGAAACCCGGCTTGAAGGGAAGAAAGTTCCATTTTGTCGATGCGGCATCAAGGACGTCCTGGGTCCGAATCCCAAGGCGCTCGAAGATCATTGCTAGTTCATTCATCAGCGCGATGTTCAGATCGCGCTGGGTATTCTCGATGACCTTCGCTGCCTCGGCCACCTTGATCGATTGGGCGCGGTAGACGCCGGCATCGATGATACGTCCGTAGATACCCGCCACGCGATCCAATGTCTCGGCATTCTCGCCAGAGACGACTTTGACGATCCGTTGCAGGGAGTGTTCACGATCGCCGGGGTTGGCTCGCTCAGGCGAATAGCCAAGCGCGAAGTCGTGAGGATGCCGCAGACCGGAAATCCGATCGATAATCGGCCCGCAGAAATCTTCGGTCACACCTGGATAGACCGTCGATTCGAAAATGACGACGGCGCCCCTGCTTATCGCTCCGCCGACGAGCTCGGATGCCAGTTTTAAAGGAGCAAGGTCGGGAGCGCGGTTGATATCGATAGGGGTTGGCACGGCAACAATGAAGACGGTCGCGCCTTTCAACATCTCCCGGTCGGCCGTAAGCACGATCGACGATTCCTTGAGCGCCGTCGTGTCGACCTCTCCAGTGCGATCGACGCCATCGCGCAGTTCATTGATCCGACGCTCGCTGATGTCGAACGCAATCGTCCCCGGGAAAACCTTTCCAAACGCGACAGCTACCGGCAGGCCGACATATCCCAGGCCGATTACAGCGATGCGTTCCGACATCCGCGGATTTCCTACGTCAAACATGGGCCGAGGCGGTTGTATGGCAGTCGATGGGTCAATTCAACGATGCGCCGTTGCGAAAGGTGATGTCCCCACTCAAAAAACGGCAGAGCTTTGCCGACTCTTTATGGGGCAACGGCGCTGGCGATAGGCCTGGCATTTACTGTTTGGCAAAATCCATAGGCCCGCTAGCGCTTTACATCAAAAGCTCTCGTGCTTCCGATTGAGCACGCATTTTCAACGGAGCGCGTAGCCAGCAGCTATCCGCGTGGCATGAAGGTACGGAACATCGCCAAGGCGCCGACGGCGGCCACCAGGACAATGCACGCAGATGCCCAAAACGCGGCCTGCGCTGCATCCGAATATGCGGCCTGAGCGGCCGACACCAACGCGTTCCCTCCATCATCTTGCGCCGAGCTGACGGCCGACCCAATTCCGCGCAAGGCGCGTTCACGAGCTTCGCCATGCACCATTGGTGGGATACCGGCGCTGAGAACCCGGCGGTAGATGAGGGTCACCCGGCTGCCGAGGAGCGCGATGCCAAGGGCGCCCCCCAATTCCGACGCCATCTCGCTCAGGGCCGATGCAGCGCCGGATTGCTCCTGCGGCAATCCACCGTGATGCTTCCACGCGCGCTGGGCCTCCCCTTGCATGCCGTCAATCGGTGTCTTATATACTGAACCACATGGTTCAGTATATAAGACACCGCCTCGATGCCTCGTTCGCCGCTCTCTCGGACGCCACCCGACGCGGCGTTCTGGAGCAGCTCGGGCGTGCGGACGCCTCGATCACGGACCTTGCCGTGAAGTTCCACATGACCCTCACGGGCATGAAGAAGCATGTCGGCGTCCTGGAACAGGCGGGGCTCGTCACCACGGAGAAGGTCGGGCGCGTGCGGACCTGCAAGCTCGGCCTGCGCCGGCTGGAGGAAGAGGCAGCATGGATCGAGAGGTACCGCCAGCTCTGGGACGCACGCTTCGACGAGTTGGACAAGGTTGTCGAGGAATTGAAACGGAAGGAGAAACTCGATGGACGAAAGAAGAGATAGCGGGCCCACTGCCATGAAGAACCGCACGACGGTGGAACGGAAGTCCGAGCGTGAGCTGGTCGTTACGCGAACCTTCGACGGCCCGGCGCGCATCGTGTTCGAGGCATGGACCAAGCCCGAGCTGTTCATGCGATGGTGGGCACCGAAATCGATGGGCATGTTCCTGCGTTCCTGCGAGATGGATGTTCGTGTCGCGGGCAAACCCTGACGAGTTCTTCGGCAGGTATATCGAAGTGACACCGCACTCGCGCCTCGTCTGGACCAATGACGAAGGTGGTGACGGTGGACCCGTCACCACGGTGACCTTCGAGGAAAAAGATGGCAAGACGCTGCTGGTCATGCACGAGCTCTATCCGTCGAAGGAAGCGCTCGACGCAGCCGGCACCGGGGCGGCGGATGCGATGGGCGAGACGTTCGAGCAACTGGACGAGCTTATCGTCAGCCTGGGCGCGAGCGCGGGGTCATGAAGTCGTCGATCTCGCGGTCGGCCGTCTGGGTTTGTCGCTCCGCGAAAGAGGACCCGGCGGGTCGTCGCCGCCCTCTGCTGACCTACGGCCCTCACGCCAGGCGGATGGCCATGTCAAAAGGACGGATCGATAGGGCCGTAACGAATGGCTGGTCAGCCGGGATTTCGCTAGCTTCGTCTCCTCACCGGCACCGGCGAGAGGATTTGCATTCGGTGGTGGCGCTATTTCGATTGTGGCAAAGGTGAGGTTTGCCGCCAGCACATGGATATTGTCGCCAACGCGAAAAGCGACGGCCGCCAAGTCCGGACGATCGATCGAAATCCCGTAGCGTTCGGCGCCGGAGGCCGCAGGGCCCGTGGGACGCCAAGCATGCCGGCGAGACGTCCGGTGCGGTCGCCTCCGCGCTCGGACAGGGACCTATGCGCATCGGCCCGGAGATCGACACGGGCGTGCCCGCGCTGATCCTGGATGGCCCGCCGCGACTTTTCCTGGCGCTGAAATCGGGCCGCGCGTCAGTCGCGCGATAAGGACAGTCCCGCGAGAAGCGGCGCGTACGCGGCGAGCCTGCGGGATACGAGCTCGGTGAAGAGCCGCACGCGCTTCGTCTTGCGTGTCTCCCCCTGGGTGAGAATCCAAACCGTTCCGTACATGTGCAGGTCGGCGCCCGGCACCCTCACCAGTAGAGGGTCGGCATCTCCGACGAAGCACGGCAGTGTCGTGATGCCGAGCCCTTGCCGTACCGCAACGAGCTGCGCCTCGCCGTCCGTGGTCCTGAATGGAACCTCCGTGGTGCGAACTTCACCCTCGCTGGCCCAATCCGGAATTCCATGAATGCTTATGACGATCCACCGGATGGGATCAGCCGCGCCCGCACGCCACGCGGCTAGTCGATCGCGGGACATGTATACGCCGCCGAACACCTCCGGTCCCTTCAGGCCGTGAAGATTGAGCGGCAGGGTTTTGCGGTCGTAGACGACACGGATCGCGACATCGGCCTCTCGGTTGGTTAGATTTGCCAGCTCGCCAGACGACAGGATTTCCATCTCGATGTCCGGATGCAGACCCGCGAAATCGGCGAAGTCCGGCATGAGCAGGTGTGTCGCGAGGGTCGGTGCCAGCGTTACCCGCAGAAGCCCGCGCACGCTCTGATCGCGCCCGAAGACGCGCGTCTCCAGCTGGTGCGACGACGCTTCCATCTGGTCCGCGAACTCGAGGACCTCCTCCCCCGCGGCCGTCAGGCGGTAGCCCGAAGGCCGCCTTTCGAACATGTGCGCCCCGAGGCGTTTCTCGAGCTGGGCGATGCGTCGCAGCACAGTCGAGTGGTTCACACCGAGGCGCTCGGCGGCGGCCCGCACCGAGCCTCCGCGCGCGACGGCAAGAAAGTGGCGAACGTCATCCCAGTCGATCATGGTCCGATCCCGCACCGCGGGGTTTGCCTTCGAAAGCCCGAGTCCAACACCATCGAACATCCTCTCGAATGTGAGGTAGCACGGGCGGGTGATCACTGCCTATGCCGACAAGCACGGCCCAATTCCGAACGGCGGGCACCGATCGCGGCTGGCATCAGTCGTCCAGCCGGATCGATTTCGCACCACCGATATGCGCGCTTCCGCACTCAATGCCCGACGCCGGCAGACCCATCTCGAGGTTCTCGGGGGCAGATGCTGCCCGACACGACGAAAGGATAAGTCATGAGAAAGCTTGACGGTAAGGTTGCAGTCATCACGGGCGGATCGAGCGGCATGGCGCTGGCGAGCGCCAAGCGGTTCGTAGAAGAAGGCGCCTATGTTTTCATCACGGGCCGGAGGCAGGAGGCGCTGGACGAGGCCGTCAGGCTGATTGGCCGGAACGTGACCGGCGTGCGCGGCGACGCTGCCAATCTCGACGACCTCGACCGCCTGTTCGATACGGTCAAGCGGGTAAAGGGCAAGATCGACGTCCTGTATGCGAGCGCCGGCACGGGCGAAGCCGTCCCACTGGGCGAGATTACCGAGCAGCATTTCGATGCGACCTTCGGCCTGAATACGCGTGGCACGCTGTTCACGGTGCAAAAGGCGTTGCCGCTGTTCAACGATGGCGGATCGATCTTCATGACCGGATCAGTTGCTTCGGTGAAAGGTTTTCCTGGTTACAGCGTGTATGCGGCGAGCAAGGCGGCGCTGCACGCATTCGCACGCGGGTGGCTCAACGAGCTGAAGGGCAGGAATATCCGCGTGAACGTGCTGCACCCGGGGCCGATCGCCACACCGATGCAGGACCAAGTTCTCACCGAGGAGGGGAAGCGGATGTTCGAATCCCTGATCCCGCGGGGAAAGATGGGGCGTCCTGAGGAAATTGCGACGGCCGCGCTGTTTCTTGCTTCAGACGATTCGAGCTTCGTGAATGGGCTCGAGTTGTCTGTCGACGGCGGCTTCTCGGCCATCTGAAATCGCGCCGGATCGCGGAAGCGGCTGATCGGCGGGAACTAGCATGTCCATGGTGGAACGACGGGACGTCTACGCGAAGGTCGCCATGCAGCGGAACGGATAACCCAGCGCCGTTGAGGGCCGGGGAACCAATATCAACACGGATCGGAGAAGTATCATGAGCTATGCGATTGTGGGATTCGGTGCGGTAGGCCAGGCCCTCGCCCGGGCCTTCGCCCGTAAGAACATCAGGGTGGCCGTCGCGAGCCGCCGGCCTCCCGAGGCGTTGGCGCCGCAGGCTCGGGCGATCGGACCCACGGTCGTCGCCAAGTCGCTGCGGGATGCACTCGAGGCCGACACAATCATCTTGGCGGTCCCGTTCTGGGAGCATCGCGAGGTTGCGACGGCCCTGCCGAGCTGGGAAGGCAAGACGGTCATCGACGCGACGAACGCGTTTGGAGAAGAGCTGGACGGTCTCCTGTCCTCCGCCTTCGTCGCGAAGGCGTTCACCGGCGCCAAGTTCGTGAAAGGTTTCAATCACCTGATTGCGGCCACCCTGGCTGCCGATCCGATCGTCGAGGGCGGCCACCGGGTCGTCTTTCTGTCGAGCGACGACGAGGACGCGACCGCTCCCGTGGCGGCCTTGGCCAAACAACTCGGGTTCGCGCCCGTCAAGCTGGGAAAGCTCAACGAGGGTGGCGCGCTGGTGCACGCACGCGGCCGCACTTGGGGCCAGCTCATCTTCCAGGATTTGCTCAAGAAGGAGCAGTAATCGAAGGCGTATGGACGGTGTTCGAAGAGCGGGAAGACGCACGACGGAGCAGCAGATTTGCGGGGCGCCAGTATCTATCGACTGCTATCGATGGCCTAGGCCTCGCCCTGGATGTCCTCTGCTATCCGCTACTACTCTACGGTACGCCTCATCATTCCCACTCAATCGTTTTGACCCGGCTAAGATATTGATCTAGCTGGGTTTTTTCTTACCCGCGAGCCAAAGAACCCTTAGGCGGGCCGTCAAAAACCTACAATGTTGATTTTAAAGGGAAATTGCTGACGGTGGTGACTGAGCCATGTCCGCTTCTGGCGGTGGAAAACGCTGGTGGAATGACCGATATCAGGCGCAAAGCTGCCTTTCATGAGCGCGACAGGTTCGAGGCCGATGAACGAACCCGCTGCGCGGGATGGGCCCGTGCGGTGAGGTAGAGATCACGAGCCGGACGT
>NZ_JAVIJB010000058.1:0-35119 GCF_033977165.1 Mesorhizobium captivum
GGCCTTGGCTTCGGCGAGATCGCGCCGGTCATAGAGCCAGCGCAACTCCTGCAGGCAATCATCGGCACCGCTTTCGTCGTCAATGGCGGTATCTACCGGCACGACTTCGTCGCCAGCGCCGTCATCGACGGCATGATGAGTGTGCAGCTTGCGACCGGCGTGCCCGTGCTCTCGGCCGTTCTGACGCCGCACAACTATCATGACAGCACCGAGCACCATCGCTTCTTCCATGAGCATTTCAAAGTGAAGGGCAAGGAAGCGGCGAAAGCCTGCGTCGAGATCCTCACCGCGCGGGAGCGGATCGCCGCTTAAGCTCGACAAGGCCGATTTCAGCTCTGCAACAAGAATTGCGGCCGAAAGGACTCCAAAAGGTTGCGGTAACTCCGAAATCCGGCCAGAAGCAACGGGGCCGCCCGCCCGGGCGGCCTTTTCAAACACGGGCTCGAAACCAGATACGGGAGACTATTGGGTGGCTCGCATCACACTGAGACAATTACTCGACCATGCCGCCGAACACGGCTATGGCGTGCCTGCCTTCAACATGAACAATATGGAACAGGGGCTCGCCATCATGGAGGCGGCCGAGGAGACCAAGTCGCCGGTCATCCTGCAGGCCAGCCGCGGCGCGCGCGCCTATGCCAATGACGTGGTGCTGGCCAAGCTGATCGACGCGCTGGTCGAGATCCATCCCGACATCCCGGTCTGCATGCATCTCGACCACGGCAACAACGAGGCGACCTGCGTCACCGCGATCCAGTACGGCTTCACTTCGGTGATGATGGACGGCTCGCTGAAGGAGGACGGCAAGTCGCCGGCCGACTACGCCTATAATTCCGGCATCACCCGACGCGTCGTCGACATGGCGCATTGGGGCGGCGTCTCGGTCGAAGGCGAGATCGGCGTGCTCGGCTCGCTGGAGAGCGGCGGCGGCGAGCAGGAAGACGGCCACGGCGTCGAAGGCGCGATCAGCCACGACCAGCTGCTGACCGACCCGGTGCAAGCCGAGCAGTTCGTGCGCGACACCCATGTCGACGCGCTGGCCGTCGCCATGGGCACCAGCCACGGCGCCTACAAGTTCTCGCGCAAGCCGGACGGCGCGGTGCTGGCGATGAACGTGATCGAGGAGATCCACCGCCGCCTACCCAACATGCATCTCGTCATGCACGGCTCGTCCTCGGTGCCGGAGGAATTGCAGGAGATCATCAACAAATATGGCGGCCAGATGAAGCCGACCTGGGGCGTGCCGGTGGAAGAGATCCAGCGCGGCATCAAGCACGGCGTGCGCAAGATCAACATCGACACCGACAACCGCATGGCGTTGACCGGCGCGATCCGCAAGGTGCTGACCGAGAACCCGTCTGAATTCGATCCGCGCAAATATCTGACGCCGGCCATGGCGGCGATGAGGAAGCTCTGCAAAGAGCGCTTCGAGCAGTTCGGCACCGCCGGCAACGCGCCGAAGATCAAGCCGATTCCCCTGTCGGACATGGCCAAGCGCTACAAGTCGGGCGGCCTCGACCCGAAATTCGGCTAAGCCATCGGCTCCCGCGACCGGCTGAACCCGGTCGCGGGAGCCACATCCGGCGGAACTTCACGCCACCAAATAGGTTCCTGTCCTGACACCTCCCGCGCCCACCAGCAGGGAAGGAGCAGATCATGAGCAAGGATCGCGACGAGGAAGGCCCGGTCTTTTCCGGCCAGGACGCGCGGCAGGGCGAGATCATCCTGCGCACGCGCGCACGACGCATCATCTTCATCGCCGGGCTCGTCGGCATCGTCGTGCTGGCACTGGTGCTGAGCATCGTCGTCCGGTGAGGGCTGTTGGTTGGTGGCAGGCACACCAAGGAACCATCCGCGCCAAGCCAAGTTGAACAGTCCAGATGCAATAGAGGGCGCTGCTGCGCCGCCGTGACGGATGTTCGAGCCGCTTTGCTGCGACATGCCGCTTCATCCGACCTGGCCGGATCTCGTCGCGCGGCTATTGCTGACGCTTCTGGCAGGCTTCCTCATCGGCTTGAATCGCGAGGCGCGCGGCCATTCCGCCGGGCTGCGGACGACCATTTTGGTTGGCCTCGCGGCTTGCGTCGCCATGGTTCAGGCCAACATGCTGCTCGATGTGTCCGGCAAGGGGCCGGAGTCTTTCGTGCGCATGGATGTGATGCGCTTCGCGCTCGGCGTGCTCACCGGCGTCGGCTTCATCGGCGGCGGCACCATCCTGAGGCGCGGCGATCTCGTCACCGGCGTCACCACCGCCGCCACCATGTGGATCATGACAATGATCGGGTTGGCCTTCGGCGGCGGCCAGTTCGGCCTCGGCGCGATCGCGACGGTGCTGACCCTGGTGACGCTGCAGGCGTTGAAATGGGTCGATCTCCATATCCCGCGCGACCACAAGGCGATCCTGTCGGTCTCATGGCCGAAGAGTTCGCCACCTGACCTCCGGGACCTGATACGACCGCTCGGCTACGACGCGCGCTTCGTCGGCATGGAGCACGATCCCGACCGCAACCGCTTCGTATTTTCCTTCAACGTTCAATGGAAGCAGCCCGACGCGGTCGAGCCTTCGACGGATGTGCTGGCGGTGATCGCCGGGCACTGCGCGGTCGAGCGGTTCGAGGTGATCAGCGAGAAGGAGACCTGAGTATGCGATGCCAGAAGGCTGGCAAGCTTACTCGGCCGCGTTTGGGGTCTCGGTGTCGGCGCGAACGAGCTTGATGTCGGCGCTTGCCGCCCAGGCGCCAATGTCTTCCCGCCGCAGCGCCGCCGCCATCATGTCGGGAAAATGATCCGGCGTGCAGGCAAAGACCGGGATACCCAATGCCGCGACCGAACCGGCCATGGAGGGGTCGTAGCCGGGACGACCCTGGTCGGTCAGTGCAAGCAGCACGATGACATTGATACCGGACCGGACAAGTGCCGCCAGCCTTTGCAGAAGCTCCTTGCCGTTGCCCCCCTCATAGAGGTCGGTGATCAGCACGAAATGCGCCTTGGTCGGCCGCTCGATGCGCTCGGCGCAATAAGCAACCGCCTGATTGATGTCGGTGCCGCCGCCGAGCTGAACGCCGAACAGCACCTCGACCGGATCGCTGAGTTCTTCCGTCAGATCGACGATCGCGGTGTCGAAGCAGACGAGTTTTGTGCGCACGACAGGCAGCGAAGCCATAACGGCGGCAAAGATCGAGGCATAGATCACCGAGCTTGCCATCGAGCCGGACTGGTCGACGCAGAGCGTCACCTCGTCGAGGTCGACCAGCCGGCGCTGGCGGCGCATGAAGCCGACCAGCTTTTCCGGCACCACGGTCTTGTGGTCCGGCTGGTAATGGCGAAGGTTCGCCGCGATGGTGCGCGGCCAGTCGATGTCGCGCTGCCGCGGTCGGTTGGTGCGCCGCGACCGGTCGAGCGCGCCGCGGATCGCCTCGGCGGTCTTCTGCTCGAGGCGCTGCATCAGCTTGGCGACGATGTCGGAAATGATCGAGCGGGCGATGTCCTTGGTCTTTTCCGGCATCGCCGAGCGCAGCGAGACCAGATCGGCGACGAGATTGACGTCGGCCTCGATCGCCTTGAGGAACTCCGGCTCCATCAGCATCTGCTTCAGGTTCAGCCGCTCGAAGGCGTCCTTCTGCACGATTTGGACGACCTGCTCGGGGAAGAACGAGCGGATATCGCCCATCCATTGCGCGACGCGCGGAGCCGAACGGCCGAGACCGCCGCGCCGCTTGCGCTGGTCGGTGCCGAGATCGCCGCTGCCGTCGCCATAGAGCGCGTCGAGCGCCGCCGAAAGCCGGCGGTCTTCCGCCGAGAGCGCCGAGGAGGCCTCGTCGTCGGCGCCGATCGCCAGGCGCCAGCGGCGCTCTCTGGTTCCTTCCGTGGGATCGAGCTCCGGCCCGACTGTCTCATCATCCATGGCTGGGCTCCCCTGCGAGCAGCTTGCCGAGGAGATCAAAATGCCTGCGCCAGGCCTCGCCGCCATCGGGCGCCGGCATCAGCCCGGCGTGCAGGCTCGCTCGGCGGCCAAGCACGGCCTCGATCAGGCGCCGGCGCTCCATGCTGTCGAGGTTGGAAAAGACGCGGCGCAGCAGGGGCAGGTGCGCGACGAAGGCTTCCTCGTCGAGCGACGCCAGCCATGCATCGACGGCGCCGCGCAGCCCTTCGTCATAGATCAGCCGCTGGCCGGCGCCGCTGAAGAAGCCTTCGAAGAAGGCGGCTGCATCGATGACTGGCGTTCCGGGCGAAAGGCGCTTTGCCAACAGGTCGGCCGCGGCTTCGGCGGACAGGTGCCCGGCCTCGTAAAGCAGATGCGCGGCGCAACCGGCGACGAGCGCCGTCGAGCGCGACGAATCGAGCACGGCCGCCAGGGCGGCCCGCCAGGCGTCCAGGACATGCTCGTCCGGCTCGACCAGCCTGATCGCCTCGTCGGCCTTGCGCAGCGCGGCCATCAGCGCGGCGGCGGCCTGCGCGTCGAGGTCCCGCGCCGCATAAGGCAGCGCGATCGAGCCCTCGATGATCAGCCGCTCCAGCAGGCCGGCGAGGCGCTCCGTCTCGGTCTTGCGTGCTTCGCCATAGCGGATGATGTCGGCGAGCGGTGGCACCGAGGCCAGCAGCTCCAGGCATTCGCTGCTCACCGCCGCCTTTTCCTCCAGCGCGGCAAGGCCAGCCGCGGACGCTTCGCTCAAGGCTGCGGTGATCGCGTTCTGGACCAGCGTGGCCAAAGCATCGAGTGTCGCGGCGGCGCCGATCATCTGGATCAGGCGGCCGTTGGCGGCTTTCTCGATAGTCGGTCCGTAGACCAGGTTCTCCACCAGGCGAACAGCGTATTCCGGCTGCCAGGCCAGCATCCAGCGCTCGCGAAACGTACCGCGGCTGCGGCCAACGTCCGTCAGCCTGCCCCAGCTCACGCCGAGCACGTTCAGCCGATGCAGCAGCGTCGAGCGGAACAGCCCGCTCTCGCTTCTGAGATCGACGGAAAGTTCCCGCTCAAGGGCTTCCGGCTTCAGCCGCGCGGCCTTCTGGTTGCGCTGCAGGTCGTCGATCAGCGGCGCGAGCGGCGTGTCGGACGGAATCTCACCGACGTCGGTGCCGAGCAGCAACTCCGCCTCGACCATCCTCCACAGCAAGGCCTCGCCGTTGAAGAGCGCCGCGATCGAGGCGTCGCGCAGTTCCTCGAACCCCGGCTTCGGCCGTTCGCGGATGGCGGCGAGAGTGCGCGCCAGACGCTCCGCCTCGATCAGCGACGCGGTCGAGATCATGTGGCCCTTGGCCCGGAGCACCGAGGCGATCCGGGCGAGCCACAGGACCGAAGCATCGTCCTGCCCGCGCGTCTGCCAAAGATGCTTGCACCAGCCGGGCGCGACGACACCGGCGCCGTAGCCATAGCCCAACGCCAGGCGCGGTCCGGTCCATGGCGCGAAGGTCATGGTGGTCTTGCGCCGCCCGATGCCCTTGAGAAACGCCTGGTCGCTCTTTTGCGTATGCGCCGCCCGCAAGGCCGGCACATGCCATGCGCCGCAAACGACGGCCAGCGGCCCGTCGAACTCCTTTCGCGCGGCCGCGATCTCGAGGCGCATATGCGCTTCGCGCATGGCCTCGAACCTGCCGATCGACGTCTCCCCGTCGCGCAGCGTCGCCATCGCATCGGCGATGGCTGCGAAGATCGGGCCGGGCTCGGGATTCTGCTCGATGATGTCCGACCACCAGCTTTCGCCATCCTCATAGCCGGCGGCGCGCGCCAGGGTGCCGATCGGATCGTGGATGCGCGAGGCTTCTTCGCCCTGCCCTTCCATGGCCTTCGCTTCGGCGGCATCGGGGTTCGCTGAATCTTCAGGCGTCTTCTCGGCCAGGCGCGCCGCGGACGGCAGATCGATGAAGCGCAGAATTGCCTTGTTGGCAACGGCCCAGAGCGCCGCCTGATATTCCGGGGAGAACTCGGCGAAGGGCCAGAAGCTCGTCGCGGCGGGATCGTCCTCCGGATAGCAGAGCAACGCAACCGGCGGCTTCATGTCGGGACTGGCGAGCAGCGGCAGCAGCGGCGAGGCGTCCGTCGGTCCCTCGATTAGCACGGTGACCGGCTGCAATTCCTGCAAAGCCTTGACCAGGCTCTCGGCGGAGCCCGGCCCGTGGTGGCGTATGCCGAAATAGCTGATGCCGCCCTGCGTCATGGCTCAGATGGCTGCGTTGAGCGCCGCGTAATAACCGGCATAGTCAGGCCGCTTCTTCAGCACCGTCTCCAGATATTCCTCCAGCACGACCTTGTCCTGGACCGGATCCTTGACGATCGCGCCGACGAGGCTTGGCGCCAGGCCTTCGGCGTGGAGCTTGCCGCCGTCGAACCACGCCGCCTGGCTGAGACCGCTGATCATCGTGGCGATCGCCTCGGCGGTGGAGAGCGAGCCCGACGGCGTCTTCAACGTCACCTTGCCGTCGGCAGTCGCGCCGGAGCGCAGCTCGCGGAAAATGGTGAGCACGCGGGCGATCTCCTCACCGACATTTTTTGGCACCGGCAGGTCCAGTCCCCCGGCCATTTCGCCGACACGCCTGGAGACGATCGAGACTTCCTCGTTCATGTCCTCAGGCAAAGGCAGCACCACGACATTGAAGCGGCGCTTCAGCGCCGAGGAAAGCTCGTTGACGCCCTTGTCGCGATTGTTGGCGGTCGCAATGATGTTGAAGCCGCGTTGTGCGTAAATCGAGGTGTTCAACTCCGGCACCGGCATCATCTTTTCCGACAGCACGGTGATCAGCGTGTCCTGCACGTCGGAGCCCATGCGCGTCAGCTCTTCCAGGCGGCAGAGCTTGCCTTCCTGCATGGCCCGGTAGAGCGGCGTCGGCACCAGCGCCTCCCGGCTCGGACCTTTTGCCAGAAGCTGGGCGTAGTTCCAGCCGTAGCGGATCTGGTTCTCGTCGGTGCCTGCCGTGCATTGAACGATCAGCGTCGAGTTGCCCATGATGGCGCCGGCGAGATGTTCCGAGACCCAGGATTTCGCCGTTCCGGGAACGCCGAGCAGAAGCAGCGCCCGGTCGGTCGCGAGCGTCGCCACCGCGGTTTCCATTAGTTGCCGGCGGCCGACATATTTCGGCGTGATGAGCGTGCCGTCGCTCGCCTTGCCGCCCATCAGGTAGGTCAGCACGGCCTTGGGCGACAGGCTCCAGCCGGCAGGCTTTTGCCGGTCGTCGTCGCGCGCGAGCGCCTGCAGTTCGGAGGCATAGACCTGCTCGGCCGGGAGGCGGATGGCTGCGTTCATGCGATCTTCTCCGGGTTGATCATCTGTCGGATTGGGAAGGGTTTTCGGCCAGCGCCGCGTTGAGCCGCAGCAGACCGGGCGAGGGGGATGCGGGCGGCAGGCCGGCAGCCACGACGTCGTCGATGAATCTTGCTGCCGCCGGTGCGGTGGCCAGATAGCCGATCGTCTCGATGATTTCCTCGGCCGCCCGGCGCGGAGCATCTTCCTTGGAGGAAATGCTGTTGCGAAGGAGAGCGAGGAAACGTCCGTTCGACAGATCGTCCCAGCCCAGCCAACCGGCCTCGATGCCCTGCGCCTGGCCGAGCGCGGCAGGAAACTGCGCGTCCTTGATGATCTGACGAATGAGGACGCGCTGCCTGTGGCTGTCGAGGCGCGGCGCGAGATGCAGCACGAAGAGCGCCGGCTTGCCGCCGGCGGCGGTCAGCGTGTCGGCCATATGCGCGACGGCGGCGTCGCTGCCCGAGGCGGCGACCATGCGCGAGAGAAGCATGTCCGCATTGTTGTCGGTGCCGAACTGCCAGCTCGTTATGAAATCGGCTTCCGTCACGCCGAACCGGGCCGCCAGATCGACAAGGTTGCAGAGCTCGAACAGCTCGGCGCGGCGCTGTTCTTGAGCATGCGATTTGGTTTTCGCTGGCGCGTAGGTGGTTCGGCGGCGGATGAAGCCGGCCTTGCCTTCCTCGACGAAGCCGGCGAGTTCCGCCACGGGGACGTCTGCGCCGCCTTCGCCCTGTTGGCCCAGCATCGCCAGCATGCGGCCCGCCAGCTCACGGACCTTGCCCGAGCGGTCGGCGGATAAGCTTTTCAGGAACGGCGCGTCGTCCGGGCCTAGCCCGACACGGACAAGCTCGATCAGCGACAGCCTGACCTCGGCGGATTCCGCAAGCGCCTTGGCCTCGATCAGCAGCCTTGCCGCCGCTGGTTCGCTCCTGCGCATCGCGGCCAGCGCGACGCGCCGCGAAGCCGGGTAGAAGTCGGTCCAGTTTTCGGTGGTCAGTTTTTCGTGTGAGCCGTGCCGTTCCTGCTCGGCACTCGCCAGCCAGTCGACCCACGGCGCATAAACATCCGGAGCGTTTTGGTCGGAGGGCATCCAATCCAACGGATGGGTGACAAAGCCACGGCTGGCGACCAGCGTGACGACTTGCGCCTTGCGCCTCGCGTCGGCGGCATGTTTCAGCGCGGCCCGCAGCGGTGGCCGCAGGTGATCGGGAAGCATCGGCAAAGCGAGCACCGGCAGTGGCGGGCGTCGCTTCAGGGTTTTCGGTGCCGCCGGCCGAAGCGCGACATCCAGCGCCTGCGCGGCGATCGCCAAGAGCCGCCGCTCCCGCTCATCGGGGTTTGAGGCAGCGGCGAGTTCCTTCCATTCAATGGGGGCAAGTTCGAAAACGGCGCCGCCGGAAATCCAGCCGTCGCGCAATCTCGCCAGTCCAGCCTGCTCGAGCTCGTTCACGACAGATCGAGCCTCCCGATGCTGCTCTGCGACGCCAGAAGCTCGAGCCTGGCGCCGTTCCAAAGCGCCGCCGTCGCCGCGAGGTCGAGGCCGAGCAAGGTCTGGCTGACGGAGCCCGCGACAGGCAACGCGATGCCATGCGGATCGCTTGCCGCCTGCCACCAGGCGCCGTCCTTCTCGTCCAGCGCGATAGCGCCGGCCGGCAGGATGACCGGGCAGTCCGACAGCCATGGCGCACCATCCTGGAAGGCGGCGTAAGCCACGAGCGGATCGACGGCCGCGTCAGGGGCGAAATCGGGCCAATCGCCCGGCGCGGCCTCGCCCAGTCGTTCCGCGACCAGCGCCCGCAGCGGGTTACGGGACGGATAGAACACCAGCCTCGCCCTGAAGCGGTCTCCCGGCGCGAAGGCGCCTGACCGTCGCCCGGCCGATGCCGGGAAGAAATCGAGCAGCACGGCAAACCGCGGGGTCGGGCTCCTGAGATCGAGCAGCCACGTCGCGTGGCTGACGAGGCCATCGCGGCGGGTCTCGATCTTCTCACCGAGCACCTCCCAGTCGCTCTCGACCTGGACGGTATCCGGATTGGCGAGGATCTGGTCACGCGTCTCCGATGTCGAAACGAGGCGCTTCAGCTCGGCATCGTCGGGCGCGGCGCGCCAGGCCTTGGCGAGCAGAACCAGCTTGCCGAGCTCGCGGATCGCCGCGTCCGGCCGCTCTTCGCTACGCAGCGCCATCAGCCGCGCCGGCAACTCGTCGATACGCCCGGCGAGTGCTGTCGCCTTCAGGTCGACAAGCCGTGCCGCGATGCGGCGGCAGCGCTCGCTGCAGGCATTGACAAATCCGGCGAGGCCGAGCCGGAGTTGGTCGGCAATCCATTGGTCGAGCTCATCGAGCGCTGCCGACACCGCGCTGCGCGTGTCCTCGGCCCGCTTGCGCTGCGCCGCCTCGCGGCGTTCAGCGGCCGCAGCGTCTTCGACCGGGGCGCTTTCCTCCGGCCGCGAGGCCTCGTCGATGCTTTTGCCTTCCGCGCGTGCTGGTGCCTGCGCCGGCGGCTGGCCCGGCTTGCGGCGCCGGCCAAGCCAGTCGTTCACCCAATCGGGCGTCTGGTCGACGCGCGCGAAACTGGTTGGCGCCGTGGCGCCGATCCACATCAGCGCCAGGATGTGCTTGCACGGAAATTTTCGCGAGGGACAGGTGCATTTGTAGCCATGATCCGAGGTGTCGAACGCGACTCGATAGGGATTCGATCCAGAGCCTTGGCATTCGCCCCAGATCAGCGGCAGCTGTTCGTGCGCTTCAAGCCGGGGCCAGTTCGACCGCTTGGTCAGCTTGGCGGCGGCGCCAAGCGAGGCCTGGTCGGGAGCTAAAGCCTCGATTGTTTTCAGATCCAGCTGCAAGCCGCGCGCCCCCATGGCCCCCGAAGCATGATGTCGCGACGATTGATAGCCGTTTGCGGCGCGCTGGTGTAGCTCCAGCCGTTGCAAAGTTTACAGGCTCGATAAACGCGCGCTTACATTCCGCGCAAAAATTCGATGACCATCGCCGCCGTCCAGGTGAAACGGCCGCCGCCGAGCGGTTCACCGGTGAGCGGGTCGTAATATTCTGCGAAGCCGCTTTCGGTGATCAGGTCGAGACTGGAGCGGGTGATGCGCCGGGCGACCTCGGCGTGGCCGGCCGTGAGAAGGCCGTCGGCGATCATGTAGTTGACCACCAGCCAGACCGGGCCGCGCCAGTAGCGTTTGGCGTCGAAGCGCGGATCGTCGGGATCGTGCGAGGGCACGATGTGGCGCGCCTTGCCGGCCAGGCGCTCGACCGTTGCGGCGATCGCTGCGGCACGCGCCTGCGGGATGGCGGCGAAGGCCGGCAGGACGCCGCCAACGGAGGCGCTGTCGACGAGCTTACCGGTTAGGCGGTCGAGGCAGAGATATTGGCCGTGCGCCTCGCTCCACAGGCGCTCCATCGCAGCGATGCTCTTTTCGGCGCGGGCGCGATTGGCTTTGGCGATCCCGGTGTCGCCCAGCGCCTCGGCGAGATCGGCAAGATCGGCCGCGGCGCGGATCAGGATGGCGTTGAAGCCGGGATCGACGATCTGGAATGGCGAGGCGTCGTGCAGCAGGGCATTGTCCCAGCCCAGCCCGCGGAAATGCTGCACCAGCCAGAGATAGCGATCATATTGCGCCTGGGTCGGGCGATGGGCCGGGTCGGCATGCAGGATGTCGCGACGGATGTAGGGTTCGACCCCTTCGGTCGGCACGCGGTCGAAGGCTTGGTCCCAGTCGATGGAGTTGTCGCGGCCGGACTCCCAGGGGTGGATGATCGCAACCAGCCCCTCCCCGTTGGGGTCGCGGTTCTCATAGAACCAGCGGTGCCAGGCGTCGATCTTGGGCAGCAACTTGCAGGCCCGTTCGGCCGCCAGTTTCCTGTCGCGCGCCCTGTCGAACAGGCGGCGCACGGCAAAGCCGGCGACGGCCGGCTGCGTGATGCCGGAGGTTGCGGTCGGGCGGCCGGTGCGCCAGACCTCGGGCCCAGGAAAGTAGCCATCGTTCCAGACATGGAAGACGATGTGCGGAACCATGCCGTCGGGCCATTGATGCGCGAACAGGGTCTCGATCTCGGTCCAGGCCCGCGCTTCGTCATAGTGGGCGAGGCCAAGCGCAGTCAGGCAGGAATCCCAATTCCACTGGAACGGGTAGAGGCCTTTCGTCGGGATGGTGTAGTCGCCGTGGTCGTTTTCCTTCAGCACCTCGACGGCGCGGGCGATGATGTCTTTGGCGGCAGAGGCGGTCATGGCGGCTCGAGGTCTTTCAGAGGGCATTGGTGGTTTCGGGGTCGAACCAGCGGATGCGATCGGGCTTGGGGGCGAGCCGCAGACGGTCGCCCACGGCAACGGCGGCGCTGGAGTCCAGCACGGCGCGGAACAGTCCGCCTTCGACATCGCAGGTGACCAGCGTGTGCGGCCCTAGCGGCTCGACGACGCGCACGGTGGCCTGCAAACCATCGTCGCCGGCGTCGACGTCCTCGGGCCGGATGGCGAATTCGATCGCTTGCCTGTCCGACTTCGGTCCCGGCAGCGTCAGCCCAGCTACGTTCCAGTCGCCGTTCGCGGCTTTGGACGCGGGCAGGAAATTCATCGGCGGGTTGCCGATGAAGGAGCCGACGAAACGCGCGGCCGGATTGCGGTAGATCTCGACCGGCGAGGCGGCCTGAACGATGCGGCCCTGATGCATGACGGCGATGCGGTCGGCGAGGCTCATCGCCTCGACCTGGTCGTGGGTGACGTAGATGGTCGTGGTCTTCGAGGCCGCGAGCACGCCTTTGAGCTCGGCGCGCATCTCCAGCCGCAGAAGCGCGTCGAGGTTGGACAGCGGCTCGTCCATCAGGATGACATCGGGCTCCGTGGCGAGTGCGCGGGCGACCGCGACGCGCTGGCGCTGGCCGCCTGACAGCTGGCCGGAATATCGCTTCAACAGTTGCTCGATATGCATCAGCTCGGCGGTGCGGCCGACGCGGCGCTCGACCTCGGCCTGCCCCAGCTTCTTCATGCGCAAGCCGAAGGCAATGTTCTCGAACACGGTCAGATGCGGGAAGACGGCGTAGTTCTGGAACACCATGGCAATGCCGCGGTCGCGCGGCGGCAAATGGTCGACGCGGCGGCCACCGATCCAGACCTCGCCCTGGCTCGGCGTTTCCAGCCCAGCGACGATCCTGAGCAGCGTGGTCTTGCCGCAGCCGGAGGCGCCGAGCAACACCATGAATTCCCGGTCCGCGACGGCGAGGTCGACCTGATGCAGCGCAGTGAAGCCGCCAAAGCGCTTGGCCACTCCCTTGATGGCGATTTCAGCCATGAGCGTTCTCCGTCTCGCGCGTCATCGGTTGGCGATCCCCCACATGGCGAACAGATATTTCCTGACGGCGAAGATGAAGATCAGCGCCGGCACGACCAGCGCCGCGCCGCCGGCGAATTTGAGATAGAGCGGCGACTCGCCAAGGCTCTGCAGCAGGAAGGCGGTCAGCGTGCGGTTCTCGATGGTGAGCACCGCGGCGGCGAAGACCTCGTTCCAGGAGATGGTGAAAGCGAACACCGCCGAGGCTGCGATACCGGGCAAGGCCAGCGGCAGGATCACCTTGCGAAACGCCTGCCATCGGGTGCAGCCGAGCGTCCAAGCCGCTTCCTCCAGTTCGACCGGTATGCCGGAAAACAGCGAGAAGGTGATCAGCACGGCAAAGGGCAGCGCCAGCGTGGTGTGCACCAGCGCCAGGCCGATCGCGGTGTCGTCAAGGCCAGTGCGGATGAACATCACCGCCAGCGGCAGCGCGAGCAGCGGCAGCGGAAAGGCGCGGGTCATCAACACGAGGAAGCGGAACGCGCCCTTGGCCGGGAAATCGAAGCGCGACAGCGCGTAGCCGGCCGGTGTCCCAAAGCCGATGGAAAGGATCATCGTCAGCGTGGCGACGAGGACCGAATTCCACAGCGCCCTGGCGACGCCGGCGAAGTTGATGAAGAAGGACAGGGTGCCGAGATCGAAGGGCGGGAAGAAGCGCCTGGGAAAGGTAGTCACTTCTTGCGGCGACGACAGCGCGTTGACGATCAACAAGTAGATCGGCAGCAGCACCCAGACACAAAGCAGGATGGTGGTGGCGACGAGCAGCCAGTCGCCGGCCTTGCGCGCATCGACGGTTGCAGCCGTGACAGGCGCTTCGGCGACGGCACTCATATCCGTGCCTCCTTGGGCACGCGCAGCACTCTCAGGAAGAACAGCGTGAAGCCGATCGAGATGGCGAGGATGAGCAGCGCCGAGGCGGCGGCGACATTGCGGTCCTGCAGCGTGAACTGCCAGTTGTAGGTCTCGCCCATCAGCACCGGCAGATTGGTGCCGCCAAGGGCGGCGACGACGGCGAAGACCTCGAAGGCGAGGATGACGCGCAAAATGATCGCCGTCTGCAGACTGGGGCGCAACAGCGGCAGGGTAATGCGGACGAAGCGCTTCCATGGGCCGGCGCCGAAGACCTCCGCCGCCTCGTAATATTCCTTGGGGATCAGCCCCATGCCGGCGACGAGGATGACCATCATGATGGCGGTGGCGCGCCAGATCTCGGCCAGCGCGACGGCGATGAAGATCGTCAGCTTGCTCTGGTAGCCGAGGAACATGATCGGGCGATCGACGATACCGAGGCCGGAAAGCAGCGTGTTGAGGAAACCGGACTGGTCGAAGATGGCAAGCCAGATCAGGCCGGCGGCAAGGTCTGAGATGCCGAGCGGAATGGCGAAGATGTAAAGTGCTGCACTGCGCCCGCTCTCCAGCCGCGACACGACGCTCGCCATCAGAAGCGCCATGGCGAGCTGGATCGGCACAACGATTGCGGCAAGCAGCAGCGTGTTGCGGACGGTGGCCGGAAACTTCCAGCTGCCGGCCATGGTGCGGAAATTGTCGAGCGTGAAGGCGCCGTCGCGGGTGACCGCCTCGAAGGCGACGAGCGCGAAGGGATAGAGGAAGAAGACGCACAGGAATAGCGTCGCCGGCATCAGCAGCAGATAGGGCAGAGCCTTGCCGTTCATGGTGTTTGTCCTTGCGCGCTATCGTCGAGTGCGGCGGTCTGGGCGCCCGGAGCGCAACAAACTCCGGGCGCCCCCTCGGGAGGATCGGTCAGTCTACCGGGCAGGCCCCTTCGGACGGCTTGTCGGGCGCCCAGCACGGCGCCTTCGCCTGGTCGATGATCGCCTTGAGCGCCGCCGCCTGCTCTTCAAGCACGCCGTGCACGTCCTCGCCGCCGAGCACGATGCGCTCGAAGCTGTCGCTATAGACCTGGTTGAACTTGCCGCCGAGGTCGCCGAGCCCCATCGGCGGCAGCGCCGGCAGGGCATCGGGCGCGCCGGTCATGGCGGCGATCACCGGCGCGAAGGCTTTCACCGAGGCCGGCATGTCGTCGGGAAGCTTGACATCGACCACAGGGAAGAAATTGGTCGCCTTCAGCGTCGCGATCTGCGTTTCCGGCTTCAGCATATAGGCGACCAGCGCCTTGGCCTTGTCGATGTCGGGCGACGTCTTCGGGATGGCGACGCCGGCCACGACCGGCATGAAGCCACGGCCGGCGGGACCGGCCGGCGCCGGGAAGGCGACGAAGTCGCCGGGTTTCTGATTGAAGGCGTCGGCGAGGCGCGCGACGTGGTCGAACGCAACCCAGACCTCGCCCGACAGCAGCGGCTCCTGCATGAAGGCGTAATTGGTCGAGTTCGGATTGGTGTACTGCCAAAGCTCCTTGAACTTGTTCCAAGCGGTCTCGGCTTCGGGCGAGCGGAACTTGGTTACCATCGAGCCGGTATAAGACGGGTAGAGAAACCCCTCGAAGAAGCGGTGCTTCAGTCCCTTCGGACCGGCTGGAAAGCCGAATTTCGGCGAGCCGGTCTTTTCGGCGATGTTCTTCGACCATTCGATCAGCTGGTCGTAGGTAATGGTGTTGAGATCGACGCCCGGCGGCAGATATTGCAACGCCTGCTTGTTCGCCGCCATCAGATAGGTGGCCTGCATCCACGGTATGTATTTCTGCTCGCCGGTACCGAGCAAGCCGAGCTTCTTGTAGGCCTCGTTGATCTTGACCCCGCCAACATCGACGGTGGAGAGATCGACAAGGCTGGCGCCGACGGTGGAGAAGTCGCCATGCAGGCCACCGAGCACGCCGATGGTTCCGGAGCCAGCCTGCAGTTCGGCCTGCAGTCGGGTGAGCCAGGGGCCGTCCTCCGCGACCTGATAATCGACCGGACCGTCGAATCCTTTCAGCACCTCGTCGCGCATCTTTTGCGTTTCCTCGACCGGGCGGGCCTGCGTCGACCAGAACAGCACCTGCTGGGCGTGGGCGCCGCCAATGGCAAGCGACAGCGTCAGCGCGGCACCCAACAGCTTCTTCAAAATATTGGTCATGCTCTTCCTCCCTGGATTGACGCCGTCATGCCGGCGTCAGCTTCTTGTCAGCGGCGCTGGTCCATGGCTTGCCCTTGGAACCAGCGTCGGCCGGATCAGCCGGGTCAGCGGCGCGGCCGATTTCTCGGCGATAACGGTGAGCAGCATGTCGGCGATCTCGCGCGCGCACTGGCGGATCGAGGCATCGAATGTGGTGAGGCCGGGCGGCGCATAGGCCGAAGCGACGACGTTGTCGAAGCCGATGACGGAGAGGTCGCGCGGGACGGTAAGGCCGGCGCGGGCCGCCTCTTCCATCACCGTCAGCGCCAGCTCGTCGAACAGAGCGACGATGGCCGTCGGCCGGTCTGGCCTCTGCAGCATCCGGTTGACAGCCTGGATGCGGGCGCCGCGATCGAAGCGTGGGGCGGTCGCCACATCGAGCCGCACCGACGGATCGCCGCGACGGGCGATCGCGGCGGCGAGACCGTCCTGCCTGAGATGCCGAAAGGTCATCGGCTCGGAAATCGTCACCAGGCCGAAATGGCGATGGCCGAGATCGTAGAGCATGTCGAAGGCTTCGCCGAAGGCATGGGCGCCGTCGGTGTCGAGCCAGTTGTAGTCAAAATCGTTGTCCAGCAGTCGGCCATGGGCGACGAACGGAAAACCGCGCCGGCGCAGATAGGCAAGACGCTCGTCGACCTCGGCGATGCGGGTGACGACGACGCCGTCGGCGCGCCCCGATTCGACGACATGGCGCAGCACGGCAAGCTCGGCCTGGTCCTGCGCAGCGGTGGCGAGGATGAGGTCCGAGCCATGCGCCACCAACCCCTCACCGAGCCCGGTCACGAACTCACCGAGAAAGGAATCGACCAGGTTGGGCCCGCGGATCGGCAGCACCAGGCCGACGAAGCCGCTACGGCCGGAAACCAGCGTGCGCGCCGCGGTATTGGGCACATACCCGGCCTGGCGCGCCGCCTGGACGACACGCTCGCGCGTCTTCAGGGCGATCTGCCGATGGCCGGCAAGCGCGCGCGAGACTGTCGTGATCGACAGGCCGAGGCTGGCGGCAAGCTCCTTCAACGTGGTGACACGGGCCGGCAATCGTTCCTCCCGAACGCGACATTGAAACGTTTGTAATCGGCTTTTGCCGAATTGCAAACGTTTTAAATTTTTTGCAAGCGGTTGGCTGCCCGCAGCGAAAGATGCGTCGAGCCGCACCCTAAAGGGTCCGTCACACCGCCCTGTTCTGCGTCGGTGCGCGGCCGCCGCCGTCGGCGACCAGCACCGCGCCCGTGACGAAAGACGCTTCGTCGGACGCAAGGAACAGGCAGCAGGACGCGATCTCTTGCGGCTCGGCGACGCGGCGCAGCGCGATGCGGTTGGTCAGCGCGGTAAACTCCTCTTCGGGCGTCGAGCCATTGGCGCTTGCGGCCACTTTCATCTCGTAGACGCTCATCGGCGTGCGCACCCAACCGGGCGCCACGGCGTTGGCGCGAATGCCATCGGGGCCATGCGCATAAGCCAGCGAGCGTGTGTAGGAAACGAGTGCGGCCTTGCTCGCCGAATAGGCGGCGTTCTGGCCGCTTCCGTTGAAGGCGCCGACCGAGGCAATGTTGACGATCGCGCCGCCGCGCTCCTTGAGCAGCGGCAGCGCCGCCCGGCAGACCATCATCGAGCCGGTGACGTTGACGGCGAAACTCTTCGCCCAGGTTTCGTCGCTCAGCGTCTCTGGCTCGTCGAGGATCATCACGCCGGCGGCGTTGACGACAATGTCGAGGCGTTCGCCGCAGGCATCGATGGCGCGGGCGATATCGCCGGCATTGGTGATGTCGCCGCGCACGGCGATGCCGCCGATTGCCTTCGCCGCTTCCTCCAGCACCTCCCCGCCATGGCCGAAGGCGATGACCTTGGCGCCCTCCCGGCCGAACAGCTCGGCGGTGGCGCGGCCCATGCCGGTGGCGGCACCGGTGACCAGGGCCGTGCGGCCTTCGAAGCGCCGGCTCATGCCAGCCCCCAATGCCGTTCGACGGCATAGCCGGTCTCCGGCAAGGTCGAGCCGCCATCGACGACGATGGTCTGGCCTGTGGTGTATTTCGCTTGGCTCGAAGCGAGATAGAGCATGGCGTAGGCGATATCGTCGGCCTCGCCGAGCCGGCCGGCCGGGATGAATCGCCCAAGCCGGCCCGCCACCTCCGGCTTGCTCATCGTGCCGCGGCCGGGCTTGGCGATGAAGCCCGGCTCGACGCCGTTGACGGTGATGCCGTCGCGGGCGAATTCGAAAGCCGCACCGCGAATGAAGGCGTTGACGCCGGCCTTGGCCGCCGAATAGTGCGCGCCGCCGGCCATGGCGACACGCGCCGACACGGATGAAGTGACAAGGATGCGGCCGAAGCCATTGGCGCGCATCGCCGGGGCAGCGGCCTGCGCAAGCCAGAAGCAGGCTTTGAGGTTAACCGCCAGCGCTTCTTCGAGCTTGTCCTCGTCGAGCTCCTCGACCGGGGCCCAGGGGCAGCCGCCGGCATTGTGGACGACGATGTCGAGCCGCCCGCCTTCGCGCACGATGTCGCCGACTAGTTCATGCAGCGCCGCGCGGTCGAGCCCGGCAAGCGCAACGGCGCGGGCGGACAAACCCCGTGCCGACAGGCCGGTCGCCAGCGTCTCGGCGACATTGAGCGTGCGATTGGCGATAACGAGTGAAGCGCCCGCTTCGGCGAAGCGCGTCACGATGGCAGCACCGATGCCGCGCCCGCCGCCGGTCACCAGCGCCACCCTGCCCTTGAGATCGAACGGATTCGCCATCGCTTCAGGCGACGCCCGCGCCGCGGACCAGATCGACGAAGCGGGAAAAGACTTCCGTGTGGCTATCGACATCGGCCGCCGACGTCGCCGGGCACATCAGGAACATGGTGTGGAACGGCGTCACCAGGATGCCTTCGTTCATGTAGAAGGCGTGCAGCAAGGTCTCGAGATCGCCTCGACGCCCGGCGATGACGTCGGCGCCGTTGCGCGGCGGGTTCGACATGAACATGAGCTCGGCGCGGGCGCCGACCTGCGTCACATGCCAGGGCAATTTGTTCTCGCTGATGATGCCGCGCGCCGCTTCGGCAAGCCGTGAGGCGTTCTCAATCATGCGTTCGAAATTGGGCGGTGTCAGCACCTCTTCCAGCACCGCGCGCATGGTGGCAATGGTGAGCGCGTTGCCGGCGAGCGTGCCGCCGATGCCGAGATGCGCCGACTGGCGCACGCGCGGATTGACCATCGGCACGATGTTCCACAGCCGTTCGGCAATTTCCCGCGAGACGCCAAAGATGCCGGCCGGAATGCCGCCCGCGATCGCCTTGCCGGCAACGAGAATGTCCGGCTCCAGCCCGTGCAGCGCGGTATAGCCGCCGGGACCGCTGGAGATGGTGTGCGTCTCGTCGATGACGAGCACCGCGCCGGTGCGGCGGGTGATCTCGCGCAGCGCGGCGTGAAAACCGTCGGCGACCGGGATCATGCCGAAATTGGTCATCAGCGGCTCGGTAAGCACGCAGGCGACGTCGCCATGCGACAGCGCTTCCTCGAGCGCCGCCGCGTCGTTGAACTCAACCACCCTGGAGACGGCGGAATGGTCGACACCGTTCGGATGGATCATGTTGCGCATGCCGACGCGGCCGTCGCGGATCTCGACATGCGCCTCCTCGACGCCGCCATGGTAGCAGCCGGAGAAGACCAGCACCTTGTCGCGGCCGGTGATCATGCGCGCGATGCGGATGGCGCCACGGTTGGCGTCGGTGGCAGAGGTGGTCAGCGTCCAGTAAGGCAGGCCGAAGCGGCGCGTAAGCTCTTCGCCGACCCAGAGGCTGTCCTCGGTGGGCAGCATCATGGTCGTGCCGTTCTGCAATTGGTGCAGCGCCGCGCGGGTCGCCGCCTCCGGCGCGTGGCCGCACATGCCGCCCGTGTCGCCGAGCGCGAAGTCGACATAGTCGTGGCCGTCGATGTCACGGATATGGGCGCCTCTGGCCGAAGCGGCATAGACCGGGAAGCCGCCGGCCCAGCGCCGCATCCAATGCGACGGCCCGCCATAGAGGAAGCGCTTCTTGCCCTCTTCCCAGGCAGCCTTCGAGCGCGGATGCGTATCGAGGAATCGTGCCTGCTCGCGGTCGAGCAGGTGTTCGATCGTTGATTGCTGCAAATCGTTGGCGGCCATCACGGCGCTGAACTCTCCCTGGCGCGCAAAATTTGGGGCACGTATGTTCCCAATCCGGTTCACTATTTGAACCACCGTTTTGTATGCTATAGACACACTGGAGGCAGGAACGGCGCCTGTCAAGTTAATTCACATGCGAAGTATTTCGGAGAATACGCATGAGCACGGTGGGCAAGGCGGTGTCGCTGCTGGAACTGTTCACGCTGCGGGAGTCGGAGATCGGGCTGTCCGATCTCGCCCGCCGCGCCGGCCTCGACAAGGCCACCGCCCGGCGCCTCCTGATGGCGCTTGCCGCCCACCGGCTGATCGAGCAGGAGCCGCGGAGTCGTCGCTACCGGCTGGGCGCCGGCCTGTCGCGGCTTGCCCGCATCCGCGACGCGCATTTTCCGCTCGTGCGGGTCGCGGCGCCGGTGGTGCGAGAACTGTCATTGGAGACCGGCGAGACCGTGCACCTGTCGGAATTCAGCGCCGGCGCGCTGCTCACCGTGCATGTCGAACTGTCGGCCAAGGCCAACCGCGTCAATGTCGATGTCGGCCAGGTGCTGCCGCTGCACGGCACGGCCTCGGGCATCGCCTTCCTCGCCGCTTCGCGGCTGGAAGTGGTCAGCGCCTATCTCGAAAGGCCTTTGCAGGCCTTCACCGCGCATACGATGACCGGGCCTGACACGCTGGCCAAAGCCATCGCATTCGCCGCCGCCAGCGGCTATTCGCGCAGCGCGCAGGGCTATGAGGAAGGCGTGCACAGCGTCGGCGCCGCGATCCTCGGCGCCGACGGCCAGCCGATCGGCACCCTGTCGGTGGCCTCCCCCGTCTCGCGCGTCGACGACGCGATCGCCGCCAGCCAGGGCGAAGCCGCAATCAAAGCGGCGCGGCTGATCTCGGCGCGGCTGACCGGCGAGGCATGATCATCTCAGCCGAGAAGGCATGACGCTGGAGCGCTCCATCCTGTGCCTCGTCATCCAGCCGCCGCCGCTATCGCAACCGCCAACTGCGCATCGAAAGCGCGCTTGAACGCAGGCCGCGCTTCGCCGCGGGCGACGTAGGCGGCGAGGTTCGGGAATTCGTCCAGCAGGCCTGACATGTTCAACCTGCGCAACACCGTCACCATCAGAATATCCCCGGCACTGAAGTCGCCATCGAGCCAGTCGGCGTCGCCGAGGCGAACGGAAAGTTCGCCGAGCCTGCCGCGGATGCGATCGTGGACCATGGGCAGGCGCCGCTCGTGCCAGCTCTCGTTGCGCTCCGCGAACTTTGCGATCTGCAGATCGAGGATCGGCGGCTCCACGGTGTTCAGCGCGCAGAACATCCAGCTGATCGCGCGTCCCCGGGCATTCGCATCGTCGGGCAGCAAACCGGCGTGATGCTCTGCGATATGCAACACGATCGCGCCCGTCTCGAACAAAACGAGGCCGCCCTCCTCATAGGTGGGTATCTGCCCGAAAGGCTGAAGCGCAAGATGAGCAGGTTGCTTCATCTCTTCAAACGAAACGAGGCGGACATCGTAAGGCTGACCCACTTCTTCGAGCGCCCAGCGAACGCGCATGTCGCGCGCCTGTCCCTGGCCGCGATCGGGCGATCGTTCAAAGGCGGTGATGGTGGGGGTCATTGGCAGGCTCCTCTTGATTGCGCTTTGCAGCCAGAGGACGAACAACCGACGCGGTTCCCGACAACCCGCCTCGCTTCTTTGGGGCCTCAAACCGTCACGACGATCTTACCGAACTGCTCGCCCGATTCGAGGAAGCTGTGCGCCTCGACGATTTCGTCGAACGGAAAAGTTTTGGCGATCACGGGCTTCAGCGCGCCCGACGCGAGGCCGTCGAGGATGAAGCGTTTGGCCGCTTCCAGCCGCTCCGGATCGCCGGTGATTTCGTGCACCAGATAGCCGCGCAGCGTCAGCGTCTTCGCCAACACCTCGAACAGCGGGAACGGCGTCGGCTCGGGACTCAGGCCGCCATATTCGATGAGGATGCCGCCGCGCGCCATCGCCGCCGCCAGCGGCGTGAAGATAGGACCGCCGACCGCATCGAGCACAACGCGCACGCCCTGCGGCGCGATTGCCTTCAGCCGCGCTTCGATATCCTCCTCCCGCGAGGCCGCGACATGAGCGGCTCCGGCATCGAGCAGCGCTTCTTTCTTGGCCGCTGTCCGGGTGACGGCGATCGGTATGGCCCCGATGCTATTGGCGATCTGGATCGCGGCCAGCCCGACGCTGCTCGACGCTGCGGTGATGACGACAGGCTCGCCACGGCCGAGACGGGCGACATCGACCAGCGCGCCATAGGCGGTGAGATATTGCATCCATGTCGCCGCGGCGGCTTCAAAACCAAGCGACGGCGGATGCTTGACCACGAGCTCGGCCGGAAAGGTGACGAGCTCGCCATAGGCCGGCCAGCGCGCCATCGAGCGCGGCGGGATGACGCTGACCGCATCGCCCGGCGCAAAACCATCGACGCCGTCGCCGACCGCCTCGACGCTGCCCGCGGCCTCGAGTCCAAGGCCTGACGGCAGCGAAGGCGTCTCGATATAGGCGCCCCTGCGCATCGAGGCCTCGGCGCGGTTCAAGCCCAGCGCCTTGACGCGGATACGCACCTCGCCGAGGCCCGGCGGCGGAACCTCGACATCCTCGATGCGCAGCACTTCCGGCCTACCGTGAGCGTGAAAGCGAACAACCCTTGCCATCCATGCAACTCCAAATCCTGTTGATGGAATGGACTATGCAGAGGCATCGGGAAGCGATAAATCGCGCGGCAGGCAGAACAGTCGAAACGATTGGTTTTGAATATGGATCGCCTCGAAAGCATGGAAGTGTTCGTCAAGGCCGTCGACCTCGGCTCGTTCGCGGCCGCCGCGACAGCGCTCGACCTGTCGGGCCCGATGGTCGGCAAGCATGTCCGCTTCCTCGAGGAGCGGCTTGGCGCGCGCCTCATCAACCGCACGACGCGCCGGCAGAGCCTGACCGATTTCGGGCGCGCCTATTACGAGCGCTGCCGGATCGTGCTGGCGGAGGCGCAAGCCGCCGATGCGCTGGCGGCCGACCAATTGTCCGAGCCGCGCGGGAAACTGCGCGTGACGATGCCGGCGCATTTCGGCCGCCACTGCGTCACGCCGATCCTGCTCGCGCTTGCCCGGTACTATCCCACACTGGAGCTCGACCTGTCGCTCAGCGACCGCTTCGCCGATCTTGTCGAGGACGGTCTTGACCTGGCGATCCGCACCGGAACGCTGGATGACAGGGCCGGCATCATCGCGCGGCGCGTCGCGCGCCAGCGCATGATCGTCTGCGCTTCGCCGCCATACATTGAGAGGTTCGGCCAGCCGCTTCGGCTCGACGATATCGCCGGCCATCAGGCGATCATCTACCGGCGGCTCGGCCAGGCGCTGCAGCCATGGCTGTTCCCGCGCGACGACGGCTCCGTAACGGAGATCGCGCCGGCCGGCCGGCTTCGGTTCGACGACCTCGACGCCATCGCCGATGCGGCGACCGAGGGCATGGGCCTGGCCTGGCTTCCATACTGGCTGGTGCGCCAGCGCATCGAAGCAGGCAGGCTCATCCGGCTGCTGCCCGACCAGTCGGACTATCTCTACGACTGCCACGCACTCTGGCTGCAGACGCCGCATCTGCCGCTGAAGGTGCGGCTGGCCGTCGACGCGCTGGCGGCGGGATTGCCGAGAATGATGTCGTAGCGGCATCAGGCCGACCCGCCGCGAAGCGTCAGCCGAGATTGATCCACGCCGTCTTGAGGTCGGTGTATTTCTCGATCGCGTGAAGGGACTTGTCGCGGCCGAAGCCGGACTGCTTGACGCCGCCGAGCGGCACAGTGATGTCGGCGCCGCCATAGGTGTTGACGTGGACGACGCCGGCATTGATGGCGCGGACCATGCGATGCGCGGTGGACAGGTTCGAGGTCCACACGGCGGAGGCGAGGCCGTAGACGGTGGCGTTGGCGAGACGCACCGCCTCCTCCTCGGTGTCGAAGCGCATGACGCCGAGCACCGGGCCGAACACTTCCTCGCGGGCAAGCTGCATGTTCTCGGTCACGTTCTCGAAGATGGTCGGCGCCATGTAGCTGCCGCCGGTCTCGGTCAGGATGCGCTCGCCGCCGGTGACGAGCCGAGCGCCCTCCTCCATGGCCTTCGAAACGAAGCCCAGATTTTTGGCCAGCTGCTCGGCGCTCGACACCGCGCCGATGTCACTTATGAGATCGAGCGGATCACCCACCTTCAGCTTCGTGGTCGCCTTGAGAAGCTCGTCCATGAAGCGGTCATAGATCGAAGCCTGGACCAGCAGCCGCGAGCCTGCAACGCACACCTGTCCGGAATTGCGGAAGATACCGTTAGCCGACACCACCGCCGCCTGCTTCAGGTCCGGCACATCGGCGAAGACGATGTTGGGCGACTTGCCGCCGAGCTCGAGGAAGACGCGTTTCAAATTGGATCGCGCGGAGTATTCGAGCAGGCGGCGGCCGACCGGTCCGGAGCCGGTGAAGGCGATGGCGTCGACATCCATGTGCAGGCCGAGCGCCTCGCCGGCGACCGAGCCGCGGCCGGTGACGACGTTGAACACGCCTTCCGGCAAACCAGCCTCGGCGGCAAGCTCGGCCAGCCGCAGCAGCGTCAGCGAGGCGATCTCCGGCGGCTTGACGACGATCGCGTTGCCGGCAGCAAGTGCCGGCGCGATCTTCCAGGCGCCGATCATCAGCGGGAAATTCCATGGCACTATGACGCCGACGACGCCGAGCGGCTCCTTGTGGATCAGGCCGAGCACGTTCTCGGGAGTAGGCGCGATCTCGCCATAGACCTTGTCGATCGCTTCGGCGTAGTAGCGGATGGTGCCGGCGGCCGAGAGCGGCTCGGCCTTGTAGGCCATGTTGATCTCGGTGCCGTTGTCGCGCACGCCGAGCACGGCGAGCTCCAGAGCATGCTTCTCGACCAGCTCAGCGAATTTCGTCAGCACCTTCTTGCGGAAGGCGGGCGCCGCGCGCGACCAGGAGCCTTTCGCGAACGCCTTGCGCGCAGACGTGACCGCCCGGTCGACATCGGCGGCGCCACCATCGGCGATGCTGGCGAAGGGGCGGCCGTCGATCGGCGAGATCACCGGCAGGCTGGCGCCGCTCCACGCGTCCACCTGGGTTCCATCGATGAACAGGTGCCGCGCGCCGACGTCGGCCTTGCGCAGCGTGTCGATGGTGTCCTGGCTGATCATCGTCAATTGGCTCCAAAGGCTACATGAAGTGTCGCCGGCGCGCGGAACTCCCAGCCGCGGAAGACCGGCTCCTTACCTGGAACCAGCCGCAGATCCGGAAAACGCTCCAGCAGCAAGCGTACCGCAAGACACATCTGCTCGCGCGCGAAGAAACGGCCCGAGCAGAAATGATGGCCGAAGCCGAAGGCGGCGTGGTTGCCCTCGTCGCGGCTTATATCGAACCGGTCGGGATCGCTGAAGCGGCTCTCGTCACGGCTGGCCGAGGAGACGAGTGCGGCGACCGGCGCGCCGGCGGGGATGGTGACGCCGCCGAGTTCGACAGGCCGTGTCGTCTGGCGCGTCTGCGTGCCGATCGGCGCCACCCAGCGCAGGCCCTCGTCGACCGCCTTCGGCACGAAGGTCTCCAGATCGCTGAGCACCCGGCGCAGCTGTTCGGGATGGGTGAGCAGGCCGACAAGAATCGAGCCGGCGCCGTGGCCGGGCTCCTGCATGCCGCCGAGCAGGATGACCTTGATTGTCGGCATCAGGAAATCGATCGGCCGGGTCGTGCCCTCCGGCATGCCGTCATACAGCATGTGCGAGAGCGCCGAGTCGTCGGGCTGGCGGGTGAGCCGCTCCAGCGTCGGCCGGACGGCGGCTCCGACCTCGGCGCTGATTGCGTCGGCGACTTCCTGCCGCTTCGGATCGTTCTCGAAATTGATGGCGCCCTGGGCGAGGCCATAGAACCAGCGCCGCAAGGTCGGCACGTCGACATCGGCAAGCCCGAGCGAGCGCGCCAGGCTCAGGGTCGACACCGGCTCGAAATAATCGGCCATCAGCTCGGCCGAGCCCTGATCGGCGATCCTGTCGAGATAGGGTTCGGCGATCGACCGCACGAGCTCGCCTGAATAGGCCGCGACCGTGCGCGGCCGGTATTTCGGATCGACGCCCAGGCGCAGCTGCTTGTGGATCTCGCCGTCGGTGGTGAGGATGGTCGGCTTGCCGAAGGAGCGCTCGACAGGCGAGGTGCCGACGACCGCGGAAAAAACGTCGGGCGATTTCGCGACGCTCTCGACGTCCTTCCAGCGAGTGACGAACCACAGGTTGACCGCAGGTACGAAGGCGACCGGAGCGCTGCGCCGCAGCTCCGCGTAGATCGGATAAGGATCGGCCTCCAGCGCCTCGACAGTGATGTTCTCGGCAAAGCTCACGCCGCGCTCCCATTGCGTGTCGAGGGGCGGCGCGAGCGCCGCCCCTTCCGCCTTCAATCGCTCAGCGGCTGGCCGAGCCTCTCGAAAGCAGCCGGATCCCGGCTTCTCAAAGCGCTCGCGAGCAGCAGGCCGACCACGGCCGCGATCAGCACCAGCGCCGGCAGGAACACGCCGAGGAAGCCGGCGGCGCCCGACAGGCTGCCGAAATTGATGACGATCAGGTAGATGATGATGACGAAGGCGATGAAGGTGAGCCCCGGCAGGATGGTGGTCTTCAGCGCGTTCTCCTGGGCGGACGGATTGGCGCGGAAGTACATCACGACGGCGAGCGAGGCCACCGCCATCATGACGATGACGCCGAGCGTGGCGACGTTGGTCAGCCACGAGAACAGCGCCAGCACAGGGTCGAGGCCGAGCACGGCGAAGAGCCCGACGACTAGTGCCGCAAGCACGGTCTGGATGACCGATGCGACATGCGGGCTTTGATGCGCCGAATGCGTGACGCCGATCGTCTGCGGCAAGAGCTTCTCGCGGCCGGCGACATAGATGTAGCGGGCGACCGCGTTGTGGAAGGCCAGCACGCCGGCGAACAGGCTGGAGACGAAGAGGATGCTCATGGCGTGGGTGAGCAGCGTTCCGGCATAGCGGTCGGACAGGCCGAACAGGAAGGTGGTCGGGTCCTGAAGTCCCTGCAAATCCGGCAGCAGCTTGTCGACGCCGGCGCCGACCGCTATCAGCCATGCGGTGACCATGTAGAAGACGCCGATCAGGACGACGGAGAAATAGGTCGCCCTCGGAATGGTGACCTTGGGGTCGCGTGCCTCTTCGGCATAAATCGTCGTTGCCTCAAAACCTATGAACGCGGCAAAGCAGAACAGGATGGCGATCGCCGGCGCGCCGCTGGTGATCTGGCTCCAGCTGAACGGCGCCGCGGACAGTCCGCTGTCGCCGCCGGTCTTGAGGATCGTCAGGTCGAGGATCAGCACGACGACATATTCGGCCAGCACCAGCACCGTCAGGATCTTGGCCGACAGGTCGACCTGGCGGTAGCCGAGCACGGCGACGATGGCGATGGCGATGAAGCTCCACACCCACCAAGGCAGCGTGACGCCCCAGCCGGCAAACAGGCCGGCGGTAGCGGCGCCGAGCAGGCCCATGACACCGATCTGCATGGCATTGTAGGACAGGATGGCGATCAGCGCGGTAGCGCCGCCAGCGAGACCGCCTACGCCGCGCGCGGCGTAGGCATAGAAGGCGCCGGCATTGCCGATGTGGCGCGACATGGCGACATAGCCCACCGCGAACAACAGCAGCAACAGCGTCACAATGAGATAGGTGCCGGCAAAGCCGACGCCATTGCCCATGAGCATGCCGAGCGGCGTGCCGCCGGCCACAGCCGTGAGCGGGGCGGCAGCCGAGATCACCATGAAAGTGATGGCGCCGACGCCGAGGCTGTTCTTCCTCAGCCGGTTCACTTCGCCGGCTTCAATTGTGGTCATTTTTCCCTCCATTCCGCGCTGCGGAAACCAAGTGTCCCTGAGATGCCGAAGGCCTTCTGGCGGGCCCGATGATCATTTCATTATTTGCAACGGCATTTCGATATTAGACTTGCAAAGGAATCGACTTGCTGTCAAGTTAATTCGCACGTTAAGTATCTGAAGGAGGAGCGGAGACGAGGATGAGCACGGTGGCCAAAGCCATTTCGCTGCTGGAAATGCTGGGCAGCGGCGCGCCCGAGACGGCGCTTGCCGACCTTGCCAAGGGCGCAGGCTTTGACAAGGCGACGACGCGCCGCCTGCTGGTTTCGCTTATTGCGCATGGGCTGGTGGAACAGGACCAAACCACGCGTCTTTACCGGCTGGGCGCCGGCATCGCGCGGCTGGCGCTGATGCGCGAGGCGCAGTTCCCGTTCCTGCGCATGGCGGCGCCGGTGGTCGAGCAATTGGCGGCGGAGACCGGCGAGACCGTGCATCTCTCGGAATATTCGAAGCGCGGCCTGATCACCGTTCAAGTCATCGAATCGGCTAAGGCCAACCGTGTCAGCGTGCAGCGCGGCGACATGCTGCCGCTGCATGCGACGGCGTCGGGCATCGCCTTCCTCGCCTTCACGGAAGAGCGCGTGCGCGAAGGCATTCTCACCGGGCCGCTGCCCGCATTCACGCCCTTTACGATCGGCGACGTGGAGACACTCGCCGAGCATATTGCGGCTGCCCGCGCTCGGGGTCATTCGACCGGCTCCCAGGGCTATGAGGAAGGCGTGCTCAGCGTCGCTGCCCCCATACTCGGCGCCGACGGGTTCGCCATCGGGACAATCGCGGTCGCGGCACCGCAGGTGCGTATCCACAAGGGCGACATCGAGCGGCACGGCGCCAGCGTGGCGGCGGCGGCGCATGAGATCGGTGAGCGACTTTTCGGACGACAGGGCCTGCCGGGCCGCAAACGCGCCTAACAACAACCCACTGCACGGAGACCGATTGTGGAGGAGACACGCCGAATCCTGGTTATCGGCACTGGCGACACCAAGGCCGACGAGCTGCTGTTCATGCGCGAGCGCATCGAGGCGGTCGGCGGCGTTGCCGTGATGATGGACGTCAGCGTGCTGGGCGATCCGCCCTATAGGCCGGAGCATGACCGGCATGCCGTGGCCCGCGCCGCCGAGACGACGATCGAGGCGATCATCGCCAGCGGCGACGAGAACTCGGCAATGACGCTGATGGCACTCGGCGCGTCGCGGCTTGCCCGCTCGCTTCATGACAAGGGCGAGATCGACGGCGTCATCGCGCTCGGCGGCTCGATGGGCACCGACCTCGCGCTCGATGTCGCGCTTGCGCTGCCGCTCGGCGTGCCGAAATTCGTCGTCTCGACAATCGCCTATTCGCATCTGTTGCCGCCCGAGCGCATCGCCACCGACCTGATGATGATCCTGTGGGCCGGTGGCCTCTATGGCCTGAACAGCGCCTGCAAGGCGGTGCTGTCGCAGGCTTGCGGCGCGGTCGTAGGCGCGGCGCAGGCTGTCGTCAAACCCGATTTATCGTGGCCGAAGATCGGCATGAGCTCGCTGGGAAAAAGCTGCCTGCAATACATGGTGACGCTGAAGCCGGAACTTGAAAAGCGCGGCTATGAGGTGATCGTCTTCCACACCACCGGCATGGGCGGAAGGGCGCTGGAAGCGATTGCCGCGCAGAAGGGTTTCGTCGCAGTGCTCGATTTCAGCCTGCAGGAGCTTGCCAACCAGCTCACCGGCTCGGTGGTGAATTCCGGCACCGACCGGCTGGAGAATGCCGGGCGGCAGGGCATCCCGCAGATCGTCGCGCCCGGCGCCATCGACATGGTGGATTTTCCGACCTGGCAGGCGGTTCCGTCGCGCTTCACCGAGCGGCCCTATCATGCGCACAACCGGCTGCTTGCCTCCGTCACGTCGGACGGCGCGACGCGCCAGGAAATCGCGCGCGCCATCGGCGAGAAGCTCGCCAGCGCGACTGGCCCGACCGCCTTCATCCTGCCTGCCGGCGGCATCCAGCAATGGGACAAGGAAGGCGAGCCGCTGTACGAACCGGAGGCGCTTTCGGCATTTGTCGCCGAAATGCGCATGAGCGTGCCCGCCAATGCGGAACTGCATGAAATCGCCGGCCACATCAACGACGCCGCCTTCAGCGCCAAGGCGCTGGAGATCTTCGACCGCTGGATCGCCGAAGGCATCGTTCCGGCCGGCAGGCAAGCGGCATGAGCGAGGCGAAGCCACAAGCGCTGGTGCTCGATTTCGGCGGCGTCGTGACACGCACACTGTTCGAGACGCATGCGCTGACCGAGCGCGCGCTGGGGCTCAAGCCCGGCACGCTCAACTGGCGCGGGCCGTTCGACCCAACCTCCGATCCGCCGTGGCGGTCGATGCAAGCCGACGAGATCAGCGAGCGCGACTATTGGAAGACGCGCACGCGCGCGGTCGGCCGGCTGGTCGGCGAGGACTGGCAGGACATGTCGACCTTCGTGCAGCGGGCGCGCGGCGCCGAACCGCAGGCCGTGATTCGGCCTGAGGCCGAGCGGGCGATCCGCGCAGCGCATGAAGCAGGTGTGCGGCTCGCCATCCTCTCCAACGAGCTCGACCTGTTCTACGGCAAGTCCTTCCGCGAGCGACTGCCGCTGCTCTCGCTGTTCGAGACGATCATCGACGCGACATACACGAAGGTCCTCAAGCCAGACCCTCGCGCCTATGCGATGGTCGGAGAGGCGCTACAACTTCCTCTCAAAGCCTGCGTCTTCGTCGACGACCAAAAGCGCAATGTCGACGGCGCGGTTGCCGCCGGTATGCTCACAGTTCATTTCGACGTCGCCCAGCCGGCGCGAAGTTATGCCGAGGCGCTCGGTCCTTTCGGCCTGACGCTCTTACAATCGGAAACCCGGAGTCCTCCCGATGCGTGACATCAACTTCCTCACCGAGAACAACGCCAAACCGATCTGGCATCCGATGGCGCATCCAGCCGAAATGCGGGCGACGCCGCCAAAAATCATCATGAAGGGCGACGGCGTGTCGGTGACCGACGCCGAAGGCCGCACCGTGCTCGACGCGGTCGGCGGCTTGTGGAACGTCAACCTCGGCTACAGCTGCGATCCGATCAAGCAGGCGATGGCCGCGCAGCTCGACGCCCTGCCCTATTATTCCGGCTTTCGCGGCACATCGACCGGACCGTCGATCGAGCTTGCCTTCGAGCTCACCGAATGGTTCGCGCCGGAAGACATGGTGCGCGCCTTCTTCACCTCGGGCGGCTCGGACTCGGTCGAGACGGCGCTCCGGCTCGCCCGGCAGTATTGGAAGATCCGCGGCGAGGGCGACCGCACCAAATTCCTGGCGCTGAAGAAGGGCTATCACGGCACGCATTTCGGCGGCGCTTCTGTCAACGGCAACGCCAATTTCCGCCGCAACTACGAGCCGCTTTTGCCTGGTGTTTTCCACACGCCGGCGCCTTGGACCTACCGCAACCCGTTCGAAGAGACCGATCCGGCGAAGCTAGCAAAACTCTGCGCGCGGGCGATCGAGGATGAGATCGCCTTCCAGGGCGCCGATACCATCGCCGCCTTCATCATGGAGCCGGTGCTCGGCGCCGGCGGCGTCATCGTTCCGCACGAAAGCTTCATGCCGATGGTGCGGGCGATCTGCGACCGCCACGACATCCTCCTGATCGCCGACGAGGTGGTGACCGGCTTCGGCCGCACCGGCGCCTGGGCCGGCTCGCGGCTATCGGGCGTGAAGCCCGATTTCATGACCGTCGCCAAGGCGATCACGTCAGGGTATTTCCCGCTCGGCGCGACCCTGATCGGCGCCAAGGTCGCCGACGTCTTCGAGGCGGATAAGACCAGCTTCGGCTCGATCGGTCACGGCTACACTTATTCGGGCCACCCCGTGGGTTGCGCGGCCGGCCTGGCGGCGCTCGACGAGACGAAGCGGCTTGCCGTCAACGAGAACGCCGCGGCGCGCGGCGTCGAGCTTGGCAAGGCGCTCGAAGCATTGAAGACGAAGCACGCGCTGGTCGGCGATGTCCGCTACCAGGGTTTGATGGCGGCGCTCGAGCTGGTCTCCGACCGCGCCGCCAAGAAGCCGGCCGACAAGAAGACGATGGCCGCCGTCGCGGATGGCGCTTACGAGGCCGGCGTCATGCTGCGCGTCTCCGGCAACAACATCATCCTGTCGCCGCCGCTGGTGATTTCGGCGGCGGATGTAGCGAAGATCGCTGAGGGGTTGGATGCGGGGTTGGCGGCTGCTGCGGCAGCCTAGCGAATAGGGAATAGCGAGTAGCGAATAGGGACCGAGCTTTTCCCCTACTCGCTACTCGCTATTCGCTACTCACTATTCGCTCTTTCCGCCATGCCGCCGGCGACAGCCCAACCGCTTGTCGGAAGAACCGCGAAAAATAGGCCGGGTCGTTGAAGCCGGTCTCGTAGGCGATGTCCTCGACCGTGCGTATGGTGAAGAGCAGCAGGCGCTTCGCCTCGACCAGCCGCCGTTCGCCGATCGCCTGCCGCACGCCCGAGCCCAGCACCTGATGCGAAGCCTTGTCGAGCAGATGCCTGGTGGTGCCGAGCTCCTCGACATAGCGCTCGACCGGCCAGTCGTCGCGAAAGTGGCGGTCGATCAGCCGGCGCAGCCGACCACCCAGCGCCACCGCGGCCGGCACGGTGACCGCATGCGATTGTGCGTCGAGGCGGGCGATGTGCGACAATGCCACCGCGATCAGCGGCGGCAGGATCTTTTCCGCGCCGGCTTGAGCCTCGGCATATTCGGCCTGGATCATCCTGAGTGTTTCTCCCAGTCTTTCCCAAAGGACCGCGTCGCCCCGCCCGGTAACGAAGACCGGCTGCTCGAGCGGCAGCGCGGAATGTTCGGCGATCGTGGCAAGCGCCGCATCCGCGACCGACACGACGACGGCGTCAGTGCCGGGCTCGATGTCGAAACCATGCACCACGCCACTCGGCATGAAACTCACCGTTGGTGCCGAAAAACTCCAGGTCCCGTCCTCGATCCGGTAGACGCCGCTGCCGCCTGTCCAGAAAGTTATCTGCGCCATTTGCGGGTGCTTGTGCGCCAGAACGCGGCCCCGATGCACGGAAGCGCGTGCCTGGACGGTCTCGACATGCAGGAAACCGACGTCGAGCGCCCGCGCCGGCTCGCCATAGACGAAGAATTCCGGAATGCCGGTCTGGCTCATGAACCACCCGAAAAAAGTCCAAACGCTTTTATGCTTTCGTCCATAAACCTTTGTCATGACCAGCGCTATCGTTAACGCGTTAAGGGAGGATCGAGATGCGATCGGAAGATTTCCGGGCCGACAAATCGCGGCCATTCACGGGCACCGAATATCTGGCGAGCCTGCGCGACGGGCGCGAGGTCTATATCAACGGCGAACGGGTGGCCGACGTCACCAGCCATCCTGCCATGCGCAATTCGGTGCGCTCGCTGGCGCGCCTCTACGATGCGCTGCACGATCCAAACCAGCAGCCGGTGCTCACCTCGCCGACCGACACCGGCTCCGGCGGCTACACTCACAAATATTTCCGCGTCGCCCATTCCCCCGCCGAGCTTGCCGCGCAGCAGGGCGCGATCGCGCATTGGGCGCGCATGACCTATGGCTGGATGGGCCGCACCGCCGACTACAAGGCGGCGCTGATGAACACGCTCGGCGCCAATGCCGAATGGTACGGGCCGTTCAAGGACAATGCGCACGCCTGGCACAGCAGAGCGCAGGAAGCGGTCCTGTTCATGAACCACGCGATCGTCAACCCACCGATCGACCGCCACAAGCCGGCCGAGCAGGTGAAGGACGTGTTCGTGCACATCACCAAGGAGAACGACGCCGGCATCTGGGTGTCCGGCGCCAAGGTGGTGGCGACATCATCGGCACTCACCCACTATAATTTCCTGGCGCAGAGCTCGGCGACGGTGACGGAGGATCCGTCGCTGTCGGTGATGTTCATCGTGCCGATGAACGCGCCGGGCATAAAGATGTTCTGCCGCGTCTCCTACGAGCAGACGGCCAACAGCATCGGCCATCCCTTCGACTATCCGCTGTCGTCACGCTTCGACGAGAACGACGCGATCCTGGTGCTCGACAACGTCTTCATCCCCTGGGAGGACGTGCTGGTGCTTCGCGATGCACAGAAGATCCTGTCCTTCCATCCGGCGTCGGGCTTTATGCACGGCTACTGTTTTCAGGGCTGCACGCGCTTTGCCGTCAAGCTCGACTTCCTCGCCGGGCTGCTCGCCAAGGCGCTCAGAGCCACCGGCGGCGATGCCTTCCGCGGCAACCAGGCCGCGCTAGGCGAGGTGATCGCGCTGCGCCACATGTTCTGGAGCTTTTCCAACGCGATGGCGCACAATCCCATTCCGTGGGCCAACGGCGCGGTGCTGCCGAATCTCGAAGCCGCGCTCGCCTATCGCACCTTCATGTCGGAAGCCTATCCGCGCGTCATCGACACTGTGCGCCGGGTGATCGCCTCAGGTCTCATCTATCTTCCCTCCTCGGCGCGCGACTTCGACAATCCGGAGATCGACCGATATCTCGCGCAATATGTTCGTGGATCGAACGACATGGGCCATGTCGAGCGCATCAAGATCATGAAGCTGCTGTGGGACGCGACCGGCACCGAGTTCGGCGGCCGCCACGCGCTCTACGAGCTCAACTATGCCGGCGCGCCGGAAGAGGTGCGGCTGCAGGTGCTGAAGGGCGCCGAGCGCGGCGGTCGGCTGAAGCAGATGGAGGAACTGGTCGACCAATGCATGGCCGACTATGACGAAAAGGGCTGGACCGGCGACACCTGGCTGCCGCCGCTTGCCGCCCAGGCCAACTGACGGAGGCCGGCCATGGAAGCGGCCATGACAGCGCAAGTCGCGAGGCTGGAATTCCGCGAGGCGATGGCGCGGGTCTGCGCGCCGGTCAACATCGTCACCACCGACGGTCCGGCGGGACGCGGCGGCTTCACCGCCACCGCCATGTGCAGCGTCTCCGACGACCCGCCGACGCTGCTGGTCTGCATGAACGAGCGCTCGGCGCAGACCGGCATGTTCCTCGCGAACCGGCGCTTCTGCGTCAATGTGCTCACCCAGTCGCACATGCATCTGGCGGGAAAGTTCGCCGGCGCGATCCGTGACATGGCCGAGCGCTATCAAGCCGCGCGCTGGCAGACCATGCCCTCCGGCATGCCGGCGCTGTTAGATGCCATCGTCAGCTTCGACTGCGAGATCGGCGCTGTGAACAAGGTCGGCACGCACAATGTGATGTTCGGCCGCGTCGTCGACATCCGCCACGGCAGCGACGAGGCGGCGCTGCTTTATGTCGGGCGCAACTACATGCAGCCAAGCGCGCTGGGCAGTTTTGGGGGGTGAAGCGCCCACTCTCCCTTCTCCCCTTGTGGGCTAGCGTGCGCACACATTTGCTTCGTGGTGTGGTCAAGTGTGAAGAAG